>NZ_JACGVM010000024.1:0-57948 GCF_014077195.1 Colwellia sp. BRX9-1
ATAATAATAATAATAATAATAATAATAATTCCCCGTGGAGATATCATGTCTGATCGTAATCAGCTGGTGAAAGAAAACTTTATTAACTTTGTTCGCGCCCAAACTTTGCCTGAATCAACTTGTGCTTTAACTCCTAGTGATGTTGGATTAAGTTCAGCTGAAGTTATTGATCTATTTGAAACCCAAGTAATGAGTCGCCACCTTGATTTGCAATCACGTGTGATGCAGAAAAAAGGTCAAAGTTTTTATACTATTGGTAGCTCAGGTCATGAGGGTAATGCTGCTTATGCTAAGGCATTTCGTCCGACAGATATGGCATTTTTGCATTATCGCAGCGGTGCGTTTGTTATTCAGCGAAGTAAGCAAGTACCAGGACAAACGATTTTATATGACATGCTATTGTCATTTGCTGCATCAAAAGATGACCCTATCTCTGGCGGTCGTCATAAAGTGCTTGGTAGTAAAGCGCTCTCTATTCCACCACAAACAAGTACCATAGCGTCGCATTTGCCTAAAGCGATGGGCGCTGCATATAGCATTCCGTTAGCAAAACGTTTAGCGCATAAAGGTGAGATCCCAGACGATGGCGTCATTATTTGTAACTTTGGTGATGCTTCATCGAATCACTCCACTACACAAGGGGCAATTAACAGCACAGCTTGGGCAGCTTATCAGTCTATACCTATGCCAATTGTTTTTGTCTGTGAAGATAATGGTATTGGTATTTCAACGGCTACACCGGAAGGCTGGATCGCCGCTAATTATGAAAATAGAGCCGGCTTAACTTACCTCTATTGTGATGGCTTAAATATTTTAGATACCTATAAAACCGCAAAAGAAGCAGAGCGAATTGCTCGAGAATTGCGTAAACCCGTGTTTTTACATATCCGCACTGTGCGTATTTTGGGGCATGCGGGCTCTGATGCTGAGTTTGTTTACCGTGATATGGCTGACATTACGGCAACAGAGTTTCAAGATCCTTTATTACACACCGCGCGCATTATCTTAGAAAACAATATTTTAACGACTGAAGAGCTAATCGATATTTATCAAGACGTTGAAAAGCGCATTGAGGTTATTGCTGAAAATGCCGCTAGCAAGGAAAAACTGACCAGTGCTAATGCCGTAATGGCAAGCATTATACCTAACGTTACTAAAGCACGAAGCTCGGTGTTAGTTAGCGATAAAACTCGCGCAGAAATTTTTAAACATGAGAAACATAACCTACCTAAAAAACAGCATTTAGCAAAATTGATTAACTGGGCATTGATGGACTTGATGGCTGAATATCCCAGTATTGTTATGTGCGGTGAAGATATTGGCAAAAAAGGCGGCGTTTATAACGTTACGGCAAAGTTATGTGAACGTTTTGGCAAAAGCCGGGTGATTAATACCTTGTTAGATGAGCAAACGATTTTAGGTACCGCTATTGGTTTGGCGCACAACGGTTTTTTACCTATCCCTGAAATTCAATTTTTAGCTTATGTGCACAACGCTGAAGATCAAATTCGTGGCGAAGCGGCGACATTACCGTTTTTCTCAAATGGGCAATTTACTAATCCCATGGTGATCCGCATTGCGGGTTTGGCCTACCAAAAAGGTTTTGGTGGTCATTTTCATAATGATAACTCTTTTGCCGTTTTTCGCGATATTCCAGGATTAATCATCGCTTGTCCGTCAAATGGTGCCGATGCAGTTGAAATGATGCGCGCTAGTGTGCGTTTAGCGCAAGAGCAACAACGTATGGTGATATTTTTAGAGCCAATAGCATTGTACATGGCGAAAGACCTACACCAAGAAGGTGATGGTTTATGGACCTTTGAGTATCTGCCTCCTGAATTGGCAGACAGCAGTATCGATTTAGGCGTTAAGGTTGCTGGCTCAGGTAAACAACTGTGTATTTTAACGTATGGCAATGGCAATTATTTATCGTGCCAAGCACAAGCAAAATTAGCAGAGCAGGGTATTGATGCACGTGTTGTTGATTTACGTTGGTTAGCACCATTAGATGAAAAAGGTATTTTGGCGCAAGTGAATGATTGTGAGCATGTGCTTATTGTTGATGAATGTCGTCAAACGGGCTCAATTAGTGAAGCGCTAGTGACTTTAATTCATGAGAAAACAAGTGAATGTCCTAAAATAAAACGCGTTACCGCCAGTGATAGCTTTATTCCTCTAGGCGCTGCAGCCTATGAGGTATTACCATCGGTTAAGAATATTGTCGATGCTGCGAAGGAGATTTGCCAATGAGTTCGTCAATAAAAAATACCGATAGAGCACCAGTAAAAGCCATGAATAAGAAAAAGCAAAGAGCGGTAGTTATTTGCCCTGGCCGAGGTACCTACAATAAAGAAGAACTAGGATATTTACAGCGTTTGCATAGCGATAAAACCGAAATAGTTTCTCTAATTGATGATTTTCGCGACAGCCAAGGGCAAATGAAAGTTTCTGAACTTGATGGTATGGAAAATTACAGCATGCGTACCCATACAGCTGGTGAAAATGCTTCGGCACTTATTTATGCTTGTGCGTTATCAGATTATCAAGCCATTAATAAAGACGAGTTCGACATTGTCGCGGTTACTGGCAACTCCATGGGTTGGTATATAGCATTAGCGGTTGCTGGCGCATTAAAGCCCAAACAAGCTATTAAGCTAATTAATACCATGGGCTCGATGATGACAAAAGGTGTGATTGGCGGACAAATGATATATCCAATCATTAACGATGAGTGGAATATTGAGCGAGAGCAAGAACACAAGGTTATGCAATGGTTAGCACAAGCAAATCAACAAAGTGAATGTGAAGTTTATGTCTCGATTAATTTAGGTGGTTATATAGTATTTGGTGGTAACAAGGCCGGTTTGAAAGCGTTAGAAGCGTTACTGCCTGTGGTGCAAGATCGTTATCCAATGAATTTATTTAACCATGCTGCTTTTCATACACCGCTGCTAAGTGATGTTTCAAAGCGGGCGGTGGAACTATTGCCAGCACAACTGTTTAATGCCCCTGAAATACCGTTAATTGATGGCTTAGGGCAAGTGTGGCAACCTTATAGTTGCGATGTTGAGCAATTACATAACTACACGCTTAATACACAAGTGGTAGAACCTTATAACTTTTCAAAAGCGATAGAGGTAGCCATTAAAGAGTTTGCGCCCGATAAGCTTATTATTCTGGGCCCAGGTGCTACCTTAGGTGGCGCAGTAGCGCAGAGTTTGATCAGCCATCATTGGCTTAATTTACAAAGCAAAGCTAATTTTATAGCGCAGCAAAAGGAAAACCCTTTTATACTCGCCATGGGATTAGCAGAGCAACGTAAAAAGGTCGTATGATAAGTTTAAAATAACAACTAAACATTTTTGTATAAAATCAACTCAAGTTTCGGGATTCAAATATAATAAAACAATGATAATAAGACGATGATTTTAAATAAGTGATGTCTCAATGTGGTAAATACTTGTTAACTAGACAACGTAAAAAGCCAAAAGAGACATCGAGTGAATTCTGCCACAAACATCTTAAACTTATCATCACTAACGGCTGATCTATTTGAACAAGCAAACCTTAAGTTTAACAATACTTTCAATTCAACATGGAAGAGCACTGGCTTTAATATAATGTGACGTCAAGTTAAGTTTTCTAAGCGCTCAGGCACACCTGCTGGTAACGTTCTTTATCTGTTGATGCTTTGGCTAAAAGTAGATTCTGTTGGTATGTTTTCATTAGATGCTTTATAAAGTTTTCTGCAACAAAAAAGACGCCTTATCTGATCTATTCAAACGCGAACTGTCTGTTTCTTATTATGATTATATTTTAGTATTACAGTCAGGAAAGTCGGCATTGTTGACGTTAACTCCTGTTTATTCTTTAGGGCAACTACTAGCCAAAAGCGGAAGTTAGCTTTTGAGTTACTAACGGCAGAACTGGTCTGAGCTACTACAACAAATTTTATTTATTTGTACTCTAAAATTCACTTAATATTGAACGTACAATTATGTTCCCAATTTCAAAAGCGGACATTAGAATCATCTTGGATGCACCGAAATTAGATTGTTAACTTTAAGGTCATATATCCCCAAAAGTGCTATAGAGTTATAAGAATTTTCACAAAAGTAAAGTCGTATAATATTAATCTTCAGGTATATAACTGCAATCATCTGAATTAAGACCTAACTGATATTCACTTGATTTAGTGTCCAGCCAATTCACTAATTCTTTTGCAGAAGGTGAAAGATTAACTTGTGCCAATCCACCAGTTTTCTCTAGTAGAGTTGGAGTATACATTTGAGTGTTTATATTAAAATAAAAGCTAAAAAAACGTATACTTCCAGAATCATGACAACGTTGCTGCGACTCAGTAAAATTATGAGAAGTCACCCGACTGGCAATACTTTTAATTTCCTTGATAACTTCAATATCTAAAGTTTCAAGTAAAGTCCCAGCGCCCCCCATCACTTTAGTGAGTTCTATTTCTGACTGCTCTGCCACTTCATTTACTGAAAGGTAACCATCATTATCCCCTTTATCATGATAATAATGATAAAAGTTGCCTTCAATATCAACAAAAATCCCTGCATGACTTGCCCCCCATGCATAGTTATCATAGGTCACAGCCAGTAAATATTTTTGTTCAGCTATTGGCTCTGCTTTTTCTTCTGAATCACCCTGACAAGCGTTAATAAAACAGATAATTACAAGTATCAAAAGATTGTTAATTTTCATTTTATATCTCAATTAGTTTAATTTTAAGTCAACCGTTTATTGTACGCTCAGATGATATTGGTAATTATTATACTCTAACAACACCTGAGCTTAATTTATTACAAATCGCCACCACCGCCACCACAACTAGCATTTACTAAAGTTGACGTTGCTGTGCCACAGTCACCCATATGGTTACAGACTCTTGCTTTAAAATATTGCAAACCACTAAAATAAATTTCACTGTGACTTGTTGATTGGCTATAGGGTAATATTTTTGCCCAAACACCGTATTTTCCATTACGGTGTTCAAGCTGATAAAACTCTCCTGAAGCTAAACTGCCATTAACAATTCCCCAAGAAGTATTAATTAATGCCCCACCATTTGAACAAGAGTAACTTTTATTAAGCCAAGTTGTTTTGTTTGGCAGGCTGCTAGCGCAATAAACCGAGCTGTCATTAGGTATACCAACCACACTCCATGCAGCACAAACCGCTTTGTGTTCATTTGAATTATTACCGTGTACTTGTAGGGCAACTCTTGCCGTATGTTCCATCGCATCTATAAAGGTTTCAGCGCTAGTCATGTATTGGGTAAGTGCTTGAAAGAAGATGTTTTCTGCTTTTGTATGGCCAACCCCCGTTTCTACAGGGTGACTGGTTCGTCCTTGTGGATGAAAACCGCCATTGACCAACAAGTAATAAGCAAGGTTGATTATGCCTGAGCTATCATGGACCTCAGTATTAGAAGTGAGGTCTAAATAAAAATCTAATGAATTATTATCTTTAGTAGGGTTATTCATATACCGCATGGCATCACCACTAACGGCTGGTTTCCATACATCTTCAGCAAGGAGCCAAGTATTGCTTGTTTGACCGTTTTTAAAAATATCAACAGCTGTAGCAAAAACATCACTAAGAGCTTCGCTTACTCCTCCTGACTCACCAATAAATTTACCGTTAGCACCCTGTTGATAGATAAATGTCGGGCCTATTTCATTCGATACTCCATGAGTATATTCATGGGCGACAATATCTAAAGAACGTCCTAAAGAAGAAAACAGGCTGTCATCCCCATCACCAAAGAGGAACCTTTTATTGTTTGAATCCCAACGGCCAATATTTTTTTCATCTGGCTGTCCTACATCACTTACTACATAATGAATAGTCGCTTTTAGGCTTGTGCCATTATCATCAAAAGAGTCAATACCCTGTTTATTATTAAAATAATCATACGTTGTTTTTAGATGTTCATAGACATCCATAGCGGTAGTGTCTGAAGATGAGCCTCCCTCAGAGATAAGAGTTGTTGTTCCTAAAGGGATATCTTGATTGCCAGCACTGCGTATTTCTCTATCTAAAGCGTTATGAATTTGAGGTGTTCGCATGATAAATTGAGCATTTGTGGCATCAATATAAATCTTATCAAGGTATTGACTACCATTATTATCCTTATATTCAATTAAAGATAACCATGACAAATGAGCACCCCCTAAAGCATCAACCACATAAATTAACTTGGGCTGATCTAGGATATTTATATTTTTGTTATCACTTAATATATCTAATGATGCATTAAGCGCTTGCTGTTGAGTGATTAAAGCTTGAATGGCCAAATTTTCAGAAGAAATAACATTACCATTGATAGCATAAATATTATTATTGTTGTCGGTATGAATAATGAATTCAGCACCCTCTACTTTTATGTGATTTACATATAAGTCTAGCCGAGTATGATAACCCGTTGATGAGTTATTAACTCTTCTTATTTTAAAAGACTGGTTAGCTTGTAGATGATATATAGCGCCAATATTTTTAATTAACTTATTAATATCTTTATCGTGTGTCGCTGGGTTGTAATAACCTAATTCACCTTCGATATTTGATGGCATGCCATGTGCGTTAAACTTTAATTTACTGAGGTTACCAATTTTTTTGATGGCATTTCTTTGCTCTATACGTGTTCCTTTATCCTTTTTTATTACTTCATTAGCCGACACTATACTAATTGTGAATACAAAGCTAAAAGTGAGTGTCATCACAAGTTTAACTATGTTTAATGTAAACGTTTTTAAACGGATGTAGTTTGTTTTTTTTGTTCTATCAATCATTTAACTTACCTGTTGTTATAATTAAATTATTGGAACAACAAAATGCATTTACTTCTAACTTAAAAGACTAACGACTAACGACTAATACTCACGAACGTGACTAATTTCACAATTGTTGCTATTCATCCTTAACCCTATGCATGTTTGATATTCCATTTAAAAAGCTACACAATTCCAATGTGTTCTTTTTTTAGTCACAAAAAATATATCACATTGATTATTAATCACAAGGAACAAATTGATTTACAATGAAATTTCAAATGAACACCTGATTTTTAAAACATTAATAAGCAATCTAAATCAGATCAAATCCATATACGCTTAGTGCCCCGAAGCGCCATAGAATTTAATACCTAAAATCATATTAATTTAATGTCCGCTTTGGTATTTTCTAATCAAATTAGAATTTTTGACTTTATAGATTCCTGATGAAATTTAGAACAATTCTATTATCTAACGCAGGGCTGATTTTCATCGGTTCTCTTGTCGCTAGATAAGCCAAGGCTAACGTCCGGTTTCGTATCAAAGAGATCGTTACGAAGGATGATTTTTATTCGTAAATTTAGACCGCTTTGTGGCAGATACTGCGCTTAAACTTAATAATTCCAGTTTCCGATTGTATTTAACGGTTTCCATCTTTATTCCATTTCTACAATTGCCCTCGATCTATGAAGATAATAAATAAGTAAAGAGATGAGTTATAAAATGGTTGGTTTTATTATAAATAGATAAAAATATATGCTCGATTGTTAAAGTAAATCAAAGTTTTATTATGATAATAATTTACACTTTAATGACTTTTAACTATCGGGTTCATGAACACAATGTTTTCTACACTATCATTGGCAGTAAAGATTAATGCTGCATTAGTACTTATCGCAATAGCGTTCTTAAGTACCACAGTCATATTCTTTTATTATGATGAAAAAGAGCTCAGTGAAAATTTTGTTGAACGTAACCTAGAAAGTTTAGCACTTAATTATTTTGACTCTGTGAATACTATGATGTTAACCGGGACAATAGTAAATCGTCAGTTAATACAAAATAAAATACAGAGCCAAGATGAAATTGTTGAGGCACGTATTATTCGAGCGCCTGCTTTAACGGCTATTTTTGGTGACGGTTTTGCTGATCAAAAAGCGGTCGGTAATTTTGAACAACAAGGTATAAACGGCACTAAAGCGTTTGATGTTTTTGAACGTGACGGTAAGCGAATGATGAGTTTTATTTCGCCTATTCGTGCCAGTTCAGATTACCGTGGCACTAACTGTTTAACCTGTCATCAAGTCAAAGAAAATGAAATATTAGGCGCGGTAAAGGTGACCTATGATCTGTCTAAAGTTGACCAGCAAATTATGAGTTCTATAACTCAAGCAGCGATCCTACAGTTAGTTATCACTGTTGTTAGCTTTTGGTTATTAAGTTTAACCATAAAAAAATTGATTTTTAGTCGCCTCAAACGACTTAGAAAAACCATTAACGATGTAGAACATAATTTAGATTTGAACAAAGAAATCAAAGTACATCATGATGATGAATTAGGTGCAGTAAGTGTGGCATTGAATAGCATGATGCAAAAATTTAGAACAAGTTTTTTATCCATCTCATCAACAACAGACAAATTAATTGATTCAGCAAAAAGTGTTGATGAAATATCGAATTTAATGCGTGCGGCTGTGCTTGAACAAAAGAACGGCACCGACTCTGTAGCCGCTGCAATTAATGAACTAGATACATCTGCGAGTGAAGTACATCGTAATACTCAAACCGCCGCTGAGAATTCACTGTCGGTACGAGAAAAAGCAACGCAAGGCCTGGAATTAGTTGAAAATGCTAAAGATGGCATTGGTTTATTGCGTGATAAGGTAATTGATAATACCGCTATGATAGCTGCATTAAGCGACAAAACTCATGAAGTAGGAGGTGTTTTAGAAGTAATAACCAGTATTGCCGAACAAACCAATTTATTGGCATTGAATGCCGCTATTGAAGCAGCAAGAGCCGGAGAGCAAGGGCGAGGCTTTGCAGTGGTTGCCGATGAAGTGCGCTCATTAGCCACGCGTACCAGAGAGTCTATTGACCAAATCCAGTTAACGATTAGGGGATTACAAGTCGATGCCAGTAATGCGGTTAACTCTATGAATGATGTTAGTCAGCAGGCAAATGAAAAGGCAGAAGATGTAACGAATGTAGCCAGTTTATTAGTGGAAATAACGTCGCAAATAACAGAGCTTGATGATTTAAACACACAAATTGCTAGTGCAGCACAGCAACAAAATTTAGCGGCTGACGAAATTAATGTCAATGTTGTCAATATTAGTGACGTTGCAGAAAAATCAAGTAAAGATGCGATACGTGGTAAAGAGATAAGTGAACAGTTACTCGAGTTAGCTTACGAGCTTAATCAGCAATTATCACAATTTAAAATGTAATATTTAGCCGTTATATTTAACAAAAAATGGCGGTGTTTAATTATGATCAACGTGTTGTTTTATTATACGGTTATTGATCATTGAGGAGAGTTCTACGATGTCAGCACATAAAAATGGCGAAAATTGCACAAGCAAAGAAATAACTACAGAGTTAACACAAACCAAAAAAGGTTTTTTACAAAAATTGGCTAAGGTTACTGGCATTATTTGTTTTATGCTTGCCATGGTTTTTGGCGGAGTTTTAACGTTTTCAGAGAACAATGATGAGGTGTTTCGAGCGACGATAGGGGCAACAACATTCTTCTTTTTTATGGTCTCACTTGTATTATCGACGATTGCAAATACTAACTTACCCAATTTGAAGGTTGGCGGTTAACCTATTGAAATAAAAGTTTATTATCGAATAAAAAGCCTCTTTAAAAAGAGGCTTTTTATTTTATGTAATGGGTCACCATAGTGATTAATAATAGGCGTCAGTATTATTATGTGCTTGAGGGTCTTCTATGATTTCTTCAAAGTCCACTTCAAAGCTATTGTTTTCTTCTGTATTTGCCATATAAATAGTGCGCGTTGAACCGTCAATCCAGGTGACTGTACCACTACCTTTTTTACTACCGCATTTCATACCAATATGAATATCATGAAATTCCATTGAACCTCCTCGCCTAAATTGCTGTGTTGACATTGATAAATAAACCCTATGTTATTTAGATTTACAATAGATTGTTTAGTTCAATTAATCTGCTAAATGAGCATATTTACTTAAACAGGTAATATTTTATTATAAAGATAAAGTTACTTAGGTCTAGAGTGAATTAGGCAAAAAACTCACAGCCGAGTACTGTTGACTTTCTAGCCCCTGTTACTGCTGGGATATTTCCATAGATTTTTTTGTCATAAGCGAATGCGAGCCAAGCAAATGCCATTGCTTCAAGTGCGTTATTATTCAGCTTTAGTGAATGTACCTTATTAACATTGAAGTTGTTAAGCTCTTGCTTTATAAGCTTATAACAAAAATTATTATCGATTCCTCCTCCGCATAAATATACATCTGCTGAATTTGATGTTTTTTTAATGTCGGCGGCTATAGAACAAGCAGTTAAGGCGGTGAGGGTTGCTTGTACGTCGACAGCGCTTATTTGTAATGGGGTGAGAAAGGGTGCTAACCATTGCAAGGTAAAATATTCACGGCCTGTACTTTTGGGGGCTGATAACAAAAAGTAGTCATCACTTAGTAACTGTATTAATAGTGCTTGGTTAATCGTTCCAGAGCTTCCCCAGTCGCCGTTATTGTCAAATCTCTTTCCTGAGTGTTCAAAGCACCATGCATCTAAAAGAGCGTTCCCTGGGCCGGTATCAAAGCCTAATACACTTTTAGACGAGTTTTTTTTAGGCAAAAAAGTGATATTAGCTATGCCGCCTATATTCACTAAAAAAGTTTCTTTTTCAGTGGCAGGTAATAAGAATTGGTGAAATGCAGGGACTAAAGGAGCACCTTGTCCACCTAAGGCAATATCTTTTGTTCTAAAGTCACCAATAACTCTAATGCCGGTTAATACCGCTAACGTTTGATTGCAGCCTATTTGTAAAGTAAAAGGCGCTTCAATAGCAGAGCTTTGAGTTGGGCGATGTCGAATGGTTTGACCGTGATTACCAATAGCAATAATATCAGCAGCTACTAAGTTTTCTTTGTCTAATAGTGTACTTATTGCCTCACTAAATTGATGGGCAAGAGTAATATCAAGTGAAAAGGCTCTGTCTATTTCGTTATGATTGGGTAGATAAAGCTCAGTGATTTTTTGTCGAGTGACATTGTCATATGCTTGATAATAACTAGCAACTAGTTCGGCACTTCCACTAGTAAAGTCAACAAGGGCTAAGTCAATGCCATCGGCACTAGTGCCAGACATTAACCCAATATAAAACGTAGCTTTTGTCATTTATACTCGCTAATTATTATTGGGCTAAAGAGGGTTAATGCGTCTGCATCGCCAACAAAGCTTGTCTAGAGCCTGAAAGTTCCATTAAGCGTTGGCTTGATAATACCGAAAACTCAGCAGCATATTTCTTATTAATGGGTTTAGCATCAGGTAACTTTACCGTTCTTGGATTACGGTGTACGCCATTAAGTAAAAATTCATAATGTAAATGTGATGCTTCTGACATGCCAGTTGAGCCGACATAACCAATAACGTCACCTTGCTTTACCCGTTGCCCTTTTTTAACATTTCGTTTTGAAAAGTGTAAATATTTAGTCTCAATGCCATTACCATGCTGAATAAATACGTAATTACCATTATATTTGTTATAGGTTGAATGGGTCACTTTCCCATTACCTGCAGCTACAACAGGTGTACCTTTATTTGCACGGTAATCAGTACCACGATGAGCTTTCCAGCGCTTTTGAATAGGATGAAAACGCTTTGGTTTGAAATTTGAACTAATATACCTAAAGTTTACCGGCGCACGTAAAAAAGCTTTGCGCATACTTCTGCCATCAGGAGAATAATATTCGCCGTCTGTAAAGCGAATGGCTTGAAAAGGATCATCTTTATTAATAAATTCAGCGGCAAGAATCTTACCTGTACCTATATGATCGCCATCGACATATCGATTTTCAAAAACAACATGAAAACTATCCCCTTCACGAATATCTAAGGCAAAATCGATATCCCAACCAAAAATATTAGCAAGGTTAATTATTTGTGCATCGTTTAAACCTGATTCAATACCAGCATTCCAAAAATTACTTTTTATAACACCGTGGGCAATAGTTTCTCGAATTTCTACCGTTTTGGTTTCTTTACTTGATTGGTAACTGCCATCATCAATTAGTTTTACATATAAGGTTTCTGTTTTTGATAAAGAGTAGGTCAGTACTGCTAGCTCTCCTGCTGCGTTTTGGCCTATATGAAAGACATCACCAACATTAATTTTTTTCAATAATTTACTGTAGTCACCTTTTGCTGAGCTCACGTCGTATGTTGTTCTCGCGCTATAGCCAAGGCGTTTAAATACTTTGGCAAGAGAGTCACCACTGCGTACTTTTGCTTTTTTCCAGGTTAGTGTCTCTTCTTCACTGTTAATAGGTGCCGTTATATTTTCTTTATTTATTGATGATTCGATATTGCTAGCAGGCGTGTCTAAGGAGATATCTTCAACTTCAGGTAAAGCTAATGCGTAACGTTTACCTATTTCTAGTGACGTATCTGTCAATTGACGACTGGCTGTTGCCTTTTCCGAAGGAATAAGGAGTAACAACAACACAATTATGCTGAATGAGCTAATAATTACCCTATGCGGTTTTGGTAACTGTAAATAGAATTTTTTTATGTTTTTCAACAGACTACAACCTAATTTCATGTATCTTAATACGATAGCTATCGTTTACTATATCAAAAAATAGCCTTGAGTAAAATTTAATTACCGTAAAGGTGAGTGATCTCGGGGACTCAGCGGCACTTCTTCCTTAAAAAACAAGCTGCAATAATTAAAAAATAGAACAATTGCCCTAAATATTAACTTAAGGCTTTTCACCCAAGGCATTATTGCAGTAGAATCGAGCAATAAATTATGATTATATTTTTTGGAGCTAAGTCGATGACTGATGTCAGCCAAGCGTTTGCTGAAATTAAGCGTGGTGCAGAAGAAATTTTGCTAGAGAGTGAATTACTAGAAAAATTAAAAACGGGAAAGCCACTAAAAATTAAAGCAGGGTTTGACCCTACAGCACCAGACTTACATCTAGGTCATACGGTATTAATTAATAAGTTGCGTCAGTTTCAACAACTTGGCCATGAAGTTATTTTCTTAATTGGCGACTTCACTGGCATGATAGGTGATCCAACCGGTAAAAATGTTACGCGTAAAGCGTTAACAAGAGAAGACGTGCTGGCAAATGCTGAAACTTATAAAGAACAAGTTTTTAAAATTCTAGACCCAGCTAAAACAACGGTTGCTTTTAACTCTACCTGGATGGATAAGCTAGGCGCTGCTGGTATGTTAAAACTGGCATCTCGTCAGACGGTTGCCCGTATGATGGAACGTGATGATTTCAAAAAACGTTACACCAGCGGTCAATCTATTGCCATTCATGAGTTTATGTATCCTCTCGTTCAGGGCTGGGATTCTGTAGCCTTAGAGGCTGATGTTGAACTAGGTGGCACTGATCAGAAATTTAATTTGTTAATGGGGCGCGAATTACAAAAATCAGAGGGGCAACGACCGCAAACGGTCTTAATGATGCCTCTTTTAGAGGGGTTAGACGGTGTACAGAAAATGTCTAAGTCGCTTAATAACTATATTGGTATAACGGATAGCCCAACAGAAATGTTTGGTAAAATAATGTCTATTTCTGATGTATTGATGTGGCGCTATTATGAACTGTTGAGTTTTAAGCCAATGGAAGAAATTGCTGCTTATAAAACAAAAATTGCTGAAGGAATGAACCCTCGCGATGTGAAAATCGATTTAGCCAAAGAGTTAATTGCTCGTTTTCATGATGATGCCGCGGCTGAGGCGGCACATCAAGAATTTATTAATCGTTTTCAAAAAGGCGCAATGCCTGATGAAATTGAGGATAAATTAGTTCAGATAGCTGATGACAGTGGTGACATCGCTATTGCTAACCTACTAAAAGAAGCGGGCTTAGTAGCGAGTACTTCAGACGCCATGCGAATGATTAAGCAAGGGGCGGCTAAAATTGAAGGTGAAAAAATTACCGACAGCAAGTTACGTATTGCTTCGGGGACTACGGCTATTTACCAAGTTGGCAAACGTAAATTTGCTAAAGTAACAGTAAAATAACCTCACATATTTATAACCTATGTATAAGCCAGTATTTATTACTGGCTTTTTTATCAGTGCATTAAAGAGTCAGGTGTTTTACGCTAAAATCATAATGACTTTTATTTATTATCTCAGTAATAAAATCCAGCATGATTGCTTAATAATTATTCGTCAATTTTTTTTACACTAACGCTAAATCTAGTCGTAAGTACAGAATGCTTTATCTCCAGTTCGTTGTTAAATAACAGTATTTTAATCTTGGAATAATTTGTGCTTAATTTAAGTGTCGAGTTAAGGTTGTTAACCGATAAATCCCACTCATTAAAGTTGTCGAGTTGTTATTTTGTTGAACCAAATATTAAATACAGTATTGAGCCGCACTATGGAAAATAAACCCGAGAGAAATAATTTAATCGAACGGCGACAATATTTTGATGACAGTGAGTTTGAATCTGATAATAATTGGAAAAAATTAACGTTAGCTCAACGTTTTGCTGCACTAAGTTTAACTAAATATGGCTATGAACTCCGCTTTACCCGGTTTACATCGAGTGGCAGTACTGCTGTTCTTGTCTTAAAAAATGGTACACCAGCAACTATAAGCGAAGATGGCGACATTAATACTACACCAGATATCAATATACGATAGTGATACTAGTTGTCGACTTTATCTGCTGCCAGTAGAGTTCTGCTTCTAAACTGACTTTTATTCTGCATTGCTAGTATTGCTAGTATTGCGAGTAATGACACCATTGCTGCCATAACCACCATTGATACCATAACCACCATCGTCATTATTATCCGCTGCCAGTAGAGCTCTGCCCCTAAACTAAGCTCGATTATCGATTACCTAAATTGAAACACCACCGTTATCACTCTACAGCCACTGCAGATATTCTACGACGCTAGTTGTTACCTTTCCTGATACTAATGTTTCTTTAACCCTATATTTTGGAGGGTTATTTTTCTTTTGTTTATTGATCTACATCAGATCACTGTTTAACCGTGAGCGTAATATATGCGACATATTGTCGCAGTAGTACCTTTAGGTTTACTGAATTAAAATTAAATAAAAGAATGTTAAGTCATGGCTAAGAATAGAGTAAAGACATCTAAAATTAACAGTTTGCTATTAATGCTTTCGATATTTTTATCTGTAGTAATGCCTGCACAAGCTTTGTTTGTTAGCCCGCCTAAAGACCCTATTCCACTTATCCATGAAATATTCCCAGAAGCAACATCAATATCAGATAAGCAAGGTGAACCGTTAATTTGGACCATATATAAAGACAAAGACATTATTGGCTATGCTTTTGAAACAAACGACTTAGCTAAAATGCCAGCTTATTCTGGTGAGCCAGTCAATATGTTAGTCGCCATTAGCCCAGCAGGTGTTTATTTGGGAGCTAAAGTTCTAGAGCATCATGAACCTATTATTCTTGCTGGCATCCCTGAAAGTAAACTGTATGAATTTGCTGATCAATATAATGGTTTAAACGTCAGTGACAGATTAAAGGTCGGTGGGAATAACAAGGAAGGCGTTATTCATATCGATGGGCTTTCTGGTGCAACTGTTACTGTCATGGTGATGAATGTAGCAATTACTAAAGCGGCAACAAAAGTCGCTCGTTCTTTAGGTATTATTAAAGCTAGCCAAGACATTATTCAACCTATGTCCAGAATATACCCAGATGTCTATCAAAAGCTTGATTGGCAAGGACTCCTTGGTGACGGCTCCATTCGAAAATTAGCCTTAAATAGAAAAATAGTTGATGAAGCGTTTGCGGGGACTAGAGTTGAGCATGTTGATGAAGCAAGTGCAGAGCAGAAACAACAGCTGTTTGCTGAAATTTACTTTGCTCAGGCTGATATCCCAACGGTGGGTCGTAACTTATTAGGCGATAGTGAATATCAATGGTTAATGGCAAGCCTTAAAGAGGGTGAACATGCCATTATTATGCTGGGAAATGGCTATTCTTATAAAGGGTCGGGTTATGTGCGTGGCGGTATTTTTGATCGTATTCAAATACTACAAAATAACGAAGCCTTTGCCTTTCGTGATTTAGATCATAACCGTGTTACTGATCTTTATATTGCTGGCGCACCTAGATTTAAAGAAATGTCATTATTTATTGTCCGTGCCGAGCACCAGTTTAACCCCGGTGTTGATTGGCAGGTGGAGTTACTTGTTCGCCGCCAATTAGGCGCAGTCGATAGCTTATTTACCTCTTTCAAAGGCGATTATCACACATTAGATAAGTATGTTGACCGTCCAGCTCTTATTTATCCTGAGCCAGAGTTAACCTTGATTCAAGAAGTTTGGCAAGAGAAAGAAGCTGAAGTCATTATCTTGATTATTTTACTTGCTATCGTTGTCATGAGTTTGTTTTTTCAAGATATATTGGTACGCCACCCAACTTTTATGCACAACTTCCGTCATTTGTTTTTGATTATTACTGTCGTCTTTATTGGTTGGTCATGGGGTGGCCAGTTGTCTGTGGTCAATGTATTTACTTTCTTACAAGCCTTAATGTCTGATTTTTCGTGGGATTTATTCTTACTCGACCCGATTATATTTATTTTATGGGGAGCGGCAGCCGTTACCATGATTTTATGGGGCCGGGCGGTTTATTGTGGCTGGTTGTGCCCATTTGGCGCTTTACAAGAGTTGATGAATATCTTTGCTCGCTACATAAAAATACCACAATTTGAATTACCTTGGGCCGTGCATGAAAGATTATGGGCCATTAAATATCTGATTCTATTAGCACTTTTTGGTTTGTCGATGGAATCATTATCACTGGCTGAACATTTCGCTGAAGTTGAACCTTTTAAAACAACGTTCTTATTAAAGTTTGATCGAGAATGGCCATTTGTTTTATATGCATCAGTACTCTTGATTATCAATATCTTTAATCGCAAATTCTTTTGTCGTTATTTGTGCCCATTAGGCGCTGCATTATCAACCAGTAATAGTATTCGTTTATTTAGCTGGTTACGTCGTCGCCCTGAATGTGGTCAGCCTTGTAAAACCTGTGCTAAAGAGTGTGAAATTCAAGCGATAGACCCTAATGGCGTGATCAATATGCGCGAGTGTCACTATTGTCTCGACTGCCAAGTCACTTACTTTAACGATGAGAAATGCCCACCATTGAAAAAATTAGCACGCAAAAAAGCAAAGTATAAAGAAACAGAAATAGAAGCAGTAAATGTCGGTTAACAAGTAAATAAAAGTATACAAGCAAGTGTTGGAATCAATATTAAAAAAATTAACCATAATGGAGAAAAGTAATGAGTAATGACGATAAAAGCTCTAATAACGTAGAGTTAGAGAACGAAGGTAGACGTAAGTTTTTTGGTAAAACAGCGATATTAGGTGCTGGTGTTGTTGCTGCTCCAATGACGGCAGCTATGTTTTCATCAATGGCACAAGCTCGTGCTAAAGATGCCGGCAGTGATCCGTTTGTTCATCCTGGTGATTTAGATGAGTATTATGGTTTTTGGTCAGGTGGTCAATCTGGTGAAGTACGTATTATGGGTATTCCATCAATGCGTGAGTTAATGCGTATTCCTGTCTTTAACATTGATAGTGCGACTGGTTGGGGCTTAACAAACGAGTCTAAACGTATTAAAGGCGATAGTGCCAATATTATGGTTGGCGATACGCATCACCCTCATATGAGTATGACTGACGGTCGTTATAACGGTAAATATGTTTTCATTAACGATAAATCAAATACACGTGTAGCACGCATTCGATGTGATGTGATGAAAACGGATAAAATGCTTACCGTTCCTAATACACAAGCAATTCACGGTTTACGTGTACAAAAAGTACCCTATACAAAATACATCGTATGTAATGGCGAGTTTGAGGTGCCAATTGTCAATGATGGTAAAGCCTCTTTAGAAGATGTAAGTACTTATCGTTCAATATATAACGTGATTGATGCGGAAACGATGGAAATGGCTTTCCAAGTCATCGTTGATGGTAACTTAGATAACACCGACGCTGATTATGATGGAAAATATTTTGCATCTACATGTTACAACTCAGAAATGGGGATGAGCTTGGGTGAAATGA
Source organism: Colwellia sp. BRX9-1 (assembly GCF_014077195.1). NCBI lineage: Bacteria > Pseudomonadati > Pseudomonadota > Gammaproteobacteria > Alteromonadales > Colwelliaceae > Colwellia > Colwellia sp. BRX9-1. The sequence continues at coordinate 18,120 of NZ_JACGVM010000024.1, forward strand.
TCACATCTGAACGCGATCATGTTGTTGTATTTAGTCTAGCGCGTTGTGAAGCTGCTGTTAAGGCAGGTAAATTCAAAACTTATAATGGCAACAATGTACCTGTTTTAGATGGTCGTAAAGGCTCTCAATTAACGCGTTATATTCCGGTTCCTAAATCACCACATGGTTTGAACACGTCACCTAATGGTGAGTATTTCATCGCTAACGGTAAATTATCACCGACCGTTTCAATCATCTCAATTAAAAAATTAGATGCATTATTCGCTGATGAAATTAAACCACGTGATACGATTATTGCGGAACCAGAATTAGGTTTAGGCCCACTTCATACCGCATTTGATAACAAAGGTAATGCGTACACAACATTATTTCTTGATAGCCAAATTGCTAAGTGGAATGTTCAAGATGCTATTGATGCCCACAATGGTAAAAAAGTGAACTATATTCGTCAAAAACTAGATGTTCATTATCAACCCGGTCACAACCATACAACAATGGGAGAAACACGTGATGCTGATGGTAAATGGTTAGTCTCTTTATGTAAGTTTTCTAAAGACAGATTTTTACCTGTTGGTCCTTTACGTCCAGAAAACGATCAATTAATTGACATTTCAGGTGACGAAATGAAAATTGTTCACGATGGACCTGCATTTGCTGAACCACATGATTGTATGATGGTACACCGCACTAAAATGAAACCATTAAAATTGTGGCCTCGTACGGATCCAATGTTTGCAGAAACAATTGCTATAGCAAAACGTGATGGCGTAGATGTGTACTCTGAAAACAAAATTATTCGTGATGGTAAAAAAGTACGCGTTTACATGACCTCAATCGCGCCAACTTACGGTATGACTGAATTTAAAGTGAAGTTAGGTGATGAAGTGACTGTTATCGTCACTAACCTCGACCAAGTAGAAGATGTAACCCACGGTTTTTGTATGACTGATCACGGCGCGCAAATGGAAATTGGTCCACAAGCAACTGCTTCTATTACTTTTATGGCGAATAAACCCGGTGTTTATTGGTATTACTGTAATTGGTTCTGTCATGCATTACACATGGAAATGCGCGGTCGTATGTTGGTTGAAGCTTAGTACTAAGTTAAGTACATTTTAGTTTTAATAGACTTAACGTTTAACGAAGTTAATCCAGATCAAGGGCATATCATTAAAAGGTGATATGCTTTTTTTACTTACAAATATTATTGATTTTTGGTGGTTGTCTCTTGGTAAAATGCAAATCAGTGTTTATATTTATTAGTGTGTTTTGTCTTTTTATTAAGCCGCTTTGCGCTGAAAATATTAAGCTGACGCCACAAGACAATTTACAACAACAGCTTGATAAAGCCGTTGATGGTGATGTTGTTATTCTTACTCCCGGTCGTTATTTAGGCAACTTCATTATTGAACATTCGATTACACTTTCAGCCCAGCGTGATGATTTAGGCAAAGTGATTATTGATGCGCAAGGTGATGGTCATGCTTTGCTACTGAAAAACTCTAACATCACCATAAAAAATCTCACCATAGTTAATTGGGGAAGTAACCTTACTGAGCAACATTCTGCTATTTATTCTGAAAAAAAATCCAGCCATATAGTGATTAAAAACAACAAGCTTAAAGGTGATGGCTTTGGTATTTGGTTACAAAAAAGCGAACACATAAAAGTCCTTGATAATACTGTTGAAGGTAATTTGAGCTTACGCTCAGCCGATAGAGGTAACGGTATTCAGCTTTCTATCGTGAAACATGCTGAAGTCCGAGGAAATGAAATATTTAACACCCGTGATGGGCTTTATATTATTTCTAGTCAAGAGAATATTTTAGAAAATAATACTCTGCACGACTTACGATATGGCATTCATTATATGTATTCATACGACAATTCGGTAATTAATAATTTTGCTTATAACACGCGAGCTGGCTATGCACTAATGAGCTCTAGGCGATTAATTATCAGCGGGAATACAACGATAGACAGTGAAGATTATGGTTTTTTATTTAATTATATAACACAGTCAACTATCAGCAATAATATTGTTAAACGTGTTTGGACAAAGCCTGAAAATAAAGTATTAGGCCGTGATGGTAAAGGGCTCTTTGTTTATAATTCAGGTTATAACACTTTAAAAAACAATCTTGTCGAAGGCGCTGAAATAGGCATTCATTTAACGGCTGGTTCAGAAAATATTAAAATTTACGGTAACAGTTTTATTAATAACCCGACACAAGTTAAGTACGTTTCCAATAAAAAGCAAGAGTGGAGCTTAGCGGGTAAAGGTAATTACTGGAGTAATTACCTAGGCTGGGATATGAATAACGATAACATTGGCGATGTTATGTTTGAACCAAACGATGGTATCGACAAATTAGTTTGGCAATACCCAGAAATGAAAATGCTAATGGACAGCCCCGCGATTATTATTCTGCGATGGGTGCAACGTCAATTTCCAGTACTAAAACCACCCGGTGTGAAAGACAGTTTTCCGTTGATGTCCTCACCACATCACCGAAATACTGATGAAAATTTCTCAAGGGTACAAAAGATTAATGCCGAGGCACTAAAAACTGACACGGCAGATAATCAATCTGCTGTTGTGCAACGTGCAGAGCATTAAGGATATAAATTGATGAACACTACAGACAAAACACCTCTGGTTAAACTAACTAACGTGGGTAAAAAATATCCCAAATTAACAGCACTAGACTCTGTTGATATGCAACTTTCACAGGGAGAAGTCTTAGGACTTTTTGGTCATAATGGTGCGGGTAAAACCACCATGATGAAGCTTATTCTTGGCGTTATTACGCCAAGTCATGGCAATGTTAAAGTGATGGGGATGGCACCAGATTCTAAAGAAGCTTGGCACATGCGCGCTAAAATTGGTTATTTACCTGAAAATGTTAGTTTTTATGAGCAATTAACCGGTTTAGAAGTGCTTAGTTATTTTGCTAAACTTAAGGGCTTTGACAAAAAACATGCAATGGCTTTACTCGAGCAAGTTGGGGTTGCTCATGCCATGAAGCGGCAAGTTAAAACGTATTCAAAAGGAATGAGGCAACGTTTAGGGTTAGCACAGGCTTTTATCGGCAATCCAGCTCTGTTGTTGCTTGATGAACCCACTGTTGGCTTAGATCCTATGGCAACCGCTGATTTTTATAAAACGGTTGATGATCTAAAAAGCCAAGGAACCAGTGTTATTTTATGTTCACACGTTTTACCCGGTGTTGAACAACATATTGACCGAGCGATGATATTATCTTCCGGAAAAGTCCTTGCTATGGGCTCTTTAGAAGAGTTACGCCAAGCCGCCGCCTTGCCCGTAACCATCAAAGTTGAAGGTTTAAATGGTTCGCTTCAAGGCGATCCTAAATTGGCTAAATTTTTAGTAGATAAAAATCATAGTGATTTACTGACGGTACCTGAGCAAGATAAATTAGCGACCTTGCGTCAGTTACTGAGTTATCAAGCGATTAAAGATGTCAGAGTTGATTCGGCCAATTTAGAGCAAGTTTATCAATTTTATTTATCACGCCATTTAGCTGAACATGTCGATAATAAAAATACCGTTAAGGAGCCCCGCTAATGAAACAAATATTAGCCGTTGCCAACAAAGAATTTCATGATGGTTTACGTAACCGTTGGCTAGTGTCAATTACTGTTATTTTTGCTATTTTGTCTATTGGTTTGACCTATTTTGGTGCTGCAGCGTCAGGGACAGTAGGCGTAACCTCTTTATCAACAACGATAGCGAGTCTGGCCAGTTTAGCGGTATTTCTTATTCCACTCATTGCATTACTGCTCAGTTACGACAGTTTTGTGGGTGAACAAGAAAGCGGCACCTTGTTATTATTGTTGACTTATCCCTTAAGTAAAAGCCAACTGTTATTAGGTAAGTTTTTAGGACAAGGCGGTATTATTGCACTTGCAACCCTTTTGGGCTTTGGCTCGTCGGCGCTAATATTATATTATCAACTAAACGACAGTGCCGTTTTTAATGTTTTTGCTACCTTTATTGGGAGTGCTGTTTTATTAGGTTTAAGTTTTACTGCCATCGCTTATTTGATCAGTTTATCGGTAAGTGAAAAATCAAAAGCAGCGGGTTTTGCTTTAATCACTTGGTTTTTCTTTGCGTTAGTTTTTGATTTAGCGTTGCTGGCGTTATTGGTCGGTGTGGAACAAGGTATTAGCCAGCAGGGACTTACCCAATTAATGATGCTAAATCCAGCCGATATATTTAGATTAGTAAATCTTGCCGGCCTTGATAGTGGTGACGTTAATGGCGCTTTAGCGATTGCAATAAAATCGAGTCTGTCACAAGGGCAATTATTTAGCATTTTACTGGCATGGGTCATGGTACCTATCATTATTGCCATTTTTATTTTTAGGAAAAAAACACTCTAATGAATATTTTAAAGCCTAGCTTACCCCTTTTATTGATAACCCTATTGTTGGCAGCACTGCTGTCTGCGTGTTCTAAAAATGACGAGGTCGCCCAATCGTTACATGAAGCCGTGGCGATAGAAACGGCCGATGAATGTCATTTGTGTGGGATGTTAATTTCAAACTTTAGTGGTCCTAAAGGGGAATTATTTAGAAAGGGTCTTACTAAAGCGGAAGGCGATAGTGTGAAAAAGTTTTGCTCGACTCGCGATATGTTTAGCTTTTACTTAGACCCTGAGAATAAGCGAAATGTTACCACCATATTAGTACACGATATGAGTAAATCACCGTGGAAAACACCAAATGACCAATACTTTATTGATGCCCGCAACGCATGGTTTGTTGCTGGCTCAATTAAAACAGGTGCGATGGGTAAAACGCTGGCAAGTTTTAGTAAACAAAAAGATGCGCAAACCTTTGCAGCTGAATTTGGTGGTAAGGTCATTAATTTTACCCAAGTTGATTTATCTGTGTTGATGTAAGCTATTTACACAAAACGCTCTGCTGTTATTTTATTACTTGCGCAAATAGTTGTAATTTTTTTTCAGCAGGGTAGGCTAAAGTTATCCTTTTCATTATCTATGCCTTTTATTCTTGATTAAAAATAGCCAGCCAATATCTTTTCAGCTTATTTTTTTAATAACCTTGCTATGCTTTTCAGCACTAATGCTCTCAGGTTGTACATTATACCAACCGGCCATTTCAAAATATCAAACTAACTTTAATTTTTCAAAGGTAAGCAGCTACGCTTTTTATAAGCGTAACTCTGACTTTGGCCAGTTTCAAAATATTAGTTATACCACGCGTAACAGTATTGAATTAGCCATAGAGCAAGTATTAGATAAGAATGGTTTTATTTATAATACGCTAGATGATGCTGATATTGTGATTACTTATCATCTTGTTAATGAAAACACTAAGGAATTATTAACCTACAATAAAGGGGTGCTTTATTGTTCTCTTTGTTTGCGTGGCGGTGAAGCGCAAGCGGACAAAAAACAGTGGCAAACTAAACCGGGAAGTTTAATTATTGATGTACTTGACCCTGAAAAAAAACGTTCAGTTTGGCGAAGTGTTTACCCTTTGAAAATTAATGCTAAAACCGATAATAGTAGAGAGGCTCAATTGAAAATTTACCGGGCTATTGATGCGATGATAGATAAATATCCTCATTCTCGTGATGCAAGTAAAGCTAACAATGCTTAAATGGTTAACGATAACACTGATAGCCGTAGTGATTTTTATTACTATTTTATTAGGCTTAGGGTATTTATTAAAAGAGCATGAAATAGCAACAACGCACTTAAAACATCAGCTTGATCAGGAAAGGGCTGCTCAAAAAAGCAAAGAAAAAAGAAATAAACACAAGCTTAACACGGTTATTGAAACCTCTCTTGTTAACGTTGCTGCCAAGACGAATACATTAACAAGTAAAACCTTTGTCTCGGTCAAACAAAAAATATTGCTAGAAAATTTAACCTGCTCATCAAAAAAACAATGTGTGTTAGTTAACATTACCTTTGGAGAGTTAACATGTGCCTTTGCTATTAATACCATTGGCGCCTCTTTATTAGCGAAAACAGCAGGTGAGTCGAGTTCAGTGGCAAGGTGTCCTCGCTACCCCGCAAAGAGTCAATTGAGTTGTCAGAATAATTTATGCAGCTACTCAAACATTAATAATTAACTCTCCTGTGGAGTTGAAGAAAATAGCGGTTTATAATGAAGTACTTTTTACCCAGATAATAACTTTTATGACCTTTCCAAATGATGAAACAGGCCAAATTTTGGCTGAAATGCAAGATGCTGGTATTGATTTGTCTATTATTCATCCCGTCGTGTTTTTTCAATTGTTCGAAAAAAAAGAACAAGCCCAAGCAATGGCTGATTATTTAGCAGAACATGCACCTGAAATGGAATTAGTCATTCATCCTGATGAAACACCTAATGTTTGGGATTTAGATTGCACTGTAAAAATGCTACCTTGCTACGATGGGATTGTCGCGCAAGAAGCACAGCTTGAACAACTTGCTGCAAAGTATAATGGCTATAACGATGGCTGGGGAATGGAGGCTTAAACAGAGGAATTCGACGTTTAACTTTCTTTGTCTTCGTCCCAAAAGGCATAATGATTTTTGCCTTTTCGTTTCACCGAGTACATCGCTTTGTCAGCTCTCTCATAGATATTGGCAAAGCTTTCATTATTTTTTTCAAAAACGCATATCCCGATACTTAAATTAATTGATATTTTTATCCCTTCAATTTCAGTGGGTTTAGCTAATATTGTTAAGATCGACTGCGCTAATAATTCAAGGGCTAGTCTATCGGTTGTTTTACAAATAATCGCGAATTCATCACCTCCGAATCGGGCAATTAAGGCGTCTGTTGGTGCTAAGGCATCAAAGTTACTGGTAACATGCAGCAGTAATTTATCGCCCACTTTATGTCCATAAATATCATTTATTGATTTAAAATCGTCTAAGTCAATAAAAAATAAGGCACCACCACAATATTTACTGGTGTTAGTGTAGACTTCAAAATTATGTTGAAGGGCTTTTCTGTTCAGTAAATTAGTGAGCGGATCTAAATTAGCATATTGAGCTAACTCTAATTCATAAAGTTTTTCTTGGGTAATATCAGTATGTGTTCCTGTCATACGTAAAGGATTATTATCATCATCAAATTCAATAACCCTACCGCGATCAGATACCCATACATCACCTCCGTCCTTGTGCTTCATACGGTAAGTCATATAAAAGTAGGGTGTTATTCCCGCTAAATGCTCTTCAAATGCAGCGATAACTTTTTCTTTATCATCTGGATGTAAGTTGTTTTTCCAAGAGGATACTGTTGATTCAATTTCATTGGTTTCAAAACCGCACATGCTACCAAACGCTTGATCTAATATTTTTAACTGCCCACTAGGTATGTGTTGCTCCCAGATAAATAAACCAGTTCTATCTAGAGCCGCGGATAAGTACTCAGTTAATTTTTTATGTTCATCTTTAATAAGCTCATTTTCTTGAGTTAACATGACTATTTTGTTGGATAGTTTTTCAATGATTTTATCTTTATCAGTCATAAAATAGTTCGATGAGTGTTATTAATGGCTTAGTCGCTTAATGAAATCATAAAGTGATTAAAAATTAGTCTTTAGTATCTCTTAATTATCTAACAGAAACAAACAACTTATCGACATCTGTAAAGCACTGAGCTGGCATTATTTACTTTCTTCTTTTTCAACAATATGAAACGCTGGCAGTGAAACTCGCCAATAAATAGCGGCTAGTCTCAGCGTTAATGCGCCAAGAATTGCAGAAATGATGGCGATATTTTCTGGCCAAGCTAAGTATCGAAATAACGCATACAAAGAGCCGCCTAAGATCGCAGCAGTAGCATAAATTTCTTTTTGTAAGATCATTGGAATAACATTACATATAACATCACGGATCATCCCACCAGCAACACCGGTAATGGTGCCCATTACAACAGCAACAAATACAGGAGCGCCTAAACTTAATGATTTCTCAGTTCCTAAAACAGCAAATAATGCTAAACCAAATGCATCAGCAATCAGTAAAAAGCGCTTTGGAATACGCTTAGGACGGCGAATAATGATAATTGTTAACACTGCAGTTAATAAAATAACATAAAGATAAATGGGATTGGCAACCCAAAATACTGGCGTATCTAAAGTAATATCGCGGATGGTACCGCCGCCAATCGCTGTCACTGCGGCTAATACGACAACACCAAAAGGGTCGAGCTTATACCGCCCCGCCATTAATGCACCCGATAAGGCAAAGACAACAATACCAAATAAATCTAACCAGTAAAGAAGTTCATACATGTTTGTTACCTATTGATATTGAACGAGTAAATAAATAATGTCAGTAGTGTTAAAAATAGAAAACAAAAATAGAACACTTGGCTAATACGTTTGCTGGCATGAATAATATCAGTAGCTTGAGGCTGCCTTCCGTGATCGTTGTAACTTGTTTTACGTAATTTTATATTTTGATACATAGCCACACCACCAAGTTTAACCTCTAATGACAAGGCAAATAAATTGAGCACATAGCTATTATTTAATTGAAAAAAGTAGCGGCGATTTAACCGAAAAAATAAAACGAAATTTTTGCCAATACAACCAAACAGCAGGATTAATGAAAAAATACGGCTAGGTAGCCATTGTATAATGTTGACAATAAAAGCAACACTGTCGCCAAAAGGTTGAAAACTATTTTGTTTGTTATTCCAGCTGTAATGCATCTCAATAAGCAATCGACAAACTAAAGCAGTAAGCGGACCAAAAAGTAAAAATACCAAGCTAATAGTGAATAGATTTTGCACCGCTCGAAGCAATAACATTTCAATACAGCTCTTTGCTAAGCCTAAAGAGGAAAGCTGTTCGGTATTTCGCAACAGCCAGGGGTTTAATAACTGTTTAGCCTCGAAATTTTTGTTGGCGACAATTAACTTGGCAATCTCTTTACTTGTTTTTCCTAGTTGTAAACAGCCTAAGGCAAGATAAAGTAAAAATCCCTGCCAAAGCCAGGTGGCCTCAACAAAAGCTTCAAATAACCAAAGAATAATGACTATAGGCGTAAGGCTAACTACAATAGCAATTAAACCAGAAATAAAACGCTGACGGTCAGTATTCTTACTTTTATTGACTTTTTTGGCGAGCTGATCGCAAAAAATTCGAAAAAACCTTAAGGGTTGATGACTCGCTAAATAGCCAGTAAAAAGCTTAACCAAAATAACACCGTAAAGCATGACAACTGAATAGGCGAAAGGGCTGATATCAATTAAGTTTGTTAGATTATTAGCAGTCATATTTATAGCCATTCCATTAAATTATTGCTCACTTATGCGGGTTAAAATACTCCAAACCTGCGGCGCACTCAACGCCTATAGCCAGTGATTAGAAAATCGTCAGCCTTGCCTTGATATATTCTCCTTGCGCGAACAAGCTCACAAAATTAGTGGAGTTGGTATCGATTAAACTTAGGGCTTAAGTTAACTTTTTACCTTGCAATGCGTCGAGCATATTTTCAACTAACTGAGATGAATTCACCGAAGCTGTTTCTAAATAAGCTTCAAAGGAGGTAGGAGACTCTTTACCTGCTATATCAGACATAGAACGAATAACCACAAAAGGCACCTTAAATTGATGACAGGTATGAGCAATTGCGGCTCCTTCCATTTCAACCGCGGCCATAGTCGGAAAGTTAGCGCGGGCTTTAGCAATATCATCATCAGCAGTCATAAAGGTATCGCCGGTAGTGATTAAACCCAGTAAGGTCTGGATATTTTCTAATTCAGCAACACCTGCCTGTGCGGCTTTAACGAGTGTCGGGTGAGGAATATAGGCAGCTGGATTGCCTGGTAACTGACCAATCTCATAGCCAAAAGCGGTAACATCGACATCGTGATAGCGAACTTCTGAACTAATGACAATATCGCCTACTTTTAGTGATTGTTCAAAACCACCAGCAGAGCCAGTATTAACAATATAGTCAGGCTGGAACTTATCAATTAAAATCGCGGTTGCTAAGGCAGCAGCCACTTTACCAATACCCGATTGTACAATAACGACATCACTGCCGTTGAGTTGCCCTTGATAAAAGGTATAACCTGCATGTTCGGTTGTTACTGCATGAGTTAATTTTGCTTTTAAAATAGCAACTTCTGGCTCCATTGCGCCAATTATTCCTGCTTTCATTTTATTTCCAATTCGTTGATAACATCTAATAAAACAATTATAACGTGAAGATTCCCAGATGTCGTATATTTATGTTGAGGATGGCCTTTCTCAGACATCCTGTCTTTCTAGGCATTAGTGCATCCTTGCACGTCAACGGTATAACGCGGTGCTGTGATTACATGGATGTAGGAAGTAGAGTAACGCAGGAGCAGTTACCGAGATGGCAAAGAGCGTATATGTTCAGGATGGCCTTTCTCAGACACCCTGTCTTTCTATGTATGAGTTCAATAGGCACAAGATTATACGTCAACGATATATTACGATCACATTGCCACTCTCAGCCTTTATGGCATTAAAACTGCCAAGCACGTTAATTCTATCTAAGGGAAAACAAAAAAGTCAGCGATTTAAATCGCTGACTTTTTATTTTAATAATGAGTTAATTTTATTGTAGAGTTTAATGAGGTAATGCGGCTACTTGCGGTGCAGGGATACGTTGCGACATAGCATTGCCTGTTGATGAGCCTAATTGCGCACGAGCGGCAATAGGAGACAAAGCGCCAACTTCTTCTCTATTTCTATTGGGTCGAGGTTTTAGCATGGGAGCAGGAATAATTTTTCCTTTAATTTTTGGCTCTGGTGGTCTGTTTCCTAAAAGTCGACTGTAAATACAAGCGCGGATCTCGTCAACGGTATAATTAGTTTTCACTTTAATACGAATATGAGGAATTGAAGATGCTTCTAATGCGCCGCTGACAAACCAGTCTTTTTTGATTTTATAGCCTTTACCTTGGGTATCAACTAAGTCAATAACGCCACATAGCTTCATACTCTCACGATCACAAATAGCAAAGTCTAAGTATTTACTTTCGGCATTCGCTGATGCTGTTTGGCTTGCTCTGTTCGACACACCATGACGAATAGTGACAATATCAGCAAGTTTTACTCGATTAATAATACGGTATTTACCACCAAGGGCTTGTTCGAGCAAATTCTGAAAATTCTTCTCTGCTGGCGTAAAAAGACTTTGCTTTTTATCAAATGGAAAAGGAAAACTATTGTCGTTTAAACGGCTAGCTAACAAAGCGACAATAACAATTAGGCTGATCATGGCAAAGAGAATTAATTCCATACACTGCTCCGGCGGTTCAAATTCTTGACGGTCTTCTTAATAACTGTTGAATAAGCAGAATTTGTGCCACAGATCATAATTTTGCTAGATTCTTTTAATAACCCTTGGCTAGGTTAAATTTATGCGACAGATCTTAATATAAAAGAGTTGTTTTAATGACCGTTCGGAAAGTAGAATTTATTCTATATACTTTAAGCTAAAAGACTGTTTGAGCATGGGAGAAGGGTGGGGGATAAAAGACTCTAGTTATTATTTATCTAGAGTCTTCATTAGGTTTTGAGCGAATAATTATGCTGGGTATTTTGCCTCAAGTGCTGCATAAAGTTGTTGCTGAAAATCACTTGCACTGGCATCTAAGGTATTAACTAAATTAGCTAATACTTCATTGTCTTCTTCGCCATGCCAAACTTTGATATATGTCCCTTCTTTATAACCGTGGTCTTGACGGAAAAAATTCAAGGTGTTTTTGCCAACATATTGACGAAATAATTCATCTAGGTCCATATTCATCAAACGCATACAATCAGCTAAGGCAATCGCATCAAAACTTTTGTTAGTAACGGCGGCTGACGCTAGGTTTTCAAGGGCAATTTTAAAATCTTTTTCGCCTGAGCTTTCAGTGAGTTCTGTTGCTAAGGTGTCAGTAATACTTGTAACGGTTTCGCCTGTCATTAAACGTAAGCTTAATCCAAAATGAAAAATATCAACCAACTCCAGTTGCACTTGCGCAATATCTATTTCTTGATGTTTCCACCATTTCCATCCGTGATGGTCTAACATTTCAGCACACTCAACCCAAATGGCGCGATACCACTCATAACCATTTTCTTGCCAGGTATCACTAACACGAGTATTCATCGCGTCTTGCATGGTTAGCATTTGTTTTATTTGATTTTGTGCTGCTGAATTTACGCTCATTTTTTTCTCTATTATTTGTAAATATCTATGGGGACTATTTTGCCGTAGAGAAAAGAAAGAAACAAGCAAACAAACAAACGATGGTAATTTAATTAAAAAACTACCGCTAACTCAATACCGCTAAAGGCATAGTTTTTTGCTTGCCAGTTATAACCACTTATTTCACGAAAACGAACAAATGCTGTAACTTTTATTTGCTCAATCATCATCGAACTACCAATCCCTATATAGCCATCTGAATCGTTGTCATTGTAATGATGGTCAAAGTTATCATTTTCGAAATCTGTACTATAGCCCTTATTTCTATGTGAATAGTCATCGTCACTTCGATCATTAAAGGCAAGCTCAAGCAGATCAACGCCAAATTCAGCATAAAGACTAAAGTTAGAAAAATAACCTATTTTTATACCGCCTTCCCATGCAATAAAACCATGTTGATAATCAAAGGTATCGGTAACCCTTGCATAGCCTATTGAGCTATTAACCGAGAAACCTAAATAACTATTAAGTTTACGATGAATTACCTCTACGCCAACACTTGAATAATAGTCACTGTCGTTAGTTGCATGCTTAATAGAAATAATATAATCATTAGATTTCATTGCGTAACTGTTCAAAGAAAACAAAATGTTAAAACAGATGACGATAATAATTTTTTTCATAATAAGCTCAACAGAAGATTTACAGCCATTCTCATCTTATTACGGGTAAGTTTCAGTGATCTAATTGTTAGGATATGCTGAAAAACTGTAAGTTATTGTCAGATTAATTCTGTAGACATTGAGCCTTTAGTGCTGGCGTCATTTAAAAGTGGGCTTTTACTCTAAGCCAAGCATTGCTGTTTTGTTGATGTTGACCAAAAAAAGTATACTTTTCTTCACCCCAAAATAAATTCGCCCCAGCCGAGAATAACCACTTATCGCTATAGCGATAAGTTATTGAAGGTTTAAGATAACCATCCTTGTCTGTGGGAGAATAAAAGTTAAAAACGCTATAAATTAATTTTTGCTGCAATGTTCTGTAGGTTAAGCGAAAGGTTAATAATTGACGGTTTTCATCGACTTCTGTTGCTGGCGTAGCAGAATGGCTAATAAATTGCTGATAATGTTTGGTTTGCTCAACATAGAACTGAACGCTAGCGGTCAGGTTTTTAATTACTTCTCTTTCAAACGCCACTAAAAACCTATTTTGACCATTCGCAATAAAAGGGTTAGTGCCGTTATTATCCTCAATACTGTTATAACTTGCATATTCAGCATTAAATAATCCGCCGGCTAATGACAATCGAACACTGGCTCCCCAAGCATTCATTTCTGGAAAATAAGCTTGTGATGGCTGACTGTTATCTTCTGTAATACCTACGGGAGTTGGCCAAAAACCTTTATAACCATACAGCGCATATTCCACGCCATTATTGTTAGTCGCAAGGCGCGCTGAAAATTGTGCTTTATTGGTTTTTTTTACCCTAAAATTATCAGCGGGTGCAACTATGGCATGCCCTTGCGGTGAATAAAAAGAAAAACGTTCGCCAGTGATATAAACATCAGGGGTGAACTCAGGAGTCCAAGTGAGATCAAGTGAATAGTGACCAATATACCAAGTACCTTTCGCACTATCTGAAGGCGCTTTTAGATATTGGTCATCACGTCCTGAGAAGAATGATTGCCAGTTTTTTGCAAACAAGTCGTTAAGGAAAATATAATCACCGGTACCCCATGTCAGAATTTGCCGACCTAACTTAACATCTGTTTTATCCGAGGGGCTAAAACGGATATTTAATTCGCGTGTTTGCAAAAAAGTATTTTTTAATACATCGTCATAAATTAACTCTGCTTTTGAAACCAGCTCAAAAGATTCATGACTGTAATCAAGATTAACGCGTGTGGTGATTTCACTTAATGATGCGTTTGACTCAACAATATTATCCTGTAATAAATAGCCATAACCTGCTTCAACAAAACCTGAAAACTTCCAAGGTGAAACTGTTGCTTCGCTCCACTCATCACCCCAATTATCTGTTTCGTTTGCGAGAACATTAGCGGCAAAACTTGCGCTAACGACACAGAGGCTGCTCACTAGAAAAAAGAAATTTTTTACTGATTTTTGCACGATAATTTTGTCCATTTTTTGTTAAGCGATATAAAGACTAATAATCACGATACTGAATTAATTTCAGCAGCTAAAACGGGTCAGGATGAGTTCATACGATCACCCTTAGCTGATTAATCTAACCACTCTTTCGGTGGGTTACGTAAACTGCGCTCAGAAAAAATATCATTGGGTAAGCCAACATTATATTTAACATTTCTAAATTGCATTTCAGTATAGCTACCATCGGAGTGTTGAGTTATTTTTGAATGCATAACCGTGGTAAAACCATCAATAACTTCAGTTTTTAATACTTGCAGAGAACGTGATTTTTTACCTTGGCTGTCATAAAAGTCAACTTGCATCGGTAAAAAAGTGTTTTTATCAACACTGACAATATAATGATCAAATTCAACACTGTTTAGATCTTTAGGCTGAGCCTTGATCGTATAAAAGTTGTTATCAGTTTTTAACAGGGTAAAGTTATCTTCTGCGGGGTTTCTGCCTGAAACATCCTCATAAAAAAAATGTGCGCCAACAAAAGAAGTACGCTTATCACCGGCTGAAATACGTTTTACTAAATCTAGTGCTGGCAAGTACAACCAGCGGTCGTCATCGCTTGTGACTTTTTTAACTACACGAAATACCGTACCTTGGACATCGGTGGGGCGAGAGAAGAACACTAAAATGTCTTGGTTACCTAAATCGGTTTGGTCTTTACGCAAGATGGTAAATTGTCGCATCTGCTTATTACCCTGCGCATCAACAATAATCATACGTGCTTGGGCACTACCATCATCAGCAGAATAATATGAGGCTAAATTTGCCTTAGTAATAATTTTATTAGCATCGGTTAGATCGCCAGCATGGCCAACAAAACTTGAAAGGGAGTAGACCAGTATCAATAGTTTTGATAAATATTTCATCTTTATATCCTATAGTTGTTCAGTTTTTAGGTTTTGCTTACCAGCAAAAAGGGTCATTAATGCCGGCAATAGCACTAAAGTAACTAACGCCGATAGCGCCATAATACTCGCCAGGAAAAAACCAACGGTAATATAAGGCATTAATGGTGAAAGTAATAATGGGGTAAAACCAACCGCAATAACTATTGCATTGCGTGAAATTGCTCGGCTTGGCTCTTGGAACATTGCGGTTAATGCTTGTGTTAAGCTGCCCAGTTCTTTCTCTAATTCTCGTGCACGTTGGAGAAAATGAATGGCAAAATCGATAGATAGTCCTAATGTGAGCGCCGACAACACCGCGATAGGCATATCATAGTCTTTACCTATCCAGCCAATTAATCCATAGATCATCGAAATAGTAAGTGTTAGCGGCAACATGGCTAAAATACCGTACTTGAAAGACCGAAACAGTAAAACCATCATCAAGAAAACGATGACAAATGAAGACAATAGACTGTCGATCATCCCATTTACCATAGCGTCTTGCCAAACAATGTTTAAATAAGATTTACCTGCCCATTGATAACTAATATTTTTTGGCATTGGATTGTTGGTAATGTAAGTCTCTGTCCAGTTAACAACTTTGGTAGTGTGTTGATTGTCGCCACTAGTCATTTGCAACCATAAGAGACTTTTTTGGTAATCTTTAGTGACAAAATGCCATAAGTCTTGTGGACGATGTGATGACTGATATTGCAATAATGTTTGCGCCACGCCATTGCTTGTTTCAGGTAGAGTAAAGTCTTTATCTTCACCGGAGAAAAGCTCACGATTGACCGTTTTAACGATATCAGCCAAGCCATTACTTTTACCAACTAAACCTGTAGCTAGTAACGCTTGTTGAAAGTCGCTTTGCCAGTTTAATAACGTGGGGTCTAGAAATACTTTGCTGTCGTTGAAAGCGCTATCAGCAATATTGACTAACTGCTCAATAATAACCTGGTCTTTATCAGGGGCAGAAAACGTTAAGTCATCTAATAAAACCAACAAATGCTGATTGAATAATGACTCTTTTTTAGCCGAGTTAACGTTATTTATAAAGGTATGAATTTTTTTAGCGCTAGCTGAATCAGCGGTAAACGTTGCCAGAACTTCTTTGAATTTTTTTACCTCGCCGTTATTGTCACCCTCGTTATTGTTAAACACTAACCAAGCATCATAAGTACCAGCAAAATGTTCATTAAGTACCTTGTCAGCAATTCTTATTTCGTGATCCGCTTTAAACCAATTAACAGGATTATCATTAATTTCAATACGACTAACGCCTTCAATACTAATTAAAAATAAGGCAACAAAGCCGATAAGAATAAGCTTGGTTTTTTGAGTAGCAAAACTGCCTAACCGTTCTAATACATTGGCTAATCTGCCTTTTTTCTCCATACGCACTATAGCGTCATGCAATTTGGCTAAAGTTTCAGGTTTTAAACGAGAAATATAAGCAGGGACGTAAATAATTGTCAGCGCGAATGCCAATAAAATACCAGTACCAATAAAAGCACCAAAGACTTTTACCGGCGGAATAGGGGTTAGCATTAACGAATAAAAACCGATAGCAGAGGTGATTGATGTATAAAGCATTGGCGTATATAAATGCTTCATGACACCTTTTACAACATCGCCGGCATCATCACCTGTTTTATATTTTTCAGCAAATTCAGAGAGAATATGAACTGAGTCAACCACTGCTATTGGCATTAAGAATATAGCGATCATTGATGACATAATATGAACAGTAAAGCCCATACCGATGAGTGAGCCCATGACTATAATCACCGTAGCCATCGCGACCACCATAGGTGCAATTATTAACGGAAAATTGCGAAAAAAGTACCAAAGTAAAACAAAAATAGCTAAACCAGCAAGTGGAGCTGCAACACCCATTTGAACAAACATCTCATAGCCAAATTGGTCTTCAGCGACAGGTAAACCTGTGATATGAAAGTCTACATTAGCCACCAACTCTGCGGGAAAATTGCCACTGATAGTACGAATTTTTTCGGCAATATTATAACTCATGTCTTTGGCTTGAATAGGCACGTAAATCGCTATCGCTTTGTTGTCTCCAGAAACTATGGTGTTGTTAAGCATAGGTAAGCGTTTTACGGCTTGTTGAATGGCTAAGCTGCCTTCGAGTGAAGACGGTGCCTGCTTCATTAGATATTCAAAGCGTATGCCGTTATTTTCACCTTGGTTATTTTTTTCTTGGGTAATATTGTCAACAACACTCAAGGATAATAAATCTTGTTGAATAACCCCTTCAATTTGTAATATTTCTGTTGAAAGTTGCTCAACAACCTGTAATGCACTAGGAGTAAAAATACTATTGTTACTAACAATTCCAACGACTATCATATCGCGCATTTGAAAGTCAGCTTTTGTTTGGTTATGAAAAACACGTGCTGGCGCATCACTGCTCAGCATATTTTCAGGGTCGGTATCTATTTTAAGGTTTGGCATCATCGCCAGACTAATTGCCACCATTAATAAGACTAAGGTGTAAACAAGTTTAGGTTTCTCAATAGCGAGTTGCAGCAGTCTGGTGTAATTCAAAAGGGATCCTTAACTGAAAAGTTATTATATTAGATAAATGTAATGTACTTTTATATTAGCACTATCTAATGTAATATCAATTAATATTTACTTTTTGCTGACAATAAAGACCCAAATGATGAATAATGAAACTCAAATAGACATAGCTGAAATGCGTGGTAATGCAACTCAAGCCGCTGAGTTACTGAAGGCGATGAGTAATGAAAATAGATTATTGATACTTTGCTATTTAGGTGAGAAAGAAATGTCGGTATCAGAGCTTAATGGTTTTATTGATTTGAGCCAGTCGAGTTTATCGCAGCATTTAGCTCGATTGAGAAAAGACGGCTTGGTAAAAACTCGCCGAGAATCACAAACGATATACTACACAATTGCTCATCCATCGATAGTAAAGCTAATTACTTTTTTACATAGTGAGTTTTGTTAAAGGTTAAAGGTTAATTAACGATTAAGTCACAGAGGTTTTTCTCAGTGACTTAACCGCACAGCAGAATTAAATATGCTCTATAACGATACAGCCTGCCGAATAACCGGCACCAAAAGAACAGATTAAAGCTTTATCGCCAGTAACCATATCATCATGATTCAAGTGAAAAGCAATAATAGAACCCGCCGAAGCCGTATTTGCAAACTTGTCTAAAATAATTGGCGCTTCATTGCCCATAGGGTCACGGCCTAATACTTTCTTTGCAACAAAGTTATTCATGTTGATATTGGCTTGATGTAAAAATAATCTTTTTAAATCTTTAGCTTCAACATTTGCTTCTGCCATTTGCTCGGTAATTAATTGAGAGACCATTGGCAGTACTTCTTTAAAAACTTTTCGTCCTTGCTGAACAAACATTTTGTCATTATCAAGCATGGTTTCTGGATCACATTTATTGATATGACCAAAGTTACTACGAATGTTATTAGAAAAGGTCGTGATCGGCTTCTTAGTTAATATTTTAAAGCAATGGTCAGCCGTAGCGGTTGCTTGTTTTTCAATAACAATAGCCGTTGCAACATCGCCAAAGATAAAGTGACTGTCGCGGTCGCGTAAATTAATTTGTGGAAAATTGAGTTCAGGGTTAATCACTAACACTGTTTTTGCTGTGTCGCCATGCAAAGCATTTGAAGCATTCATAATACCAAAGGTTGCCGATGAACAAGCGACGAGCATATCGTAAGCCCAACCTTTACAACCTAGTTCTTTTTGTACTTCAATGGCAATTGCAGGATAAGCGCGTTGTGTGTATGAACAAGCAACAATGATTAAATCGATATCGTCTGCTGTTTTATTTGCTGCAGCCATCGCTTGTTTCGCGGCGCCAACAGCCATTTCTGCTTGTGCTGATAATTGCTCATCACTACGCTGAGGAATAAGTGGCATCATGGTTTTAGGGTCAAGTGCGCCGTCTTTATACATAACATAGCGACTTTTAATGCCTGATGCTTTTTCAATGAATTCACTTGAAGACGGTTTTAAGGCCGTTAACTGCTCACTGTTAATAGCGGCGGCATTTTCAATATTATAGTCTTCAACATATTGATTAAATGCGGTGACTAATTCATCGTTTGAAATACTGTGTGGTGGTGTAAATAGACCTGTACCACTGATCACGATTGACATGTATTTTCTCCGTTTGTAATTTTCTAGTGGTCGTACCATGAGACTTATTGTATTAAAGTACAAGCACTTCAATGCTTTTAATTTATCTGTTATGGATTATACCCGTTACTGATAAAAGTGCACTGTCAAAAATTTAGCTTGTTTGACAGACGTTAACCGTTAATTAAAAAGCTTTTTACGCACCATTGCTCGATAGTCTCTTGGAGTGAGTTTTAATTGTTTCTTAAACAGCCGAGTTAACTGGCCTTGCTCTTGATAACCCACCTGAAAAGCGATTTCTTGAATAGACAGATTACTTGATGATAGTAAATCTTTGACTGTTTCTACACGCATTTTTTGCCAATAATGAGAGGCTTTAACGCCGGTAGCATTTTTAAAACGCCGACTAAATGTTCTATGGCTAATACCAAATTGTAACGCCAGTTCAGTAAGCGATAATGTTGATGATAGATTAGTACGCATCCAGAATTGAATTTGAGTGATCAATTCATCAGGATGTCGATCGACCGCACCTTCTAAATAACGTTGTTCTTCATATGGTTTTCTTATTTCATGAGAGAAATTACGCTCAACATGTTGTGCAGCAGTCTCACCGTACGTTTGATGAATAACGTGAACGGTAATATCAGCTAAGGCATTTAAACTTGCCGCACAGTAAATACGTTCTGACTGGGTAATAAAAAAATCTGGTTTCAATTCAACGTTAGGATAATTTCTTTTGAATTGGTTAACATAATGCCAGTGTGTTGTTGCCGGATGATGATCAAGTAGTCCTGACTCAGCAATAAAACAAACCCCTGTACCACCACCAATAAGCGTTGAACCTTGTTGCCACATACGATTAAGCCAACTTACCATTTTGGGCTGTTTTTTGATTATTGGCCTAGGGTTGCGCCAAAGACTAGGAATAAAAATATAATCTGGACTTTGGGCATGCTCAATATCTTTATCGGGATAAAGCTTAATAAGTGCTCTGGTGCGCACTGGGGCTAATAGTTCGCTCACCATTTCAATACTGAGTTTAGGTGACTGCCTATCTTCTCTTCGAGCAAAAGCTTCGCCTGCTCTAAGCATTTCAATAGGTAAGCTTACGCTGGTTGCTAACATATGATCATATAAAACCAAGGCAACATTGATTGTTTTTCGGCTTGTCTTGAGTGGCATATTAATAACTTTTGCAATATTTGGCTGTTATTGTATTGTTTTTGGCTGAAAACGACAATTAATTATTGGTATTTCTTTTTACACTAGTAACAAGAATTACGACTCATGTATTTAAGAGAATTATAAATGACTGCTTTACCTATTATTGTTGGCATGGGCGGCGTAAACGCTGCTGGCCGCACCTCGTTTCATCAAGGTTTTCGTCGTATTGTTATCGACAAATTAACTGCAGAAGCACGCCAAGAAACTTTTGTTGGTCTTGCTACTTTGATGAATATCTTAACTTTCCAAGCAGGTCAGTTAGTTGACGTTGAGGGTAATAGTGTTGCATTAAGCGAAGTAGAAGCACGTTTTGGCCAGCAAATTCTTGATGGCACCCTTATCCGTAAAATTGAAAATAATCACTTTGACCCTGACGCGACGCATTGCCACACAAATATGGCGGCAACACCGAGCACTGAAAATATTACTTTTGAAATTAAAGAAAAAGAATTACCAAAACCCTTACCGCGCTCATGGACAGTAACACCCTTAGCAGATAAACGCGTAAAGGTTGAAATTACTGATAATTTAGATATTAAACATAGTAGTTATCGCGATAATCCGATTAAAGCAGCGGGGCAATTACCTACCGGCTTTGAACCGTCGACATTATATAATAGTCGTTATCAGCCACGTGGTTTACAAACGACTATTTTTGGTGCTGCAGACGCTATTCATTCAACGGGCTTTAGCTGGGATGAAATATTAGAAAAAGTAAGCCCAGACCACGTGGGTACTTATTCTTCTTCAGCTTTCGGTCAAATGCAATCGGAAGGTTTAGGGGGCATGTTACAAAATCGTTTGCATGGCGATCGTGTTACCACTAAAAACTTAGCGTTGGGCTTAAACACCATGTCAGCTGATTTTATTAATGGTTATGTGACCGGCAGTGTGGGTACCACTTCGACTTCGACTGGCGCTTGTGCAAGTTTTCTTTATAACTTACGTAATGCTATTCAAGATATTAAATCAGGTCGAGTGCGTGTTGCTATTGTGGGCAGTAGTGAAAGCCCAATAACACCGGAAATTATTGAAGGTTTCGGTAACATGAGTGCATTGGCTAATGAAGAAGGTTTGAAAAAACTTGATGGTATTACTGATGGCCAAGCTGACCATCGTAATACCAGTCGCCCGTTTGGTGAAAATTGTGGTTTTACTATTGGTGAAGCTGCACATTTTCTGGTGATTATGGATGACGAATTAGCCGTTGAATTAGGCGCTAAACCTTTGGGGTCGGTTGCTGATGTATTCATTAATGCCGATGGTATTAAAAAATCTATTACCGCTCCAGGTCCTGGTAATTACATTACCATGGCGAAGTCAGTGGCATTAGCAAAAAGTATTTTAGGGGAAGAGTCGGTACAAAAGCGTAGCTTTATATTAGCTCATGGTTCAAGTACCCCACAAAACCGTATCACCGAGTCGTTAATTTATCACCGTTTGGCCGAAACTTTTGATATTCATAATTGGCCTGTAGCCGCGCCTAAAGCTTATGTTGGCCATACTATTGCACCAGCAAGTGGTGACCAAATCACTATGGCGCTAGGTGTTTTTGCTCATAATATTATGCCGGGTATTACGACCATTAAATCGATAGCCGATGATGTACATAATGAGCGCTTGAATATCGCTCTTGATCACTGGCAGTGTGAAGCGATGGATGTTGCTTTCATCAATTCAAAAGGTTTTGGCGGTAACAATGCCACGGCCACTATACTCTCACCAGACGTAACGCTCTCTATGCTGAAAAAACGATATAGCATAGCAGAAATGACCCGTTACCAAGAAAAGTTATCTGCGGTTGAAGTGAAACAAAGTATCTATCAAGAAAAAGCCAACAATGGACAGTTTGAATTAATTTATAAATTTGGTGTGGGTGTACTAGGTGATGATGATATTGAAATTAACACTGAAAATATCTCAATGACCGGCTTTACTAATAGTATTGCCTTACCCAGTAAAAATCCGTTTGCGGATATGGTGTAGTCATAACTTAACCCCTTGCAAGGTTATACTAAGTAAAAACGAAAGAGCAAAGCATTATCGCTTTGCTTTTTTGTACCTTTATAAACAGTATCTTTCGATCATCTTCAGTAATAGTTGTTCAGTTTTATCAATTTCGCTATGCGCTAGAAATTCATTAGGCTGGTGTGCTTGATCAATTGAACCAGGACCTAAAACGATAGTTTGACAACCCAGTTGTTGGATGAAAGGAGCTTCGGTCGCATAGTTAACCGCACAACATGAATGACCACTTATTTCTTCGGCTATAGTGACAAAATCACTGTTTTTACTTTGTTCAAAGCTGGGTGAACTCGGATCCAATTCACTAAATGAAATTCTATTAGGGTATTTTTCAGCTAACGGTTTTAACGCTTCACTGAGTAGTAAGATAAGTTCGCTGTCAGTCATGCCGGGTAGGGCACGCATATCAATGTCTAACTCGCAGTGACCACAAATTCGATTGGCATTGTCGCCGCCGTGTATTGCGCCAAAATTAAGGGTTGGCTCCTTTACATCAAAGGCTTGATTACTATAATTGAGAGCCAATTTTTCTTTGAGTTGCATTAATTGGCCAATCACTTGATGGATAATTTCTATCGCATTCACGCCTAAACTTGGCTTGCTTGAGTGTCCTGATTGACCTTGAATAGTTATGCGATGGGACATATGACCTTTATGCATGATGACAGGGACCAAATTTGTTGGCTCACCAATAATAGCAACATCGGGTTTTATCTGTTGGTTTTTGGTGAAAAAACGTGCGCCAGCCATGGTGGTTTCTTCATCTGCGGTGGCCAAAATGTAAAGTGGTTTTTTTAACTGTTGCGCGGTTAATCCTTTACAAACTTGTAAAATAAAAGCAAAAAAACCTTTCATATCACACGTGCCTAAACCATAAAACTTATTATCTTTATCAACAATTTTGAACGGGTCTGACTGCCAACGATTTTCATCAAAAGGTACAGTGTCACTATGACCTGCCAGTAACAATCCTCCTGTTCCACTACCGAGTTTTGCTAATAAATTATATTTATTGCGGGTTTCTGGCACCGCTTGAATGTCGATACTAAAACCGAGTTGTTCAAACCAACTTGCCAATAGTTGAATAACTGCTAAATTTCCTTGATCCCAGCTCGCTTGTGTCGAGCTAATAGAAGCACTGGCAATAAGTTGTGTTAATGAATCAGTAAAGTTGGGCAAATTTTTCATAGTGGCTCACAGTTGAAAATGAATAAATAAAAAAAACCATGGGTAATTATGCTTATTTGTTGCATAACGAGTCATTGGGTGTTATTTTCCTATTCTAGTGTAAATAACCTAAATATAGAAGGCTATTGAAAATAATTTGTTTTCTGCTTTCCTTAGGTTAATAAAAAATTAATAGATGAGGTTGTATGAAAGTCGCGGTTATTGGAGCAAGTGGATATGTGGGTGCAGAGCTGATTAATTTATTGTCTGCGCACGATAAAATTTCCCTTGAATATTTACTGGTGTCAGAAAACAGTAGCTCGGCAGATATGACCTTTTCGCAATTACATCCGCGTTACTTAGGCGTATGTGATTTACCTTTACTCTGTTTTTCACAGCGTTGGTTCGATGATACGGTACAAAAGCTTGATGCGGTATTCTTTGCTACTCCGCATGAGTTCAGTGCTGACTGGGCACAAGCTTTTGTTGAGAAAGGTGTTAAGGTTTTCGATCTCTCGGGTGGTTTTCGTTTAAAAAATAGTGAAGATTATCCAACATTCTATGGTTTTGAACATAAAAACTTATCGGCGCTTGCCCAAGCAACTTATGGTTTAGCCGAATGGCAGCAAGATGATATTGCTAATACACAATTAGTTGCTGTACCTGGTTGTTACCCAACAGCAAGTTTATTATCACTTAAGCCGATTACCGTAAATAACTACCATCTTGAAAACTCTCTCATTGTTGTTAATGGGATCAGCGGCGTCAGCGGTGCGGGTAGAAAAGCCTCATTAGCGACAAGCTTTTATGAAGTCAGCCTAACACCCTACAATATTTTACAACACAGGCATCAACCCGAGATAAGCCAAGAAGCTAATGCCGCGGTTATTTTTAATCCTCACCTTGCACCTTATAAAAGAGGATTGCTGGCAACTGTCACTTTGCAAATCAAAGCAGGTATTACGACAAAACATATTAACGAAGCTTTTTTAAACGCTTATCAAGATAAGCCATTGGTGCGCTTAACCGGCGCTTGGCCGAAAATAGACAATGTGGCTAATACACCATTTGCTGATTTACATTGGCAAGTCGATGAAGAAAAACAAGTTGTTGTGGTGAGTTGTGCTATCGATAATTTATTAAAAGGTGCTGCTTCACAAGCGGTGCAATGTGCGAATATTTCTCTGGGTTTAGCGAGTGAGTATAGTTTGTTGCACAATGTAACTTTGGGAAAGAGTTAATGACTAAGACAATAAACACATCAGTAACGTCTAAAACTAACAAGCCATTAGTGATCAAAATCGGTGGCGCTATTCTTGAAAAAAAAGATGCTTTAGCTGATTTATTAAAAATTATCGCGACATTAAAAAATCAAGCCGTGGTGCTAGTGCATGGCGGCGGCTGTGTTGTTGATGAAATACTCAGCCAAGCTGGTTTTACTTCAGAAAAAAAACAGGGTTTACGTGTTACACCTCAAGAGCAAATGCCCCTTATTGCGGGTGCATTAGCAGGTAGTGTTAATAAAGCGATTGTTGCCACTGCAGCAAGTTTACACATGCAAGCCGTTGGATTGTCACTGGTCGATGGTGATATGGTTTCGTGTCAGTTAAGCGATAAAGGCCTGGGTATGGTGGGTGAGCCTAGTGCAAATAATAGTAAGTTACTCGATACACTTTTAAGTGCAAACTTTTTGCCGGTTATCTCTTCTATTGGTTCATTAGCCAATGGTGAGTTAGTGAATGTTAATGCGGATGATGCAGCTGTCGCAATTTGTCAGTTACTAAATGCCGAATTGCTACTGCTAACCGATGTTAATGGTGTAAAAGATGCGCGTGGCGAATATATTGCTTCACTGAGTAAAACTCAGGCAAATTCCTTAATAGAGCAAGGTGTTATTGCTGGTGGGATGACCGCAAAAGTTAATGCCGCTTTGCATGCAGCAAGCCAATTGCGACGAAGTATCGCGGTTGCCAGTTGGCAGTCGCCTGAGCAAATCATCAATCTAATAAAGGGTGATGCCATTGGCACACGCATTCAGCCACATTAACCACAGTTAAGTCACACTTAATTTAACGATTTTTCGGATAGGACTTATCATGTCACCGACACACACAAGATTAGAAAACTTTTTAGCAGATGATCAACTGACTAAAACACAAATAATTGATCTGATTGCTTTAGCAATAAAGATTAAAAACCATCCTAGCGACTATAGTAAAGCTTTAGCGGGTAAATCTGTAGTGATGCTCTTTGAAAAACCTTCATTAAGAACACACGTTAGTTTTGATATGGGTATTAACAAATTAGGCGGCCATGCGCTATATTTAGGCCAACAAAATGGCAAACTAGGTGAGCGAGAACGAGTTAGTGATTACGCTAAAAATCTTTCTTGCTATGCTGACGCTATCGTTGCACGTGTTTTTGAAAACAGCGCCATCGAAGGTTTAGCTGAGCACGCAACTATTCCAGTGATTAATGCACTGTGTGATATATATCATCCGTGCCAAGCACTAGCTGACTTTGTCACTTTGCAAGAATATTTTGTTTTAGGTAAAGGTATAGATTTAACAAAGGTTAAACTTGCTTATATTGGTGATGGTAACAATGTGTCCAATTCGTTGATGTTTATGGCTGCAATACTAGGGGTCGATTTTACCTTGGTTTGCCCAGCGGGGCATGAACCAGAAGCACAATTATTGAGTAAAGCGAAAGCTTTTGCAGATAAGTCAGGGAGTAAGTTGGTACTTACATCAGATGTTGAGGCTTTAGGGCCGCAAGATGCTATTTATACCGATACATGGGTATCAATGGGCTTTGAAGATGCCAGTAAAAAAGCTGCACTTCTAGAGAAGTTTGCACCCTATCAAGTGAACCATCAAATGATGAAAGGCAGTGGCGCCAGTATTGTGATGCATTGCCAACCAGCGCACTTAGAGGAAGAAATAACAACCGCACTTTTTGACAGTGAAATGTCGGTAGTTTTCCAAGCAGCAGAAAATAGAATGTGGGCGCAAAATGCGGTACTCGTTACGCTATTAGCTAAATAATAGTGTAGAAATTATTAGGTCAGCAGCTGATTTATATTCAGCATGACAATTTATCAAGATTAGTTAGGAATAAGACAATGGCTTTAGCAAAAAAACAAATCAAAAAAGTAGTATTAGCATATTCTGGTGGATTAGATACCTCAGCGATTATTCCATGGTTAAAAGAAAATTATCAAGGCTGTGAGGTTATCGCGTTTTGTGCTGATGTTGGCCAAGGTGATGAAGAGCTTGAAGGTGTTAAAGAGAAAGCGATTGCTTCAGGGGCATCTGAATGTTACGTGGTTGATCTTAAAGAAGAATACATAAAAGAGTATGTGTACCCCATTTTAAAAACCGGTGCGGTATACGAAGGTCAATATTTATTAGGTACGTCAATGGCACGACCTATTATTGCTAAAGCGCACATAGAAATCGCTCTTAAAGTGGGTGCTGATGCCGTGTGTCATGGTTGTACGGGTAAAGGCAACGACCAAGTTCGTTTTGAGTCTTGTTTTGCTGCACTAGCGCCAGAGCTTACTGTTATCGCCCCATGGCGTGAGTGGGACATGGTTTCGCGTGAAGACTTACTAGATTATCTTGCCGAACGTAACATTCCTTGTGCGGCTTCATTAACTAAAATCTACAGTCGTGATGCTAATGCTTGGCATATTTCTCATGAAGGTGGTGAGTTAGAAGACCCTTGGTGTGAGCCATCAAAAGAAGTATGGACCATGACAGTTGATCCTATGGATGCGCCTGATGAGCCTGAAAAAGTACAATTAAGTTTTGCTGACGGTGAGCTTGTTGCTATTGATGGAATAGACTTCTCTGGTAATGGCCAGGAAAACAGTGCCGGTGCTTATCAAGCGTTAATGTACTTAAATGCTAAAGGAGCTGCCCACGGTGTTGGTAGAATCGATATTGTCGAAAACCGCTTGGTTGGTATGAAGTCTCGTGGTTGTTATGAAACGCCAGGCGGTACTATTTTGATGGCGGCTTATAAAGGTTTAGAGTCACTTATTCTCGACAAAGAGTCACTTAAATATCGCGAATCTATTGGTCTTGAATTTTCACATGTTATTTATGATGGTCGCTGGTTTACCCCGCTTGCTAAAGCTCAATTGGCTTCTGCTGCCTCATTTGCTGAAAAACTAACGGGTGATGTCGTTGTTAAATTGTATAAAGGCATGGCACAAGTCATACAACGTCGTTCGCCAAATAGTTTGTATTCTGAAGCATTTGCTACTTTTGGTGCTGACGATGTTTATGACCAAAAACACGCCGAAGGATTTATTCGTTTATTTAGCTTATCGAGTAGGATCACCGCACTTTCTCAAAAAGATACTGTGCTAAAGCATAAGGAAAAATAATCATGGCTTTATGGGGTGGACGTTTTAAAGAAAAGGCGAGTTTACAATTTAAGAAGTTCAATGACTCATTGCCGGTAGATTACCGCATGGCAGTGCAAGACATTGTTGGTTCAATAGCCTGGGCGCAAGCTATTCATGAAGTAGGCGTTATAAATGAAGATGAACTGGTTCGCTTAACGGCAGCATTGCAAGAATTAAAAGCGTCGGTAGAAGAAAATCCGCAACAAATATTGTTGTCTGATGCGGAAGATATTCATAGTTGGGTAGAGATCCAGCTAATTGAAAAAACGGGTGACTTAGGTAAAAAGCTTCATACAGGGCGCAGCCGTAATGACCAAGTCGCGACTGATTTAAAGCTATGGTGTAAAGAAAAGGGCGGCGATTTACTGTTTGCTCTTGTCAATTTACAACAAGCGATGATGAATTTAGCGGAACGTGAAAAAGATACGGTACTACCAGGCTATACCCATTTACAAAGAGCGCAGCCAATAACTTTTGGCCATTGGTGTTTAGCGTATGTAGAAATGTTTAACCGTGATATTGGCCGTTTAAAAGATGCGCTTTATCGTTTAGATGTTTCGCCACTGGGCTCAGGCGCTTTAGCCGGTACCGCTTATCCTATTGATAGAAATGCACTGGCAAGTCGCTTAGGTTTCAGAACGGCCACCATGAACAGTCTTGATGCTGTTTCTGACCGCGATCATGTCATTGAATTGTTGGCTTCAGCCAGTATTTCAATGATGCATTTATCACGTTTCGCCGAAGATTTAATTTTCTACAATTCAGGTGAAGCTGGCTTTGTTGAAATGAGTGATTTGGTCAGTTCTGGTTCATCATTAATGCCACAAAAGAAAAACCCTGATGCCTGTGAATTAATCCGCGGTAAGTCAGGTCGTGTTTTTGGCGCCTTAACGGGGATGTTAACCACAATGAAAGCGTTGGCACTTGCTTACAATAAAGATATGCAAGAAGACAAAGAAGGTTTATTTGATGCGCTTGATACGTGGCAAGAATGTATGGAAATGGCAGTACTCGTTGCTGATGGTCTGAAAGTAAATCGCTCACGGACATTAGCCGCGGCCCAACAAGGCTATGCGAATGCCACTGAACTTGCTGACTATTTAGTCGGTAAAGATATTCCGTTTCGTGAAGCACATCATATTGTTGGTGAAGTCGTATTAGCTGCTATTGACAAAGGTGTACCTTTAGAAGATTTAACGATAAGCCAACTACAAGAATTCAGCGATAGAATTGAGCAAGATGTTTATCAGCATCTTTCTATTGAATCGACACTTAATAAGCGTGAAGCACTCGGCGGTACTTCTCGTTCACAAGTTGAAAAAGCACTGGCGACTACTCAGTCTGGCAATGAAGCTATCTTAAATGAGCAAGTTGTTGGTGCGCCAGGCAAACAAAGAATTCAAAGGGCATTAAAGCAAGTAAAACAGCGTTTAAATGCGCAACGTGCTGCCGCTATGTCTGTTCGTCGAGCGAGAATGTCTGATGTTGATAGTATTTATCAACTGACCAACTTTTGGGCCGATAAAGGGGAAATACTGCCACGGTCACGTGACAATATTATTCATGATATTCAGAATTTTGTTGTTGCCGAGCTTGACGGTAAGGTTGTTGGCAGCGCATCACTTTATATCTATCAAACAGGTTTAGCTGAAATACGCTCAGTTGTTTTACAAGATGATGCCCAACAGCAAGGTCAAGGCAAAGCACTTATTCAGTATTTGTTAGAATTTGCCTATCAAATGGAATTAGAGCAAATTATTGTTTTAACTTATATTCCAAAATATTTTCAGCAGCTTGGTTTTAACTTAATTGATAAAAGTTCACTAGCCGATAATATTATTGAAGATAGCGAACCCAGCCCACATAAAGACCCTGCTGATGAAGTCGCCATGGAATACATACTTAGTCAGCCTCAACAGGCATAATTTCAGTCGTCATTTTAACTGATTTAGGCAAGGTATTTACTTTAGCTAAGATCCTAAACGCTAGCGTTTGGGATAAACAAATAGGTAGTTACAACTTAGAAAATGGATAGCATCAATAATAACGAACAAAATTATGTTAAATGGTTTAGAAATGCTGCGCCCTATATTAATGCGCACCGTGGAAAAACAGTGGTGCTTATGTTTGGTGGCGAAGCCGTGCTTCACCCAAATTTTGCCAATATTATTCATGATATTGCTTTGTTGCGTAGCTTGGGTGTTAAGTTAGTCTTAGTTCATGGCGCTAGGCCACAGATAGAAGAGCGTATGGATCAGCGTAACATTACTCGCCATATTGAAAATAATATTAGAGTAACCGACGCTGAAACTTTGGTTGCAGTAAAAGATGCGACGGGTTCATTGCGCTTACATATCGAAGCTTTACTCACTATGGGCTTAGTTAACTCGCCTATGCATGGTTCGCGAATTCGTGTTAGCACCGGGAATTTTGTCATTGCTAAACCGATAGGGGTCCGTGATGGCGTCGATTATAAATATACCGGTAGCGTAAGACGAATCGATGCGGTCGGTATTCATACCCAGCTTGATTATGGCTCGATAGTGGTATTATCGCCGATTGGCTACTCTTCTACCGGTGAAGTGTTTAACTTAGCACTTGAAGATGTCGCGACTAAAACAGCACTCGCCCTTAAAGCGGATAAATTAATTACCTTTACTCAAGAGGATGGTTTAATTGATGAGTCGGGTGAGCTTATTCGTAGCTGTAGTGTACGGCGAGTAAAAACGTTATTGGATGATAAAGATTGTCATGTTCGCCAATTATTATTAAGAGCGATAATCGAGAGTGGAGAAAATGGTATAGAGCGTTGTCACTGCGTGAGCTACCAAAGTGATAGTGCTTTACTACAAGAGTTATTTACCCGCGATGGTGCCGGTACTTTAATTGCTAAAGATCATAAAGAAGAAGTTTGTACCGCTAGCATCGATGATGTCGGTGGCATTTTAGAACTGATTGCCCCCTTAGAAGAGGAAGGTATTCTGGTGAAGCGCTCAAGAGAACTACTTGAAGTTGAAATTGATCGCTTTACGGTACTTAAAAAGGAAGATGTTATTATTGCTTGTGCTGCTTTGTATCCTTATCCCGAAGCAAGTTCAGGAGAAATAGCCTGTGTGGCGATTCATCCTGATTATCGCAATGGAAATCGAGGTGAGCGCTTAATGAATGCCTTAGAAGTAAAGGCTTTTGATCAACATTTAACCTCATTATTTGTCTTAACAACGGTCAGTGGTCATTGGTTTAGAGAACAAGGTTTTATCGAGAGTTCAATGGAAGATTTACCTGAAGGTAAAAAACAGCTGTATAACTTCCAACGAAAATCTAAGGTATACATCAAACATATTTAGTGAATAGGTCTCGCTGTTATCAATTCAACGTTTATTTATGAAAATAAATGCCGCTTTTAAAAGCGGCTTTTTTGTTTTTAAGGTGGGCTTTAAATATTTGAGTTTGTTTATTTATGCAACAAAGTAAATATAAAAGCATTTATATACAATAATCGTGCACTTATGTAACAGTAATGTTTCATATTCGTTACTTTTAGGGCATATTGTGTGCCGCGCTCATTATTTGTTTGTAAGGTTTATACTTTTCAATGGTCATATTTAGACTTTTAGTCATTCTTCTCATTGCTTTTGCAATGACTTTGCTGACTTCTTTTGCACTCAAAGCAGAAACTGACTTCGCGCTAGAAAGTGGTGATCAATTTACAGCAACGCTGTTATCTGAATATGGTCAAATAAGTAACTTTCTTAATCAAGGAAGTGATGAAGAAAGTACCGGCTACATAAAAATTGAACCGTCCGTCTTTATTCAAACACAGTTATCACGACATTTAATACAATTAGCGACAAAGGTCAGTCATTACCAATTTAGTCACTTTAGTGAAGACGATCATAATAATTTATTATTTAAGCCAAGCTATTTCTTTAAGCTTGATCATAACAAAACACTGTTTGCAGATATTAAGTTACAGGAAAGTTATGAATATCGCGGTACTGGCCTATCTTTAGGCAATGCAGAATCAAAAACAAGCGGAGATGATAAAAAATCGCTTGCCGCTAATATAGGTTACTTATATGGCCAAATTGATTCAGTGGCGAAATTAAAACTTTCAATCGGTCAAGAAGACTTTCGCTATAAAACAAGACGAGCCGAAAATAAGGCACTTGACCGTGTTGATCAAAGTGTTGCGGCTAGTTTTGATTATTTACTGTCAGGAAAGACATATTTCGCTGCAGATTTAGCTTATACCCAATCAAACTTTCAAAATAATAGCCCGTTAAATAAAGACATATATGCGGTATTAGTCGGTATGAAGTGGCAATCGACGGCTATAACTCAACTGCAAGCATTAATTGGTTATCAAAGATTAACTTTTGAAGAAACATTATTTGCCAGCGATACTCGCTTTAAATGGCGAGTTGATATTAATTGGCAGCCAACGAATTTTATGCAAATGAATATAAACACCCAACGAAATTATGAAACAACCAACAGAATTGTCGATAGCTATCGAGTTGTTGACAGTACTAATTTACAACTTACTCATCAACTGACTGATTATTTTCAGACATCTGCGGTTGTTGGGTATAGACAAGAAAAGGTCGTTTACCTTGAGCAAACGATTAATGAAGATTATTTATACTCAGAGGTTAGGTTGAATTATCAACGTAATGATTGGCTGACTGTATTTGCAGGTTTTACTTTTAAAGAACTAACAGCAAGTGATGATAGGCTAAACAACCAGGGCAATAGCTTATCGTTAGGCTTTAATGTTAATATTTAGTATTGGATAAAAAATATGCGTTACTATGTTTTGTCACTAATTTTAGTGTTCTGCAGCTTTTTTTGTGAGGCAAGTGATTATTTACTGGGCCCTGGCGATAAAATACATATTGTTGTTTACGGTGAAGACGATTTAACAACTGATGTGAAAATTGATAAATCGGGTTTTATATCTTTTCCGTTTTTAGCTGATATACAAGTAATAGGTTTATCAACTAAGAAACTTGAAACCACGATAAGAAAAGGCTTACTAGGAGATTATATTGTTGACCCACAAGTCTCTGTTTCTGTGTCTATTTATCGGCCGTTTTTTATCCACGGACAAGTTACACGACCAGGAGGTTACCCTTATCAAGATTATTTGACCTTAGATAAAGCCATTGCAATCGCTGGAGGATTATCTAATAGAGCGTCGACTTCTGATTGGAAAATCACACGACTAGTCAAAGGTGTTAAAGTGACGTTGGAGGGGAATATTGCTACTGAGATCCACCCTGATGATATTATAAAAATAGAACAAAGTTTTTTCTAAAATAAACATAACAATAACAATAAAAATAATTATAAAAACTGAAAAAGGATTTTCGACAGATTTTATTAGCCGTATTTATATGTGGTTTTGCAAATAATAATGAGCAGTAATGTTAAACGATAATCAAAGCGTAAATTTTAATGCCCCAAACCAAGAGATAGATTTAAAAGAGGTCTTAAGACCGCTTTGGTCTCGACGTTGGCAGATTGTTTTCTTTACTTTACTCGTTTCACTGATGGTTTCTTTTTATGTTTCGTTGCTCAAGCCTTCCTTTAAAGCCACGGCTATTTTACAAATAGGCAGTAATAAACCCGCTAATACTTTATCGATTAATGACGCCTTTAATGAATCTAGCGCCAGTAAAGAGCAAGTTAAAACCCAGTACGAATTATTAAAGTCTCGAAAATTTGCTGAGCGCGTTATTATTAGTTTAAATTTGGTTGAACATCAGGAATTTAATAGTGGTAAATACAATGACAAAATAAGCTTCTTCGCTGACATAGGAAAGCGGACTAGTAGACCAACGGTCAGTAGCTTAATCTCAATCTTTGAAAGTCGTTTAACTATCGCTCCGATAGCGAGCACCGAACTTGTTAAAATAAGTTTTGCTGCTCACTCACCTCAATTAGCACAAAAAGTCGCTAATCAAATCGGTCTCACTTATCTTCAATACCAAGATGAAATCCATAGCGCGTCAAAGGAGTCAACGTCGCAGTGGCTTGTTGACCAACTTGAAGAGTTAGAGAAAAAGCTTGAAACATCAGAGCAAGCACTACAAGAATACCGTGAAGCGGAAGGTATTGTTGATATTTTAGGGATTGCTGGCCTAGTTAGCTCTGAGTTAACCGAGTTAACTTCTTCAGCAATACGAGCTGAAAAAATCAAAGATGATTTAGAAGTAACTTACCAAAGTATGCAAAAGCGTCGAAAAAATACCGCGCAACTTCTGGAACTTCAGGAAATCAGTCAGCAAAGTGATCTTGTACAATTAAGGCGTGCCGATGAAAAAGCAGCACGTAAGATATTTGAGCTTTCCAAGCGTTACGGGCCCAAGCACCCCAAACGTATAGCGGTACAAGCAGAGCTAGAGTCATTACAAAAAGGCATCGTACAGCTCGTTGATGAAATTGTAATATCTATTGAAAAAGATTACCTAAACTCTTCTGAAAAAGTTAAAGCAACGAATAATCGTTTGGCAATTGCGAAAGTAGATTACTTACGCTTGAGCCGTTTACAAAATAAATTTTCACAATTGCAACGCGAAGTTGATACCAATAAAGAACTTTATAATAACTATTTAGTCCGTTTAAAAGAGACTGACGCTATGGGTAATTATAAAGCAAACTTTTACGTGCGTTTTATTGATAAAGCGATTATACCCACGGATAGATTCGCCCCGAAAAAAGCCCTCATAGTGATTATGAGTTTTATGCTATCGTTTGCGATTATTGCCATAATTATCATTATGCGTGAGATATCAATGGATACGTTAAATTCACGTCGAAAACTTGATAGCTTTACCGAAGCACCTGTTCTCGCTATTTTACCAAAGTTTCAAGCGCCAAGTGCTGAAAAAAAGAGTGATCCCTATTACACAGATAATCGCTTTACCGAAGCGGTGCGCACGTTAAGAACCTCTTTATTGTTTAATGGCGAAAGTAAGCCAGCTAAAGTGATTGCGATAACATCCTCGGTGCCAAATGAAGGGAAGTCGACTATAGCACTACATTTAGCCCGCTCGTTTAGTGAAATGGAAAAGGTTTTGCTCATTGAAGCGGATATGCGACATCCGACCGTAGCAAAAAATATGAATTTAAGTCCACATCGCCCAGGATTATCAAATCTATTAGCGAAAACACATCAAATTAATGAATGTATTATCCGCGATAAAAACTTAAAGTTAGATATTTTAACCTCGGGTATTTCTCCGGCTAATCCGCTAGTTTTTTTATCAATGAAGCGCCTTAATATGCTCATTAAAGTTTTTGGTAATTTTTATGACCGAATTATTATTGAGACACCACCGGTAAATGCTGTGAGTGATGCGGCTATTATTTCTAAATTAGTTGAAACGGTTTTGTATGTTGTTCATGGTGAAAAAACGAAACGAGAGCAAATTACCACAGGTTTACGTATGCTAAAGCAAGTCAATGCACCCATTGAAGGCATCATAATCAACCATAGCCAAAGCATTGATGCTGATAAATACCAAAACAAGTATTACAACGAACGTGCTAATAACATTGTTAAACTACCGGTACGCAAACAAGGTTAATAAACATTGTTAAATTACCGGTACGTAAGCAAGGTTAGTGTTCTTCTTTTTATCAATAGTCGATAGTCAATGCAGCCAATATTTGAAGGCATCATAATCAACCACAGCCAAAGCATTGATACTGATAAATACCAAAATAAGTATTACAACGAACGCGCTAATAATATTGTTAAACTACCGGTACGCAAGCAAGGTTAGTGTTCTTCTTTTTATCAGTAGTCAGTAGTCGATAGTCAATGCAGCCAATATTTGAAGGCATCATAATCAACCACAGCCAAAGCATTGATACTGATAAATACCAAAACAAGTATTACAACGAACGCGCTAATAATATTGTTAAACTACCGGTACGCAAACAGGGTTAATCTTTTTCTCAATATTAACCTCTTCCGCTTATTGAAAACTGCGGTAGAATAAGAGTAAGTTTTTACCAGCAAGTACTTCTGCTTATAATATGAAATCACGCCAACAATTTTCCCTACAAAAAAATAACAGTTTTGCAGTCTATGCAACGACACCCATTATTTATTATCCAAATAGTGAACAAGATCTGCAATTATTAGCAGCGGTGACTAGCGAACCTTTTTATATTTTAGGCGCGGGCAGTAATACGCTTTTTGTCGAGGGTGTAACACCGGTAATTATTAAGCCTGAGTTTTTAGGGATTCATGTGAATGAAACCGAAGAATATTATCAGGTCAATGCCGCTTGCGGTGAAAATTGGCACGACTTGGTATGCTTTTGTATTGATGAAGGCATTAACGGTCTAGAAAACTTAGCGCTTATTCCTGGCAGTGTTGGCGCTGCTCCAGTACAAAATATTGGTGCTTATGGCGTTGAAATTGCTGATTTTATTGAAAGTGTAACTTGGTTTGATTTTGCTAAAAATAAATCACAGCACTTAACTCAGGCACAATGTCAATTTGACTATCGCGATAGTATTTTTAAAAATGCTTTAAAAAATAAAGGTATCATCACAGATATTACTTTACGTTTTCCAAAAAACTGGCAGCCTAAGCTGAATTACCAAGGATTAAATACCTTGCCCAAAAATAGTCATGCTAGGGTTATTATGGATACCGTGATTGCCATACGAAATGCTAAGTTACCTGATCCC
This sequence comes from Colwellia sp. BRX9-1, assembly GCF_014077195.1. Taxonomy (NCBI): domain Bacteria; kingdom Pseudomonadati; phylum Pseudomonadota; class Gammaproteobacteria; order Alteromonadales; family Colwelliaceae; genus Colwellia; species Colwellia sp. BRX9-1. The sequence goes on from NZ_JACGVM010000024.1 coordinate 55,065, forward strand.
AAGGTTATCCCAAACGCTGGCAGCTTCTTTAAAAACCCTGTGGTCAGCGCTGAGCAATTTTTATTATTAAAAAATAACCATCCAGAAATTGCCGCTTATCAACAAGATAATGGCACTGTTAAGCTAGCAGCAGGTTGGTTAATTGAAAGAGCAGGGCTTAAAGGTTATCAACTCAACGGTGCAGCTGTGCATAATAAGCAAGCGCTAGTGCTAACCAATATTGATTCGGCCTGCGGGGCAGATATCAAAAATTTAGCCCTACATGTACAGCAAACCGTATTAGCCTTATTTGCCATTATGCTGCAACCAGAAGTAAGAATGCTCGGTGAGCAGGGCGAAGTTACCTTAGGAGCTATAAACTGATCATGGCCAAAGCAATACGAGAGCAATTAATACAATATTTAGCCGATGGACAATTTGTTTCTGGGCAATGGTTAGGTGAGCAGCTAGGGGTGAGTCGCGCAGCAATATCTAATCATATCGCCTCGCTAATTGAAATGGGGCTTGATATTTATAGTGTTACCGGCAAAGGCTATAAATTATCTGAACCGTTAACACTATTAGATGAAAAAGAAATTCAATACAAGTTAAGTGCATTGGGTCATAAAAACAAAGTCGAAGTGCATAATATTATCGACTCAACCAATAGTTATTTATTGCGTCGTTTACCCAATCAAAATCATAATTTGCAAGTCTGTTTAGCTGAATATCAAGATGCAGGGCGGGGTCGACGCGGGCGTAAGTGGATCTCACCTTTTGGTTCACATATATATATGTCGATGTATTGGTATTTAGAGCAAGGTATGGCGGCAGCTATGGGATTAAGTGTCGTGTCGGCTCTAGCGGTTAGCGATGCAGTAAAAGAACTTTATCAAATTGATGTGCAGTTAAAGTGGCCCAATGACATTTATTTTGGCGGGGTTAAGCTGGCTGGTATCCTTATTGATTTGGATGGGCAAGCTCTTGAACCGTGTCACTGTGTTATTGGTATTGGTTTAAATATTAATATGCCCCAAAAAAGTGCAGAACAAGTCGATCAACCTTGGACAGATTTGCAAACAGCTATGATTCAAAGTACCACCGAGCATGAAAATAACGCGGTTAATACGATTGACCGAAATGTTTTAGCTGCAACGTTAATTTCTAAACTCTCATTAAGGCTTCAGCAGCATCAACATGAAGGGTTGTTGTCTATGGCCAAGGAGTGGGTCAAACAAGATTATTATATCAATAAACCGATAAGGTTAATCACCGGCACGCGTGAAAAGAAAGGTATTTGTCGAGGCATTAATAACCAAGGAGCTTTATTGTTAGAAGTTGATGGCCAAATTAGTCCTATTTATGGTGGTGAAGTTAGCTTGAGGGCTGACACATGAGGTTATTAGTTGATATTGGCAATACTCGCACCAAATACACTTTTGAGCAGCAAGGTGAATTATCAATAATTCAAAGTGAAAGAAATGAAACCATTAATGAAAAGTGGCTATCAAGTATCACTGAATCAGTGGTATCTATCGTCGTTGCGAGTGTTAGCGAAGCTTATATTATAGAGGTCTTTATAGCCTATGCTCAGCAGCATAATATTGAACTGCACATAGTAAACAGTGAAAGCAAATGCTTTGGCGTTACTTCAAGCTATCAACAACCGACAACGTTAGGTATTGATCGATGGTTGACGTTACTGGCGGCTAATATTTTGTACCCAGATGAGAATGTCCTTATTATTGACGCGGGAACAGCGACAACCATAGACTTACTCGATAGTCAGGGCATACATTTAGGTGGGTGGATTTTGCCAGGTATTGATATATTATTTAATAGTCTTTTATCAAATACTACAAAAGTGCTGGCAACTCAAGAACATCAGGCCAACATTTCTTTTGGTAAAAGTACCTCTGACGGTGTCAATAATGCTTGCTGGGCAGCAACACTTGGTTTTATTGAACAAGGTATCAAGCAAGCTAATAAACAAGTCTCATTAGATAAAGTATTACTTACTGGCGGTAACGCTAAAAAAATAGCGGCTTTATTAAACAGGCAACATTACATTATTGATGAGCTAGTCTTTATCGGCATGCAACGATTCTAATTCGCTTATGGCAAATTATATCGCCAGTTTGTGGCAACATTTAACGTTAGGCGATTAAAAAAACATCAAATGGTTAAAAACATGGTTTTTTTTTGTTTTTACGCTTGCAAGGGAGAAAACATTCCACTAGAATTCGCACCACTTAATGTAGTGCCGACTTAGCTCAGTTGGTAGAGCAACTGACTTGTAATCAGTAGGTCGCCAGTTCGACTCCGGCAGTCGGCACCATTAATAAAATTGTTGTAAAAGTATTGGAGGGGTTCCCGAGTGGCCAAAGGGATCAGATTGTAAATCTGACGGCTCAGCCTTCGGTGGTTCGAATCCACCTCCCTCCACCACTTTGCAATAATGAAGATAGAAAAGCGGACGTCGTATAGTGGTAATACCTTAGCCTTCCAAGCTAAAGCTGCGAGTTCGATTCTCGCCGTCCGCTCCATCTTTAAGTGATTGCTGATATGGCTCAGTTGGTAGAGCGCACCCTTGGTAAGGGTGAGGTCGGCAGTTCGAATCTGCCTATCAGCACCATTCCTTAAGATTTCTATCTCACTAAATTTATTTTATTTTTGTTAATTTATCTCAGAGGCATTACATAATGGCTAAAGCAAAATTTGAACGTTTAAAACCGCATGTAAACGTTGGTACTATCGGACACGTTGATCACGGTAAAACTACTTTAACAGCTGCTATCTCTGCAGTATTAACTAAAGTACACGGTGGTGAAGTTAAAGATTTCGCACAAATCGATAATGCTCCTGAAGAGCGTGAGCGTGGTATTACAATCAATACTTCTCACAT
>NZ_JACGVM010000015.1:0-109433 GCF_014077195.1 Colwellia sp. BRX9-1
CTTTTTCACTATCAACATGAAGGACTAAATGTAAGTGATTATTCATGACAGCGTGAGCACAAATATCAATAGCAAACACCTGAGATAATGTAAAAATGCGTTGTTCAATCCAATGACGCCTGTGCGCATAACTGACACCGGTTTCTTTATCAACACCACATAAAAAGGCTTTTCGAACGGTTTGACTGCAAATATGATAATACGGCGTATCAGGTAAACTGATTTGTTGTGAACGAGGCTTAGGCATGACAATCACCACACTTATAAGAGGGTAAACTAAGTGTAGTTTATTGTTGGAAAATTGAACGGTTTATTATGGGTGGCTTAATTGGGGATATTTCTGTGTGACTAAATAATACCTTATAAAGCTATGTAAATATTTTTCGCAGTTTAGCTTTAACAGAGCGCCAATGAGTTAAAGGTAAATCTGGAGCTTTGGACAAGAGGTGTTGGTAGTCATCATCGCTAAGTTGAACCTCACCGCCATGCGCAAGCAAAATGGATTTAGGTTGAAGATTATGTAATTTAGTCAGTGAGCTTTTATAGCGATTGGGATAAAAAACGGGAAAAGGCGGAATAAATCGTCCTTTTACTTCCACCATTAGATCAGCTACATAAATAAGTTGACTTGGTTGGTGTAGCAAAGAGATATCTCTGTCGGTATGCCCTTGAGTATAAATGACTTGCCATTCAGCAAAGCCGGGTAAAACTTCACCATCATTTATTTTTATGTCGGGCTTTAATTTGGAGGAGTACCAAAGGTTTTTTGCTGGTTTATTTTTACGTTTCGCAACCCAGCGAGTTAATGCCATATCGGTCAAGTGCATTAATAATCCGTCTACACCTGTGTACCAATGCCCAGAAACATTAGCAATGGCAATTTTACAACCAGTTTTTTTTCTCAATACATGAGCTGCTCCAGCATGATCTGGATGCATATGTGTGACGACTATGAGTTTAAGGTCCGAAAATGGACGTTGTAATTCTTCTGTTATAAAAGTCTGAATGGTTTCGACATCTGCACGGCAGCAACCATCGAGTAACAATAATTTTTCAGAATATTCTACGAGGTAAATAGATTGAATATAGCCTTCAATTTGGTGCAATTTCATTTTATAAAGATCATTAGTTTTTTGTTGTTTACTTATAACAAGCTTGATCCATAAATTCAAACGCTCGTTTTAATCTTTATTTAATGCCACGGCACAAATACAGTCATCCCAATGCAACATAGTGACGCCGGCAATGGTGGCATTTTGCCAGTCAGGTTATTCGATTAATTGGTAATATTTATAGTCAAACAATGCGTCTTTTTATCTGTGGGGAAAGTCCGCTGCCGTATCAGATAAGACAGTTTTGGTACTGATTAGGGTGTTAGGAAAGGTCTTTTTTTGGCAACTACTGCCCTTAGAGTTATATTTTAGAAGTTAGCTATTTCAGCGTTTGATTAAATTTTTTGAAAGGTATATTCGGTGCTTAAACGTAATAACTTCAGTTTCCAACGTTATTCAACTTCTACAATTAGTTAAGGAAAACGGTGATTGCTATCGTTAATGGTGTCAGTAATGCACAACTAACATTGTAAGCAAGGTATATAGGGTGTTGACCAATGTTTTCTTTAAATTTTATTGCACCATATAAAGCGACAAAGGCCAATGCCAGTGGAATAAACGCCATTGCACTTAGTGTTGGTAATAGCTTTTGGCTAATAAAAAAGCCAAGTAATAACGTTGAGAACACCGAAAAGATGAAAAAAATGGTGTTGCTTGCTTTTATGCCAAAGGCAATAGGAAAATGATTTCGACCAATACTTTTATCAGCATCAATATCAGGATATTGGTTTAAAAGTAATAAGTTGTTAATAAGAAAAAAAGGGATCAAACCTATTAGCCAAGGTGTTGTTGAAAAATGGCCAGATAAAATAACTTGGGTACCTGCCACCATCAGTAAACCAAAACAAAGACCAGGGGCAACTAAACAGATAATGGGCCATTTATTAATCCACTTTGTGTAACTAATAATAATGGCTAATCCAAGTAATCCCATCGGCACTAAGGCAATTACTGCTACGCCATAAAGGGTGACGAAATAAACACCAATCAGAAAGGTTAAAAGGGTTGTGACAATCGCGGCTCTTTTTACCCCAGGAAGTAACTCTGGATGCTGAGATAATAAACCGCTACCACCGCTAAAGGGGGTTCTAATTGTTTTCAGATCTAATCCGCTGACGTAGTCTTGATATTCATTAATGGTATTAACCGCAATGTGCGCAGAGATCGCCCCTAAAAAGGCAATGGCTAATACGGCATAATCAACCGCACTTTGTTCCATATAACTAATACTAGCACCCAGAAAAACACAAATAGGGGCTAATATTAAGAAAGGTAGGCGAAATGAAGGAATAATAGCGGTTAGTGTCATGTTTATTTATTATCCTTTATCTAGATAGTAAAATATTAGCGAAAAGTCTTTTATGTTCAAAGTTATTGGCGTTGAAGGCGTTATCAAGCCTTCAACGTGTTACTAAACCAAATTAACGTAACTAATAAGACTTAATAACGACAGGCATTAATTTTTAGATGGTTGGTAATAAGCACTCTTCGTAGTCATCGTTTATCCGTTAGGTATAACAAGTGAGTCATCTTGCGAATACAAATGTAAATAACAGCCTTTGCCCGCTAGAGTTAACCGGTAGGTAATTTCAGCTCTTTCTAAAAATCCTTGTTCAACAAGCCCGTTATCAATTAAAAAATCGAACATTGTATTCGACAGTTCACCCATTTTTGCTTTTGCACTTATTTCCATTTTAGTCGCAACACCTTTAATAGAGTTAATGGCGTAAAGTGCACGAATAATTGCCGCTTCTTTATCACCTATGCTTGGCATGGCTCCTTGATAAGGGGGAAATTGTTTGGTGGGATATTTTCCATAAACACTTTTATAAGAGGCTTGCATCGCTTGAATATCATCGTCTTTATTATTGGTCAGTTTAAAGATGTGAAAAACACCTGTTTCTTTACTGAGGTAATCGACTTTGGCTAAAAAAATGGGTAATCCACATCCTTGAGCAACATGGTAAAAGCCTGTTTTCCATTTTGCTACTCCACCTCTTGTACCTTCTGGAGTAAATAAGAAAAATACTCGTTTACCTTTTTGTGTTTCAATAAATTGCTTGATTTGTTCAACTTGCCCTAAGCCTGTAGATGAACGATCAATAGGCATAGCGCCAAGGTACATCAACCAACGACCTAAAAGAGGTATGCGGCACATGCTGTCTTTAATAGAAAAATATATTTTCACATCTTGCAATATCGCAGCGCCAAGCGCATAAACAAAATCCCAATTCGATGTGTGCGGTGCTGCAATAGTAATACCAGCACCTTCGGGAGTGGCTGTGCATAATTTCCAGCCCGAAATTTTAAACCAAAAACTAAAAACGAATTTTAAAATGTATTTACTAAAAATACCGTCAAAGATTGTTTTTTCACGGATACGAAGATTTTTTCTGGCCATAGTCATATAGTATTTAATGAGTAGTTAATATTTAATAATAGCATATTATACAGTTTATTTGACGCGATAGATCAATATATGAGGTGGTAGTTTTATTCATCAAAATACCGCTAAAATACTGTTTTAGGTTACAGTAAAAGATAGTATTTCCTTGTGTTCACCATCTGTTCAAAAGAAAACTTATCGTAAATTAATATCGTAAATAAATTGTTATTAAGTCGACGTGTTTTTTACGATGAGTATAACGAGCAGATAGTGCGACAAGTTATAAGGGCTAAACCGCACAAAAAATAAAATAGATAAACCGATAAACATCCAAGTTGATAATTTCAATTTTTACTTCTTCTAAAGTCATCTCATCGCGTTCATCGGCTAAGATTGGAGTAGCCACAGTAGCCACACTTGCTACAACATCAGCCACATTTATTAGGTCATATTTAAATTTTGACTCAAGGCTCACTACATTTAAAGTTTATTGTTGATATACACTGAGAGGGTTGCTCTAGGCGGGATTTTTTTAAGGCGAGAAGTAGGGCTAGTAAGACTTTACTTTATGATTAAGTAAATAAAATCATTACTAGCCGCTAACGATAGCGCACTATTGCTCTTTGATAAAAACACTGGTGGTTAGTGCTGGAACAAAAAAGCTGTTTTCATCGCTACTACTCTCTTTAACAACACTATCAACGCCCTGTTGTTGAATAGGGTGCAATTGATATTGTGCTGCCTCTTTAAAAGGGATTGTTTTAGCGGTGGTGCTAGTATTAAAAATAACAACGAGCGCTGATATCTCAGCATCTACTTTCTGATATTTTTCGGCATCATCGATGCTCATCACAATTAAGCCAATTTGTTGTGCTTTACCGGTATTGTGAAATTTTACACGCTCTATTATTTGTTCACTGTTGGTAAGACGAAAAAGGGGGGTACTCATGCGCAGACTAATAAACTCTTTAAACACTTCTGCACTAAACTCGATGTCAGTTGGGCTAACAATATCTCGCCCTTCATTTTTTGCTAGAACTTTTTTAATCAGTGGCCAGTTTGCTTGGTCTTTATCTGCTGGCGGTAAACCAACATTATAATTATTGCTTTGCTTGGTAAAATCGACTTTATTAAACCAATCACCATAGTCGTAACTGTCGCGTAAAAATGACTTCGAACGTAAAAACTCTGATCCCATATGTAAGAATGGAATGCCCTGTGCGAATATAGCAAAGGACAGTGATTGTAAGTGAATACGTACGCGATCTTTTGTTGAGGTATTAAAAGGTAAGCGGTATTGATTATTGTCCCATAATGTTTGGTTATCGTGCTTAGATACATAGTTAATGGTATCGGCAGGGTCTAGTGCATAACCGGTTGGTTGGTCACCATAAGGAATTTCTTTACCGGTAACGTGTTTATCTTGAGCATTTTTAAGAGGGAAGTTAGCTAAATTAGCGGCTAAACCAATACGTAATTGATCTGCGGCGAGTAGATAAGCTTTTCTTGATTCGACTCGATCCACTAATTCATTAGGCATAGTGCTTAAACCACTGCCGATACCTTGGCTTTTACGAATATCATCGCCACTGGCGCTAAAGGCTCCACCGCGAACTGCATCGCGTAAACGGTCGGTAAAGGTACCGATTTCTGTGCCAGCCAATGCTAATTGGCTAGCTTGCGTAAAGCGCTGATTATTCGCTACCTCACCAAAATTCCAACCTTCGCCATAAAAGTAGGTGTCTTTATCAACCGCTTGTACTGCTTTTTTGGCTTTAAGCATCGCTGATTTGGGTTGGTGTGCCATAAGGTCGAAGCGAAAGCCGTCAATTTTGTAGTCTCTTGCCCAAACAACTAATGAGTCTGTCATTAACTTTTCCATCATGACATTTTCTGTGGCAGTGTTATCACAACAGGTTGATTGTGCGATTTTTCCGCTGATAGGGTCAAGACGATGATAATAATTAGGGACAATTTTATCAAGCACAGCCGTTGGCGCTAGCCCTGCTTGATGAGTATGGTTATAAACGACATCCATGATGACGCGAAAGCCTAGATTATGAATACTTTGTACCATTTGACGAAATTCAATAATACGTGCTGAGCCTTCAGGGTTTTGAGCGTAACTGCCCTCTGGAACAGTATAATGGAAAGGATCGTAGCCCCAATTGTAATTATCAATTTCTCTAAGAGAACTGACTATCGCTTGGCGCTCCTGTGTTGCAGAGGGAAGTGTTTCTAAATATTCTTGTATCGTCATTTCTTGGTCTTCGAGCCGACAAAGCTTATGTTCGGGCACGAGTTGGCAAAGTTTGCTAATAGGATTATTTAGATCAATAACTTGTGTGTCATTTTCGTTAGCGGTACCAATATCAAAGGTGGGCAGTAGATGAATATTGTTAATACCTGCTTTTTGTAGATCCTTAAAGTGTTTAATGCCAGCGCTATTTTTTTCGCTGAAAGCGGCGTACTTTCCACGAACAGCAGGTGATGAAAGTTGCGGATCGTGGGCACTAAAATCACGAATGTGGGTTTCATAAAAAATATTATCTTCAGGGTTCTTAATTAAAACATCTTGCTGTAATTCCCAGCCATTAGGTTTGTTTTTTGAGTCGTCTAAATTGATAACATGTGAATATTCACTATTTGTTGAAAGGCTTAAGGAATAGGGATCTGTGGTGGTTAATGTTTCAATTTTATCGCTAGCCGGGTGATATATTGTCAGCTGATATTGGTAGTAGACTTCTTGTTGAGTATTAATAACTGCACCAGACCAAATACCGGTATTGCTATCTTCTTTAAGTGGCACAACATGCGTCGCTTGCTTGTCTTTATTAAACGCTAATAAGGTTACCTGTTTTGCGGTCGGTGCCCACAGTGCAAACTCAATAGAATCTTTACTGAGAGTGGCCCCTAAATTATTTAGCTCATTAGCGTCGTTACTTTGTGAGGTAAACAAAACATCCAATAATTGAGCTGTTTGTACCTGTGCTGTGTGTTTTGAATTTGTGCCCTTGCTTGCAGAACTGACATATATTTTATTTTTCAGTGCTTTTTTAATCTTATTAGTAGCCAGCTTTACCTCAAATACATTAAATGAACGTAAATGTTTGGGGATAAGCAGACGATTTATTTCTCCTGTGAAGGGCGTAAGTGTGGCTTTTTCAATATGTCCGCCATCATCAAAAGTTAACGTATGTTGTTGATGTAAATTATCTTCAGGTAATAAAAGCAGTTCTGGGGTCAGCCAATGTGCAGAAAAGTCTTGGCTTACTAAAGGAGAAACTGCTGCTGACTTTACGCTCGTTTCTGTAAGCTGGGTTCTTGTTGGTATACTTTGATCATGCTGACATGAGCTTAGACATGTCGTTGTGATAATGATTAGGCTTAATTGTCGAAAACGAGCTAAAGAAATACGCATAAGGATAAATAACAAAGTAAATTAATGATGTTAATAAGTTACGCATTTATCAGCAATATAAACAGTTTATTCTAATTTTTACATACGTATTCAGCCAATCTGCTGACAAGTTATTTCCCCATAAAAAAGCGCCAAGAATATTCATCCTCAGCGCTTTCTATAGTGTTAGCCCAGCTTAAGTACTTAAGCTGTTCGATTAACTTACCTGATGACTATGGCTGACATTCTTGTATCGCTAAACGGCCAACATTATAGCCTTTACTTGGGTTTGCGCTGTCGAGTGTTAGTAAAAAGCTGTATGAGCCTGCCGCCAGTGTCGTATTGTTATTGGCGTCGCCAGCGTTATTATAAGCAACAGGGTAATTGATACCTAAGGCTAAATTCTCCCCTTCAATATCGTTACTATCGTTTTCTTGTACCCACAATTGTGTGGTCCAACTGCCGTCATCTGAAGCCAGTTTAAATTGCATTGCCCCGTCAAATTCAGCTACGGCTTGATACTGGTTATTGCCTTTGTAATGTAATCGAAACTCTTCAGTGGCATTCCACGCTGAATGATCGCCACGAACAAAGAGTTGGCCACTACCATTAATATCAAAAGGAATGTCGTCGCTTGAATCAACTAAAGCAGCACAATCTACTGTGGTGTTTTTGGTCACAATCGTTAAGATTGGCGTCGATGTGCTGGCATTTAAGCTAAAGTTATAATTACCAGCAGTCGTGGTGGTTATTTCTATATTACCACTGTTATCGGCCGATGCTGTTATTGAGTTATCAGTGAAGGTGACATCACTAAAGGCGAGGTTTACAGCCGCCCAATCATCAGAACCCACTTTAAAAATATGCGTGCCAACCGCCAAGGTGAAATCAATCACATAGTCGCCGTTCCCTTGATAAGTAAACATATCGATTGCTGTTAAACCGTCGTCACCCCAATTATTCATTGACCCACGTAGGTAAATACTTGTCTCGCCATAAGGTGCGGGGTCAGGCGCATTTAAGGTCGCATCAGCTGCTAAACCAACGCCTTGTGCCATTGCTTGTGGTTTTACAAAGACTGCAGTAGTTAACGCAGGTACAGTGAAGGTGCCTTTTCCTGAAGCCTCAACAAATGATGCTGTTTGAACATTAGTATCGGCAGAGCTTTGTTGTACGCTGTGCAACTCAAAGCCGGTCGCAGTTAAAATACTTTGTGATTGCGCGGATGCAGTGCCGTTTATCACCACAACAAGTGCATCAATATTCTCATCAAGGTCAGTTAGACCGTTACCATCATCAATACTCATCACAATTAAGCCCTGAGTCTGTTCGCTACCGGTATTATGAAAACCTAAACGTGCACTAATATCAGCTTGCGTGGTTAACCTAAACAAAGGGCTTGAGGCGCGAATACTCAAAAACTCTTTAAATATATTTGATGAGAATTCAATATCACTGGCTTGTGGCGCTGTTTCGCTATTATTGATCAGTGCTGTCATCAACGACCATTTACTTTCATTGTCTTGCGCAAGTGGCAAGCCGACATTCCAGTTATTGGTACTCATAGTGAAATCAACTCTATTGAACCAGTCACCGGCATCATAAGTGTTTCGGTCCATTGATTTTGAGCGCAGTAAATCACCACCCAGTTGGAAAAACGGAATACCTTGACTGATTAACGGCAAAGTCCCAGCAATATTTTGTATGCGCACGCGATCATTAAGACTAACTTCGGTTTCAATGCCATATTGCAGTTGATCCCATAAGGTTTCATTATCATGTTTTGAGACATAGTTAATGATGTCGGCAGGGTCTTTTCCGTAAGAAGGTTTACTAAATGTACTACCCGCTTTGATGTTGTCATTCTTATCTTGTAGTTGATAATCTTTTTGGGTACCAGCAAGTCCTAAGCGAATAATGTCTTGGTCATTTAAACTACCAGTACTTTTAAATAAAGAGGCACTGCGAATAATGTCGCGAGGTCGATCGTTAAACGTACCGATTTGCGAACCCGTCATATTATTTTGATCCGCTTGTTGATAGCCTTTATCATCACGCGTCCAACCTTCACCGTAGAAATAGTTGTCGGTGTCTATTGCTTGTACAGCGGTGCGAGCACTTAAAATCGATGCTTTTGAATTATTACTCATGATGTCAAAACGAAAGCCATCAAACTTATAGGCTTGTGACCAAGTAAGTAATGAGTCTTGCATGAGTTTATGCATCATTTCATGTTCAGGCGCGGTATCTTGGCAACAAGTTGCTGTTTCAACATTACCTGAGGTTAAATCACGGCGGTGATAGTAACCGGGTACTACTTTATCAAGCACTGAGTTTTCCCATAAACCCGAAGAGTTAGTGTGGTTGTAAACAACATCTAAAACAACACGTAAGCCCATTTCGTGCAAAGCTTGGTTCATCGCACGCATTTCAGTTATGCGAGCGACACCGTCAGGATTTGATGAATAACTACCATCGGGCGTTGTGAAGTGTTCAGGATCATAACCCCAATTAAAGCTGTCTAAGCCTCGCAATGATTCGGCAAGCGCTTGTGCAGCTGTGCTGGTCGGGTCGTAACTGGCGAATACCTCGGCTAATGTATCACTAGCATTTTCAACACCACAAACAGGCGCGTCACTTTTCTTAGCACATAATTCGCTGACGGTATTATCAAGGTTAATACGATTAACGGCATCTTCATTTATGCTGGCAATATCGTTGGCGGGTAATAGTTGAAAGTGTGTTAAGCCTGCGTCAGCAAGAGATTTTAAATGTGTTACGGGTACAGAGGTTTCTTCGGTAAAGGCAAGGTAGTTACCTCGGTTTTCTACACGGGTGCTGGCGTCTAAAATACTAAAGTCACGTATGTGGCCTTCATATATAACACTGTCTTCAGGGTTAACAACTTCAGGAACGGTGTGACTGTCCCATCCGATGGGTTTTAAATCACTATCAGCTAAATTAACAAACTGAGAAAAATCGCCATTGGTTGATAAAGAAACCGAGTAAGGGTCTGTGGCTTCAATTGTTTCAATACGCTGATTTTGTTGATGATAAACAGTTAACTCATAGCGATAAAATAAGCGGTCTACTGTGTTTGGCGCGGTAAATGACCAAATACCTGTTGCTGCGTCAAGGGACATCGCATGGCTTGACTGTAAAGCTTTACTTGCGTTGTACACCTTAAGGGTAACTTGCTGTGCTGTCGGTGCCCAAAGTTTAGCGCTTATCTCGCTAGCACTGTAAATAATACCTAAATCTGCTTCGTTAGCATCGTTATTTGCTGAGGTATATAAAGCGTCTAAGATACGGGGTGTTTGTAGGTAAGTTGCGGCGATAAGTGAATCGTCACTCGCATATGAAATTGCCAATAATTTACCGCTAAGCATTGATTTGGCTTTACTTACCGATGCTGATGTTGCGGTAAATGCTGCTAAATCTTTATAGCGAGGCATATTAAGTGAAATCGCAGGGTGTTCGCCACCAGCTGCGGGTAGGTACTCAAGGTAGTTATCTCCAGAAATACCGTTTTCACCATCAAAAGCTAAGTCGTCAGTGGCTGAACTATAAATGCGTACTTTAGCTACGTTGGTACCGGCGTTCCAAAAAACGGTATTTTCATTGGCCCAGTGCGCAGCAACATCGTTAATTAATATGCCTGTTGGAAGTAAGGTCGCCTGGGTATATACATCACTGATACCTGATAGTGTCCAAGTCATGCGATCGCCGCTTAAATCAGCTTGATGGTCGATGCCACCTAAGTCTTTATCATCACCTTTATGAACAATAAAGTTAGCACAATCGCCATAACCTGCTTTTAAATCGATAAGCCAGTAAGCGCCGTAATTTGGATCTAGCCCTGTTTGTGCTTGCCCCGTTGCCCAGTCAGTATCGGCGTTGGCATAAGCGTCACAAGTCTCGTTGTTCCATAAATGTATGATCCAATCGCTGTAAGTTGCGTCCGCACGGTTATAGAAAATGACTAATTCGTTATCACCTGCAGTAACTATTGGCGCTGGTAATCCCGCTGTAGCAATATCAAAGGTCAGGCTAGCAGTAGCACTAGCATTACTCGGGTCGGTAACAGTCAAGCTTGCCTGATAGTTTCCTGCGCCTGATGAGGTCACGGTTGTTGAAGTATTGTTTGCACAATCAGCGATGGTCACTGTTGTAAAGCCATTGCCTGGAGATAATTGACAAGATAATGCATCGCCGTCACTATCGGTAACAGACCATGAATAAACGATTTCCTTAGGTGATGATTCAATAATTTCATGGCTGAAATTCGTCATAGTTGGCGCATTGTTCACCTTGTCAGGTATATTAACTTTATCACCACCATCACTGCCTCCACCGCCACAAGCACTTAATGCGGTGGTAACCGTTGCTATAAGGGCAACCTTTTTAAATTGAATTATTGTCATCTTATCACTCTTAGGTTTATGCAATATTTATCTGTTGCACATTTGAGCTACGCTAGATAAATATTATTTTTAATTATTCCTTCATACTAAAGAGTAGACTGGTTAATGAATAGCCATTACATACGTATTCAAGACAGATTAATGACCTTTTATTTACTGTTTAGCCACGTTTTGTTGACGATTGATAAGGGAATTATAGGCATAAAAAAACCGTGATAAATCACGGTTTTTACAATGAGATGCATTTACTACATCAATAGTAAATTTATTTGATTAGTTGGTTTTCTCAGTAATCGTTAACATAGGTCTTGATGGGTTAATTGCGTTCAATGTAAAGACATAAGTCGCTTCTTTAGTTACATCAAAAGTAATATCAGCACCGGGTAATGTTAAGGTTTTTGCTTCACCGGCGGTTAAGATATTATCATCAACAACACCGCCAACCGTAGAGTCTTCTTCCCAATCAGCAGAGGCAATTTTAAAATTATAGCTACGAACGGGTAATAACGTTTCTATTGTATAAATACCTGCAGCATAAGTTAGTATATAAGCCTCTTCGGTAGCCCATCCATTCATGTCGCCTTTAAGGTACATAGTACGTTCTTGGTAAGGGGCAGGCGCTTCGGTTACTGTTAATTTAGGCGCGGTGAAATCAGTCGCATCTAAAGTGAAGGTTAATATTTTATTTTCAGTCACTTCAATGGCAATATTATCTTCACCCGGCAAGGTTAATAATTTTTCTTCACCGATAACAACATCACCTTCGCCAGCAAAAGCACCCATAGTAGAATCGTTTTCCCAGCCATCTGACGCTATTTTAAAGCCATACTTTTTAGTGTTATCAATCAATGCATTTACCACGTAAGTGGTGTCGGTAAGTGCAAAGTCAAAGTTAGGTGTAGTTGACCAATCGTTCATGTCACCTTTTAAATACAAAGTGCGACCTGAATAAGGTACTGCATTCTCAATCGTTAATATTGGGGCACCTTTATTGGTGGCATCAAGTATAAATCGATAAGTACCCGCTGCAGCGGCAGTGAAATTAATGTTTTGAGCAACATCTTCACCAAAAACTAATGTGGTGGCGGTATCAAGTGGCACAACGGCACCTTCGGTAGCAATACCGAAATTAGTCGCATCAGTCCAATTAGCATCAGCCACTTTAAAGGCATAATCTTGCATTTCTAATGGATGTAAAGAGGTGTAGATATTTTCACCCTTATATACCATAGGAAGGGCATTAGCCCATTCGTTCATGTCGCCTTTAACATAAAGTACTTTGTCATAAGCAACTTCAATAACGGTTAACGTTGGTGCTTCAGTATCTGAAATATCTAAAATGAACTGGTAGTTACCGTTGTTAGGAATGGTAAGGCTAATGTTTTTACCTAGCTCTTCACTGGCAATCAATGTTTTACTTTCGCCAAGAACGACTGTTTCATCACCTTCACTTGCGCCAAAGGCATTGATAACATTCCAATCTGCATCAGCAACTTTGAAATTATAAGCTGTCGCTGAGCCCGTAACGGCTAGTGCCATCGTGTAGACACCTTCAGAGTAAAAAAATTTATTGCTGTCGTCTGTGGTTTCCCAGTCAATGAGGCCGCGTAAATAAAGTTCAGCTGCGCCATCAACAATAGTTGGCACTGCATCTGGGTCGGTTACACACTCGTCACCCGCTTCATTAGCTATAAGTGGCGCTTCACACTCTAAAGGTGCCGGTGTTGAGCCACCAGGAACAACTAAAGAGGCAAACGTTCTTGGGAACGGAAAGATAGTGGTTTCTTTTTCTAGTAAGAATAATTCACCGGTATTAACTGTGCTTATATCAACAAGAATATCATCTTCACCTGAAAATTTAACTGAACCAATAGCATCGTAAACAATAAAGTTAATACAATTAGGTGGATCGATAGTATTCATTACCCAATAGGCGCCAAAATTATCATCAATACCTGTCCATGCTAATGAAGAGCCCCAAGGTGTGGTCCCTTCAGGACGATCAAAATCTGCATAGGAGTTACAGTCAGCGTTATTCCAAGCGTGCAAACCGGCAAGGTTATAATCTATCGCGCTGCCATCAGTTGGTGTTTCAAATTGAAAGTAAATAACTAATTCGTTTGCCGCTGGTGTGTAAGCTGGTACGGGCATAGTGATACCGTTAGAGCCATCAATCCATGCCTCTTTGCTCATTTCACAAAGTTGAGTGTCAGGGTTGGCAACTTCAGGGTAATTACAGGGGGTAATTACTAATTCACATGCATTACCTGTTTCGTTAATTGTTTCTGGTGACTTACACCAAAGAGGGGATTCAGTAACAGCATTACTTTCATCACTTCCTCCACAGCCTGCTAATACACTAACCAATACGGCTAACGTAGCAAACGATAATTGTTTCATATAACCAGTCATAAATGACATCTCCACTTAAATGTTGATAAGGTGCTAAGCCGTTATTTATATAGCAAACTTAGTACGTTGTTTTTATTTTAATAATTGTTATTGCTTTATATTGTTACTGTCACGTAATCAAAAAACGGTCTTAATCATCCATTAAAAAGTAGCTTCAGGTTATGTTGAATCTAATTTCATCATCCTTTCACTGGGGAACGATGTTATGCCGCGTTGACTATAAAACCTAATGCTGATGTTATGAATACGTATTCAAAGACCTACAGTAATCTGCTTTTATTCTTACTTTAATTTTTTAAGGTTATGTAATAAAAGGAAATAACGAGTTTACTTGCTTTCTAGAACCATCTTATTACTAAAGTTCGCTGATGGGTAATCGGTTGTAACTGTGCAAAAAATGATTACTATGAAGTTGTCACCGTAAATCTTGAAACATAAATAGATAGGGAATATCTCATAAAAATAATTGACTCCAACTCGCTGTGCGTTATCAACCATAGTGCAAGTGTAAGTAGGGGCTTCTCGATAATACATATTATTAGGAATATGAAACAATGAACAAATTCAAGCCAAATATATTAACACTCAGCTTAATAGCTGCGGGTTTATCATTTGCTAGTGTTCCCAGTTTTGCTCAAGATGCTCAAGAAGAAGTAAAAGCGCAAACTGTTAACGTTAACAAACCAAAAACATTAGAAGAAAAAGAAAATGCAGTAGAAGTTATTGAAGTTAGAGGTTTTAGAGGCAGTATTATTAAGTCTTTAAACACTAAACGTTTTTCAGACACTGTCGTTGATGCGATATCAGCTGACGACATTGGTGGTTTACCCGATGTATCTATAGCCGATTCTTTAACACGCTTGCCAGGTGTTACCTCTGTACGAATCGATGGCCAATCAAGCGAGCTGAATATCCGTGGTTTATCAGGTGGCTTTGTATTTTCAACATTAAATGGTCGTGAACAAGTTTCAACAGCAGGTGGACGCTCAGTTCAGTTTGATCAATTTCCTTCAGAATTAATTAAGCAAGCGCAAGTGTATAAATCACAAAAAGCGTCGCTTATAGAAGGCGGTATTGCCGGTACTATTGAACTAGAAACCGCTAATGCGCTAGATAATGAAAAAGAAACTAGTTTTCGTTTTTCAGCTCACGGAAATTGGAATGATGCCGCTGCTGGCAATGAAGATTCTGCTGACTTTGGTCGCCGCTTAACCGCTTCTTATCAAGCCAAATTCTTAGATGACACGCTTGGTCTTTCATTGGGATACGCCGGTATGTTTCAGCCTACTGTGTCGAGCCGTTTCGTAAACTATCAATTTGACGACCGAGATTTATCAGAAACATATGATGGCGGTCCAGAAAGTCTATTAGTTTCATCTGGCTTTGAAGTTAATGAACGTGGTGGTGAAGATAGTCGTGATGCTTTTGTTTTGGCGTTAAATTGGGAACCTCGTGATGATTTACGTTTCCAATTTGATGGTTTTCATTCAAAGTTTGACTCAGAAAAATGGGATCGTGGTTTACGTATATCAGGCATAAACAACATTGCCAGTCCAGGACAGTCTTTACTCTTAACCGATCCGCTTATTGCTAACGGCGCACTTATCGGTGGTACCATCTCTCGTAATCCTAATGGTGATGCCATTGCGCCACCTTATAAAGGGTCTGATCGTAGCTTAAATATTCAAACACAAGCCGATGATAATACGACGAACAGTGAATTAAGCTCATTTGGTTTAAAGGGTGAATGGGAAATTAATGATGATTTATTAATGACCGTTGATTTTGCCCATTCTCAAGGTAAAGAGACCAGCAAAGATCAAGTTATGCGTATGGCTTATTTTAAAGACTCTAGCGCAGCAACTCCTATTATTGATAACGACATCATCTTTAGCTATAAACTTAATGGCTTAGAAAACCCTGATTTAGCCTTTAACCAAGACTTTACCGATACCGACCACATGATGGTTACCAGTGCAGAGTCATATCCAAGTATCGAGTCAAATGAATCAAATGCTGTACGTGTTGATTTCGCTTACCAACTTGAAAGTGACATCTTTAGTTCAGTTGAATTTGGTGCCCGTTTATCGGAACGTGAATACGAACTAGGCCGTGGACGTTTCTTATATGGTACTACCGACGCAAATATGCGTAATGGTCAATACATCACTTATGCAGGTACCGATGAAGAAGGTAACCCGATAGAAACAGAACGTTTTGCTCCATTTCCATTATCCAATGATAACTCGACAGTAACGAGTATTAACGGTGACTTACCGGGTATGCCGAGTTTCTTAGCGGTTAACAACAACGATATTTTGAATGCTTGGATCCCAAATGTTGATCGTACGCCAGTACGTGACTGGAATCATAGCTGGACAATGACTCAAAATAATATTGTCGAAGAAGAAGTTACCGCAGCTTACGTGCAATTAAACCTAAACGCTGAACTGTTTGGTTTACCGTTAAGCGGCAATGTAGGTCTTCGCTATGTTGGCTCTAAACAAAGCAGCACAGGTTTAGTCAATGTGGGAGCGGGTAATGGTGATGTAATTTATGATGATGTTGGCGGTACAAGCGACGAATTCCGCCGTGAAACAGTCAGCGAAAGTTATAATGATTTATTACCATCTTTAAATTTGAATATTCAATTATCAGAAGACGACCAATTACGTTTTGCTTACTCAAAAGTTATGTCACGTCCAGATATGCCATCAATGGCTAACAGCGGTAACTTTAGGTTTAATTCAGCGGATGACGGTCGAAACTATATTGATTTAGACAGTTCAACTAGCCCGTCAATACGTCCGTTTTATGCAGATCAAATCGATATTTCTTATGAGCATTATTTCTCTGAAACCGATGGCGCGTTTGTTTTTGCTATTTGGAACAAAGACATTGAAAACATGCCAGGTACAACCACAGATAAGAATTTTGATTATCAGGCTAATGGTATTGCTGTACCAGCAATCCCTGATGACAAGACGCATGCTGAGTACGATAGCGAAACTGGGGAGCCCATTGGCGAACCACTCGTTTGGGAAAATGGCACTTATTCACACGCCGCTAATAACGCAGAGGCAGGTTATATTCGTGGTATTGAAATTGGATATACGCAAACTTTTACCTTTTTACCTGATATGTGGAAAGGCTTAGGCGCTAACATCAATTTTTCTTACACAGAAAGTGAAATCGAACGTCCGTCAAATGTACCGGGTGAAGATGGTCAGCCAGGTCCAATCGAAGGTTTATCACCACGCGTATTTAGTGCAACACTTTTTTATGATTACGAAGATTTGTTCACCGCGCGTGTTAGTGCTCGTCATCGCGCAGAATACTTGAGTCGTCAAATTGCGATTGGTGATTCACAATCAGCGTACTTCCAAGAAGAAACGATTATTTCTGCACAAATGTCGTATAACTTTACTGAGAATCTACAAGGAGTCGTTTCTGTTGATAACTTAACAGACGAACCGAATATTTCTTACTTTGGTGATACTTCACGTACCGGAACAATTCAGTACTTTGGTCGCACGGTTTACTTTGGTATTAATTATTCAATGTAAATGAAAACTTAAAAAGGTGTGGATGAAACCACACCTTTTTTATTTGTCGATAGTCATGGTAATTTTTTAAGCAGTAAAATTAATGATAAATTCAGCCCACCCAGATAAAACAGCACAAAGCACTTCCCCAAAAAAACTTAACATGGTGATTTTAGGTGGTGGTACTGCAGGTTGGATGACCGCTAATTTAATGGCTAAAAAGTGGCAAAACCACCCTGTTTCAATAACGTTAATTGAATCTCCTTCGCTCGGTGTTATTGGTGTTGGTGAAGGTTCTACACCACAATTAAAAAGCTTCTTTGACAAAATAGGTGTCACCGAACAAGAATGGATGCCGCAATGCAATGCGACCTATAAAAATGGCATATTATTCAATGGCTGGTCAACACGAGTAGGTTTTGAAAGTTATTTTCATCCTTTTACTTCGCTTATCGATGCCCATACTGCTCCTGCCTTTGTCTATAACACTCAGTATCGTCGTAAAGGCTTTAACGTCGATTGTCATCCTGATCGTTTCTTTTTGTCTGCACAATTAGCTAAACAAAAAAAATCTGCGGTTGGCGAATATAATTTTCCTTTCGATATTGGCTATGGCTATCACTTTGATGCCATTTTATTGGGGAAGTTTTTAGGCAAAGTTGCGCAGAAAAAAGGTGTTAAGCATATTTTGGCGCAAGTTGATGAGGTAAACGTAAATGATGCTGGCGACATTCAATCGTTAACACTTGATAACGGCGAGGTCATTGCCGGTGATTTTTTTGTTGATTGCTCAGGCTTTAACAGCCTACTTTTACAAAAAACATTAAAAGTACCTTTTATCAGTTTTAAAGATAACTTATTTAATGACAGTGCTGTGACCATCTCTGTAGCAAGAGATAAAAACGCTCAGCAAGGTCTTAACTCACAAACTATTGCTACTGCGATGAAATGTGGTTGGGCGTGGGATATTCCGCTAACTAACCGCACTGGAAACGGCTATGTTTATAGTTCAGAGCACTGTACTGGCGAACAAGCAGAGCTTGAGTTACGAGAAAAACTTTCATTGGTCGATGAAGCCGTTGACGTTCGTCACTTAAAAATGAAAGTAGGGCGAGTCAAACAACATTGGCACAAAAACTGTGTCGCTATTGGCTTGTCGCAAGGCTTTATTGAGCCCCTTGAAGCGACCGCTTTACATTTTGTCCAAGAGAGTATTGAAGGTTTTATTGATGATTTCTCTCTCGGTCAGTACAGCAATATTTATCAAGATAGATTTAATGAAAAAATGAATCATCGTTTTGATGGCATTCGTGATTATATTGTCGCTCATTATCGCTTGAGTTCGCGTGACGACACCGAGTACTGGCGAAAAAATAGCATAAATCCCAATATATCTAACAATTTAAAGAAAATAGTACAGTGCTGGGTCGCGGGTGATGATTTAAACAAAGCCCTAATTCAACCAGGTATGGTGAGTTTTTACCCACCAGTTTCTTGGCATGCTATGCTTGCCGGTTACGGTATTTTTCCTGAGTTATCACAAGACAAACAACTTGCCGAGCAGGCTCTTGATGCAGCACATAAATATGACTTAGCGCATATAGACCAGTTTATTCAACGCTGTTCAGTAAATTTTGCTGATCATCAACAGTTTATTAATGACAAGCTCATTAATAAATAAAGTTATTGATAGGTATTCACATGAAAAACACGCGATCATCACTTTACGTTTACCCCTTTCTTTTCTTATTAAGCTTCGCACTTACTGCGCTATCAGGTTGTGGTGGCGGAAGCGCGAGTAACGATAAGCCTGTCGAGAAAACAGGTGTTGAAACACCTGTTTTAATTGGGCCACAAGTTGTTGGTATTGCTGCAAAGGTTACTGAGCGGGCTGCCATTGGCAGCGCTAGTCATCAGTGTCATGCCGTTGAGAATAGTGCGCAATCATTACAGTTTTCGGAAATCTCTCAGCAAGCGGGTATTACCTTTAGCCATTCAATGCCCGATGGTGATGGCGTATTAGGTATGTCTGGTGGTGTGGCGGCAGGTGATTTTGACAATGATGGTTGGGTAGATTTATACGCGATAGGTGGTGAAGGGCAAGCCAATGTTTTATTAAAAAATCAAGGTAATGGTACCTTTACCGACCGAGCTAGCTTTTCAGGTGTTGCTCAAAAAAATAAAGGCAGTGGTCCTGCTTTTGGTGATTTTAATGGTGACGGCTTATTAGATTTATTTGTTGGTGGTGTCGGTGGCGATGCGGCAAAGCTTTATGTTAATCAAGGAAATGAACAATACCTAGACATTACTGCGAGTTCAGGTCTGGTACTGCCGGGTAATAATTTTTCAGGCACTTGGGCTGACTACGATAAAGATGGTGACCTTGATTTGTTTGTTACTCATTGGACCGAAGAACGTAGCGGTTACTTTGCCTATTTTTGGCAGAATAATGGCGATTCAACCTTTTCAGATGTCACCTTTGAAGCCGGTATAAAAAATACCAGTAATGCCGATAAAACCTTAACCGCAACATTCTCTGATATTAATAACGATGGTTGGGTCGACCTACTCTTAGTAACAGATTATGCGCAAACCCGTCTTTACAAAAACAATAAAGATGGCACGTTTACCGATATCACTGACCATGAAGTGATAACAGATAATACTGGCATGGGCTCAGCAGTGGCTGACTACGACAATGATGGCGACTTAGACTGGTTTGTTAGCGCAATATCTTATCGAGACGAACCGGCAAAGTTAGGTTGGCTGTCTCCAGGCAATCGCTTTTATCAGAATCAGGGCGATGGCACTTTTCTTGATAAAACAGACGAGCTTGGTGTTCGTCATAGCTCTTGGGCATGGGCGACTTGTTTTAGTGATTTCAATAACGACGGCTTACAAGATTTATTTGTTGTTAATGGTATGTATGGCGAAAATATTGAAAAAATGTTTTTAGACGATCCTTCTCGACTCTTTCTTGCTAATGGCGATGGTACTTTTAAAGAGTCATCCATCGATGTCGGTATTGATGACAAGTCGATGGGGCGAGGCTTAGTATGTTTTGATTATGACAAAGACGGTGATCAAGATATTTATATTGCTAACCATGATGAGCCACCTAAGTTGTTTTGTAATAATGGAGGCAGTAAGACGGGTCAGAATAACTTTATCAATATCAAATTGATTGATGCAACCAGTAACTCTCAGGCCCTAGGGGCAAGGATATATGTCAGTAGTGGTGATATTCGTCAAATGCGGGAATTAAAATCAGGGACAAATTATGTCTCACAAAACCCGGTTGAAGCACACTTTGGTTTAGGTAAGTCGTCAATAATAACCCGTATACGTGTGGTGTGGCCTGATGGCGAAGAGTCAGTGATCACTCAAGTAGCGGTCAATAAATTTGTGACTATCGAGCGTATTTAGCCGCTATTGACTAATTATTTAGTTGCTAGCCAATAATTGTTAGAATCAAAATAAGTATAAAAATAATAAGTAGACCTTATGATTAAGCCGAGCAAAATGAAAATAGTAAAAAACATTATCCTGCCACTCATGTTAAGCCCATTATTATTAACGGCTTGCGGTGGTTCAAGTTCAAGCAGTAAAAATGAAGTGATTGTTGCTGCGCCAATAACAATAACACCCGAGCGAAGTGGACAGTCAGTTGCAAGACAGTGGAATGAAGTTTTACTGCATGCGATACGAAATGACTATGCGCGCCCTACGGTACATGCTCGAAATTTATTCCATATTTCATCAGCAATGTTTGACGCTTGGTCTGTTTATCGCCCGCAAGTGAAACCTTTTTTATGGGGCAATAATGTTGCTGGGTTTAATTGTCTTGCACAAGCCGTTGATTTGCCTATCGATATTATCCCTTTTCAAGAGCAAGCGATAAGTTTTGCCAGTTATAAAATGATCAAACATCGTTTTCGCTTATCACCTGGAGCCAATAATATTATTGCCACAGCGGATGCTTTAATGACGCGCTTAGGCTTTGATGTTGATGATACTTCTGTCGACTATGCTAATGGTTCAGCTGCAGCTCTTGGTAATGCTATCGCCCAATGCTATATCAATTTTGGCTTACAAGATGGCGCTAACGAACAACAGTTTTACAGTAATCGCCATTACCAATCGGTTAACCCTGCGTTAGCTTTGGGAACTGGGCAGTCGGGTAACCCGACTATTGTTGACTTAAATCGCTGGCAACCCCTTTCTATTCAGGGATATATTGATCAAGCAGGAAACCCTGTTGACGATATGCCTGAATTTTTAAGCCCAGAATGGGGACAAGTTGTTCCATTTTCCTTATCTGCAAATGACAAAACTGTTTTTACCCGTGATGGATTTGACTATCAGGTTTACCATGATCCAGGGATGCCGCCGTTGATAGGTTCAGATACAGCGGATTTATATAAGTGGGGCTTTTCGTTAGTCGCGATATGGTCAGCTCATTTAGATGAGAATGACGGTGTCGAATGGGATATATCGCCAAAAAGTATCGGTAACATTAATAGCTTTCCAACAACCTTTTCTCAATATAATGAGTTTTACAATCAACTTGACGGCGGAGATACCAGTGCCGGTTATATCCTTAACCCAGTAACTAACCAACCTTACCAAGAGCAGATTGTGCCTCGTGGTGACTATGGCCGAGTACTCGCCGAGTTCTGGGCAGACGGTCCTGAGTCTGAAACACCGCCGGGTCACTGGTTTGTCATCCTAAATACCGTTAGCGACCATAATTTACTTGAAAAACGTTGGGCGGGTACTGGCGAAATATTAGGTAATTTAGAATGGGATATAAAAAGCTATTTTGCCATGGGGGGCACTATGCATGACGCGGCAATCGCAGCTTGGGGGATCAAGGGGCGCTACGATTATATTCGACCTGTTTCAGCCATTCGTGCAATGGCCGACCTAGGACAAAGTAGCGATGAGCAATTACCTTCTTATCACCTTAACGGAATTCTTCTTGTCGATGGTTACATCGAACTTGTTGGAGCGAACGATGCATTAGCAGGGGACAATAAACAAAATGTCGGAAAAATTAAAATTTATGGCTGGAAAGGCCCAGATTACATTAACAACCCCGCTACTGATAAAGCCGGTGTTGATTGGATTTTAGCTGAGAATTGGTGGCCTTATCAGCGTCCTTCTTTTGTAACCCCACCTTTTGCCGGTTATGTATCTGGGCATTCTACTTATTCTAGAGCCGCTGCCGAATTAATGACCGCAATGACAGGTTCACGATACTTCCCTGGCGGAATGAGCGAATTTGACGTGGTTGCCAATGAGTTTTTAGTTTTTGAACAAGGGCCAAGTGTCAATATGACCCTGCAATGGGCGACTTATCAAGATGCTTCTGATCAATGTAGTCTGTCACGTATTTGGGGAGGTATTCATCCACCTGCCGATGATATTACCGGTCGCTTAATTGGTGAGAAAATAGGTAAAAATAGTTTTGAGTTTGTACAAGACTATTTTAGTCAATAACCTTTAATGCGACTGCAAATAATAAAAAGAGAATAATAAAAATGTTGGCCATTCAAAAAAACCTTAGTAAATCTTTCTATATGCTATTGAGCCTACCCGCAACAGCGATGGGGTTTGCTTTATCAGTACAGATATCAGCGCTTAGTTGGATATTAACTACTCAATACGGTCTTGATATTCATCAGGTTGGCTTAGTGTGGGCCGCAGGACCGATTGCGGGGATTTTAGGACAAGTTATTGTTGGTATTATTAGCGATAATGTTTGGTTTTGGAATGGCCGTCGCCGTCCGTTTATCCTCATCGGTGGTGTGTTAGCCGCTATGATGTTATTGGCTTTACCCAATATTGATATTGTTTCTTCATCACTTGGCATCTCAGGATTGCTCGGCGTAGCGATTGCTGTTGCGTTAACCTTAGATTTATCGATAAATATTAGTTTTAATCCAACACGTGCCATTATCGCGGATGTAACTCCTGAAGGTGATGCTCGCACTAAAGGTTATACCTGGATGCAAACGGTATCAGGCTCCTTTGGTGTATTGGCTTATGCGGTTGGTGCTACGTGGGGGAACTTTATACTTATTTATTTAGGCGCAGGATTAGTGTTTTTTCTATCAATATTAGCTCCTTTTTTTATTAGCGAACCCAAAGAATTATTAGTAAGTCAACGCGATGTTATTCAAGATAAAGTCTCGTTTAAAATGGTGCTGATGAACATAAAACCCTTGTGGGGTTTCATTATTTACGATATTTATGCGATGGCTTTACAAATATCAGGTATAAAAACCGATCATTACTGGGCTGAAGTTATTGCGGCAATCATTACCTTGTATTTTGTTGTTATTACTTTATTTGCTAAAGAGAGTCGCAGTGATAATAGCATTGGTTTTAGAAAAGTATTAGCCGCTCATTCCTTCAGTTGGGTTGGCGTACAAACGATGTTTGTTTTTATTATTGCTTTTCTTCAAGACAAAATGCCAAGTTTGTCAGACGATGATTTAGGCAAAGTTATAGCGATGAGTTTTCTCATTTTAAGTGCAGTGTCTGCTTTATTACCGGCATTTGTGCTTGAACCGGTAGCTAAAAAAATAGGACGAGTAAAAACCCATACCTATTGCATCGCCAGTATGGCCGTTGGCTATGGATTAGTCGTCATGTTTGGAGATGTAAAAGAAGTGCTTTACTTACTTATGGCGCTATTAGGAATTGGTTGGTCTGCTATTATTAGTTTACCGTTTGCCATTATGTCTGAAAAGGTTGAACAGTCTCGTATGGGCCTATATATGGGCCTATTCAACTTGTCTGTTGTATTACCGCAGTTGTTAGTTAGCTTAGCGATTGGTTTATTCATCAGTAAAGTTGCCGATAAAAGTGTAGTGTTTCAAATTAGTGCTATTGCACTCGCAATTTCAGCGTTGGCTTGGACGAAAGTACAGGAACATTCAAAAGCTTAATTCAGACAAAATAACCTTATAAAACGATAAGTATTAAACAACTTATCGTTTTTGTATCGATTTAATAACAGCAATTAAAGATTCTTTTCGTTTAATTATTAGCCATCTATAGACAAGTACCCCCAATTTAAATTATAAAATGCGCAACGTTATATTTTAGGAATTAAGATGAAAATTTTTCAACCGTTAGCTTTATTATTTTTTTGCTCGGTAATGGCTTTTAATGTTCGTGCCGATATTAATGAAAATACCACCATTAACGACATTCATCAGCAAATGCAAAGTAAACAATTAACCAGCGAGCAATTGGTGCAATTCTATTTAAAACGCATTGCGACATATGATGACAAAGGAATGACGCTAAATTCAGTGGTGCAATTAAATAAAAATGCCCTCAAGCAAGCTAAAGCACTTGACCTTTATTTCCTTAAAAATGGCTTTAAAGGCAGCTTGCATGGTATTCCTATTCTACTTAAAGACAATATAGATACTACTGATGGTATGGCAAACACAGCAGGCTCAACTGCTTTAGCCAATAATTTTCCAGATGATGATGCTTTTTTGGTTAAACAACTCAAAGAAGCTGGCGCGATTATCTTAGGAAAAACCAATCTAAGTGAATGGGCAAACTTTCGCTCAACCGCTTCATCAAGTGGTTGGAGCGGTTTATATGGACAAAGTAAAAACCCTTACGATATAACAACTAGTCCTTGTGGCTCTAGTTCAGGTTCTGGTATTGCTGCTGCGGCTCACTTCGCTACGGTAACAATAGGTACTGAAACTGATGGTTCAGTGACTTGTCCTGCGGCAATTAATGGGGTTGTTGGAATAAAACCAACCTTAGGCACCGTTAGTCGCGACGGTATTATCCCCATTGCGCATAGTCAAGATACAGCGGGCCCTATGGCGAGAAATGTAACCGATGCGGTTATTTTGTTAGCGGCAATGGTAAAAGCAGACCCAAGTGATCAAGATGGAATGTCTTCAACGATAGATTACCTCTCACATTTAAAGCTTGATGGTCTTAAAGGTAAGCGTATCGGTATTGCTCGAAATCTAATGGGTTATCATCAAGGGCTAGACAATGTTTTTAGTCAGGCAGTACAAGATCTTAAAAGCCAAGGTGCAGTGATCGTAGACGACGTTAATTTTGAAAAAAAAGATCAGTGGGGCGATGCTGAATTTGAAGTGCTGCTTTATGAATTTAAAGACGAGCTCAATAAGTATCTTTCAAAAACAGCACCAGGCATGCCAAAATCACTCAGTGAAATGATTGAATTCAATAAAATAAATGCTGATATTGAAATGAAATATTTTGGACAAGAAATATTTTTGATGGCACAAGCTAAAGGGGACATTACTGATAAAGTTTATCTTGATGCACTCGCCAAAGCGAAACGTTTAACACAACAAGCAGGCATCGATGCGTTACTTGAAAAGCACAATCTTGATATGATTATTGCCCCAACCACAGGGCCCGCGTGGAAAATTGATTGGGTTAATGGCGACCATTATTTAGGTGCTGCATCTTCTGCTGCGGCAATATCAGGTTACCCTCATATTACGCTACCCATGGGCTATGTACATGGCTTACCTGTTGGCTTATCAATGTTTTCCGGCAAGTTACAAGAAGGTATCTTGATTGAAGCTGCTTTTGGTTATGAACAAGCGACTCAACATCGCGTTGCGCCAAAACTACAGTAATTATCTCTGGTAAATTAATAACAACTAGATGAAGTAAATAATGCAGATGCACGGTCTATAGTTTTAGTACAAACATTTACTTCATATAAGAGTTTATAAAAATTATGGTTAATAACAAAAAATATATACCGGTCATTGTCACTTTGCTTTTCTCTATGCTTTTTATTAACAGCGCTTTTGCCAAGCAGACTTCAATAAACGTTGGGCCTAAAGTGGGTGACAAAGCACCGGCTTTAACGGTAATAGATGCAACAAAATCAGTGGTTAACATTGAGGACTTAACCGCTGAAAAAGGATTAATCATCTTATTTTTTCGTTCAGCTGACTGGTGTCCCTTTTGTAAACGCCACTTAATTGAATTCAATGAATATGCTGATAAATTTAAAGCGTTAGGTTACGGTGTTGCGGCTATTTCTTATGACAGTACTGACATCTTAAACGATTTCTCTAAGGCGCATCAATTAACCTATCCTTTGTTGTCAGATCAAGCGGCGGCGACGGTAAAAGCCTATGGTATTCTTAATAAAGATTACCAAATGGGCGATGATAATTATGGCATTCCTTATCCTGGTGTTGTGATTATTGACCCTGCAGGGACTATCTTTCATAAATACTTTTTTGAAGGTTATCGCAAACGTGTAAAGTTTATCGATTTATACCAGCAGTTAAGTACCATCAAATAAGCGATAGATTTTAGTCGTATAACAGCCTCTACTTTTTAAAATAGTAAGGAATAGAGGCTAAACAATAATAAATAGATAATAATTTAAAAAAATGTTTACTTTCACGTTTAAGCTGTTTATAGTTGTTTTGTTAATTATCCCCCTCTCGTTTATTTAACCTATTATCACTTGTGATTAGTACTTGTGATAATCAATGTTATGTCTTTCCCTTTCACAGTCAGTCATCACTCAAATTACTAAGCCTAAATTGTTGTCTGAGGTTATCAAGATCCATTATTTCTTGATCAGATATTTATAAATATCTAAACGTTTTCACACAGTAATATGGCTTTTATTATTAATGCGCAGCAGCGCAAATTAAAGAGTTTTATTATGTCTTATACATATAAAGGAACGATTTATTCAATTAAATCACCTATTAATTTCATTTCAGTTAACAAACACAATGTTGTTGTTAACGATCAAAATGGTACTAAGTTAATCAAGTTTGGCAATAACACCGATTCTAAATGTTTTTTAGAATGGATATACCAAGCTTAATAACAAGATAAACCCTCAATTCAACACCATGAGTTGAGGCAATGATTTAAGTCGAATCTTAGCGATATAACCACTAAGCTTCGACTAAATCGCTACTTTTACTTCATTTCAATCAATCCCCCTGATTTATCAGATTTGGCTAATCTAGCTACAATATTCTTTGCTAATTTCTCTAAATATTTATTAAATTATATTTATCTACGATATCGATAAATGATTAAGTTATCCTATGTTACGATTTTGATGCTAGGGTGTTTTACTTAGCTATTCATTAGCCGATGGCCCCGCTAACTGATATTAATAAAAATTAAGTTAACCTATTAAGACAAAGGAACAACATAAATGAACAGTGTTAAGCATGATGGTCTCGACTTTATCCCTTCAAAGGTTGTCTGCATTGGCCGAAATTATGTCGAGCATATTGAAGAGCTAAACAATGAAATTCCAGCAGAGCCGGTAGTTTTTATTAAGCCTAACTCCGCCATTTCTAATGAGATAGAAAGCCATCAATCTGATGAAATACACTATGAAGGTGAGATCAGTTTTATTATTAAGAACAATAAAATTTCTGGTATAGGCTTTGGCTTAGATCTGACAAAAAGAAAGCTTCAAAATGTGCTTAAATCAAAAGGTC
The DNA here is from genome assembly GCF_014077195.1 of Colwellia sp. BRX9-1. Taxonomy (NCBI): domain Bacteria; kingdom Pseudomonadati; phylum Pseudomonadota; class Gammaproteobacteria; order Alteromonadales; family Colwelliaceae; genus Colwellia; species Colwellia sp. BRX9-1. The sequence goes on from NZ_JACGVM010000015.1 coordinate 27,797, forward strand.
TACCTTGGGAGCGAGCTAAAGCTTTTGATAAATCGGCCGTATTTAGCAACTTTGCCAACTGTGATGGCGATTATAAAAGTTATAAAATGGAGTTATTTATAGATAACCTTCTTATACAATTCGCTAATTACCCACTGATGATCAACAAACCTGAAATGTTAATCACAGATATACAAAGTTTCTTAACCCTTGAAGATGGAGATATTATTATGACTGGCACGCCTAAAGGTGTGGGCATTATAAATTCGGGTCAGTTATTTACCGCTAAAATATATAAAAATGAAGAAATTATTATTGAACAATCTTGGCTTGTTCAATAACTTTATAGGCGCTAGATAAAAAGGGCCATTAAATATAGCGCGACTAAAATAAGATGAACGCTTTAATTAGTCGCCCTCCAACGCTGCCTCATCGTTAAGGAAGGTTCATTAATAAAGTTGTTTTATGGCGAAAGGGACGTCATATCGACCTTGTTTAGCGTATATCACTTTATAAAACTTCCTTCATCTATCGATAGTGCATAAGACTTATACTCCATGTCAGATTTTAAAATATGTTTAGCTAGCCAGCTATAAAGAAATATCGCTATTTTATGATGTATATCGATATTATAATGTGTGAGTTTTTCTTCTAGTAAATGAAATTTATTTCTTAGCTCAGCGTGCTTTCTTATATGATCTTCAGTGTCAGGATGATTCGGTAAGTTAAATGATTTCATTAGCCATTTTCTTTGTGTTGAGCGTTATGTTGATTTTTTTGTTTGAATGCTAACAACCACTTTTCAAAATCACTCGCACTTAGAGGTTTACTATAAAGAAAACCCTGATGGTTGCTACAGCCTAACTCACACAGCTTATCTGCTTGTTCTTGCGTTTCTATACCTTCAGCAATGAGGCTAACGTTGAAGGTTTTCGATAGCAAAATTAATGCCATTACTATTGCTCTGTCTTCTGGACAATTTACAATATTATCAACAAAGCATTTATCAATTTTTACATTATCAATAGGTAAACTTTTTAAGCGTTGTAACGAAGAATAGCCAGTACCAAAATCATCAATTGCGATTTTGACTCCTAATTCTCTCAAAGCCACCAAAATAGCAGTGTGATGATTATTATCTTCAGAAAAAAGAGATTCAGTGACCTCAAGTTCAATAGCATTACCAGGGATCATCTCCTCTGTTAATACTTTTTGTACCTGAGCAAAAAGATCATTGCGATCAAACTGTCGCAATGAGATATTAATCGCCATAACCCCAGTAAACAAATTATTAATTCTCCACACTCGTAATTGCCGGCATGCGCTTTTTAAGACAAAGTGGCCTAGCTCTTTAATAGCTCCGTTTGCTTCTGCTATTGGAATAAAAAGGGCGGGTGATATAATCCCCTGCTCAGGGTGAATCCATCTAAGTAAGCATTCGATGCCATAAACTTCACCATTATCAGCATTTATTTGTGGTTGATACCAGACTTCAAACTGTTTATTTTCAATTGCTTGATAAATTTCTCTATCAAGTTCCATCCTACGTTTAATTAACTCTTTTTCTTTAGTATCAAATAATGAATAATAATTTCCTCCTGACTTTTTTACTTTCATCATAGCAACATCAGCAAATGAAATAAGCTCTTTAACATCAAGTGAATCTAAAGGAAATGTACTTACACCAATACTTATCGTTGTTTTAAACTCACCGAATTTGGTCTTAAAAGGTTTTTCAAAAAGGGATAATATTTGTTCACAAATTTTATCTAAATTTCTTAGTGACTTTTCTCCCTCAACAACAACTATAAATTCATCACCACCACTTCTTGCTATAATGTCATTGTCACGTAATTTAGCATTAAGCCTATTTGCGACACTCTTTAATAACTCATCTCCTACTTCGTGTCCTAGAGAATCATTAATAGATTTAAACCTGTCTAGATCACAAAAAAGCACAGCAAAGTAAGTGGGGGTTTCACGATGAAGTTCAGATAAATGTTCAAGTTTTTCAAATAATAGATGTCGATTAGGTAAGCTAGTTAATGTGTCGTGATAGGCATGAAAGTGAACTTCTTCTTCAGATTTTTTTCGACTGGTAATATCGGTAAACTGACAAATATAATTAGAAATGTGACCGTTACTGTCTTTGATACTGCTTATATTTAACCACTCAGGGTAAATTTCACCATTTTTTCTTTTATTCCAAATTTCGCCTTGCCAACCCCCTTCATTAATAAGCTTTTGCCAAAATTGTTTATAAAAATATTTATCTTGTTTTCCAGAGCTTAGGATAGCTGGGGTTTTCCCCCAAACTTCTTCTTGCGTATAACCGGTTATATGAGAAAAACCTTTATTGACTATTTGTATATAACCTTGATTATCAGTCACTACAATCGCTTCATTGGAGTGGTTAAAAATTTGTTCAATAATAGAAATATTAGATTTAGTAATATCGTTATAATTAGTTGCTTTAAAAAAGAGTAATGTTTGTTCTTCGTTATTTCTTGTTAAAGAAAAAAAACAAACGTCTACAGGAAGCTGTCTGTTATCTTTTTGCTGTAAAGTTGAGCTGAAGTGACCAAAGTCAGGGTTACTGTTATTTTGCTGAACTTTATCTGCAGAAAACTTGTGTATTTTATCAATTGAATAACCGAGTAAGTCGGTCTTATCAAGCCCTGTCATCAGTAAGTATTCAGTGTTTACTGCTACTAATATGTAGTTAGCATTTAATGTTAGAATACCCGCAGTTATTTCGTCTTTCATTAACGCTTTGTCCAAATAGCCCATATTTCATATTCCCTCATTAACAACATAGCGTGTCAGCATTATTAGTTGTTTTATAATCTTAGTTAAAATTAAGTAAAAAGCTCGTTTTTATGAAATTTATTTAACAACAATATGCGAGATAATGACTATAGTTAACTAAACCTTATCAGATGCTTAAGTTATAAATACCAATAATACACCTAAAGACTATATTCCTTTGTCGAGGGGGCGGGATCATAGGCTAATCCAAGTGTGTTATAGCTCTTATTGATAAATTCAGCCTTTGTGTGATAAAACATTATAAGTACTTTAATTTTTTAGTGAAATTTGTAACCTTTATCTTGCGTGTAACATCTAAAATAGTATCAAAAGTTAACGGGGAAGCCCTTCGATCGCGTTAATATAATCATTTCCTTATAACTGAAGACTTTATGAACAATGAACCACTAGAAAAACCTTATTCAGATTTACGTCTTGCGGCTATGGCGCCTAATACATTGCTGGGCACAATGCTTAAAATTACCGGGCCTTTTTGGGATAAGTTATTAGGGATAAGTAAACTGCGCAGGGTTTATGAGTCTTGTGAATTATCTGGATTAAACAAACAAGAATTTTCACAAAAATTACTCAATGGTTTAGGTGTTCAGGTTTCTGGTATTAATGGTGTTTTGGCAAAAATACCGCAACGTGGCCGTTGTATTATTGTCTGTAACCATCCTTATGGCATGATTGAAGGGGTTATTATTGCGTATTTATTAACCGAGGTTCGTGCTGATACTAAGGTCATGGCAAACGTCGGTTTAACAATATTTAAAGAAATTAAAGATTACTTTATCTTTGCTAATCCATTAAAGCCTAAAGCTTTGATCAATGGCTTGGCAATAAAACAATGTTTTCGACATCTCGAAAAAGATGGCTTGTTGGTCATATTTCCTGCAGGGCGTGTTTCTTTTTTTCAAGCGGATAAACAACGAATTGCCGATGCTGATTGGAATCGACTCGCAATTAAGCTTGCCACAAAAACCGACTCGCCTATCTTACCTGTTTTTATATCAGGTGCTAATAGCAAACTTTTTCATAATATGGGGAGAGTTTATTATCGTTTTCGACTACTAATGTTAGCGCATGAAATGTTTAAATTACAAGCACATAACATCGCTTTAAAAACCAATAATCTGCTCACCATAAAGCAACTTAATGAATTTAATGGTACTAAAAGAATGAATGATTTTGTCCGCTTACAATGCTATTTAAACGATGATAACTATTTTAGCCCTTGGCTTGAGCATGAGCAAAGAACATCATTTGAAGCGGTTATTCCTATGGTGGATAAAAAAGTAATGAAAAAAGAGCTTGCTCAACTGCCTGAAATACAACACTTATTAGATTTTAAATCATTCTCTGTCTATTATGGTTATCAACAACAAATTCCACATTGTGTAGAAGAAATTACTCGATTACGGGAAATAACGTTTAGAACTTTAGATGAAGGGAGTGGTGAAGCGTGCGATACCGATAAATTTGATGCAGCGTACATGCATTTATTTATTTTTGATCATAAAAATGAAGAGATTATTGGTGCCTATCGAATAGGACAGACCGACCTTTTACAAAAAAATGGCGATGTATCAAAACTTTATCTTGCGCAAATGTTTGATTTTGCGCCTGAGTTTATTAATCAACAACAACCTTGTTTAGAAATGGGCCGCTCATTTATCATTGCTGCGCACCAAAACAGTTTTCATGGCTTACTGTTATTATGGAAAGGCATTGGCGCTTTTGTCTGTCAAAACCCACATTACCGAACATTGTATGGCACGGTATCATTAAGCAAACTATATGATCCTCGCTCAGTTGCCTTAATTGATGAAATTATGGTGACAGATAAAGAGGGCGTTAGCGCTAAAAAATCCTTTGCCGGGCAACTTCATCCAGAAGTAAAAGATTTTATTAGCGCAGCACCTGTCTCTTTAAATCAGTTGTCGGCATTAGTGATGGGCATCGAAGAAGACGGTAAAGATGTTCCGGTATTATTGAAACAATATTATAAGTTAGGGGCTAAATTTCATTGCACGGGCATAGATGTTAATTTCAATGACACGCCAGGCTTGTTGCTCAGTGTTAATTTACCAGCAGCACCTGACAAGCTATTAAAACTTTATTTAGGTTCATCTAAAACCGCGTATATAAATTATGATAAAAGTGATGAGTTAAGTGCCATTTGAGAATAATAAATATTAAGCGAATTCAATGCTCTCTTCTTTTGGAGACAAAACTGTGTGAGATTTTTGTAAAACATTATCAAAGTACTCAAAACAAATTTCACTTTCTTTAGCGAGACAAGTTTTTATTGATAAGTGAGAGATACTGACTGTTCTCGCATCTTCTCTTTGCATATTAACCGCATATTTACCGTCTTTTTCTGTCGAAAAATGAAAGTCTTTGTGTTGCTTTGATAATAATTCTTTACCATTAACAGACTGTTCAAAGCGATATTTTCTCTTTTGGCGCACGTCAATAAAATCAAGACTTGATGATGTTATCGGTAAGTCAGCCTTACCATCAACGCTTACCTCAATCAGTTGCTTACCATTCCACTTTACGCAGTGAATTTTTGGTTTTTTAATCGATAAATCTTCAGGGAAAATGCACAGTTGAAAAGGTTGGAAAACCTTTAGGTCCATAGTTTCTAATTGCTCAATAACACTCGTTTGGTTTTGCAGTAAAGAAAGAATAAGTTGTCCACGACTGATCACGTTATTGTGATTATTAGCCGGTGCTTGATAATTATTTAATAAAGCGAGCGATAAGCCTTTTTTGCTGACAGCTATCCATGTACCCGCACCAACAGGGTCTACGGGATAAATGGCGCCACTTATTGGATAATATTTAGGGGGAATAGCTAATAAGCGAGAACGTTGTTCATCACGATTGAAAAATAACTCATAACCATTATCATTGAGTAAATACGTTAACGTGCACATTTAATTAATCACAGATAAAAGTTTATTTTTACTTTTAGCATCAGTAGATTGTTCATTACACTGTCTTAAAAAAGTTGCTGTAGCAGGCGCCAAGCCAAAATCTTGGGGTAATTCGGTTGCTTGTAGCGCATTTTTTTGAGCAAAAGTTATCTGAGCAATCATCGCATAGTGATGAGTAGCATGGCTACCGACAAAAACTAATTCTCTAGCAACAGAGGTTTGTAGTTTTTGTATATTTTTATTGGTTACCGATACTTCTGTCGCTAATGTTATCACTTGATTGAGCTTGTCTTCGGACATGCCTTGAATCCAATTAGCTATTTCATTTAATTTAGCGATAGCAAGTTCAGGAGATAACTCTATTTGGCCACCACGCATCCTAAGATCATAGTTAATCAACTTATTTTCAATACCTGACATTATCGCTAAATAATGATCAATAATATGCCGCATATGGGTGCCTGCAGAACTGATAAAGTTAGGTTGAACTATTTGTGTATAATTTTTTTTAGAGACAGTATTAAGATACAACTGACCTTGTTCAATAATTTCCAATTGACTGATGATCATTCTTTTTTAAATTTCCAATAGTAGAATTAATAAAATGAACTATTTAGACGTTCGACTCTTTAAGATAGCTTGTATAAGATCTTCTGGGACCTCTGGGCTCTGCTCTGCTTTAATAAACCCTGTTTGAGAAAGACGAATGGCATTTTTATAGCCCTCTAAGTAATCTCTGCATTCTGGGCACATACTTAAGTGTAGTTTAAATTTAAAGCTTTCAATGTAAGATAAATTACCGCCATGAAAATCATATAGAAAATTGTCAACCTCTTCGCAGGTCAACATACCTGGCATGTGCTGGGCTATTAATCGCTTAATCATTAACATATCAGTTTACCTTCCAATTTTTTTCTGCGTTCTTTATGTCTTCCTGTTCTAAAATAGTTTTTAAAAGTAACCTAGCTCGGTGTAATTGAGTTTTCACTGAAGCTTCAGATATTGCTAAAATTTCAGCCGTTTCTTTGGTACTTAGTTCTTGGATGTCTCTAAGCAGTAAAACGTTACAATATTTCTCAGGAAGTTGGTAAATAATATTATTAAGCGATAATTTTGCTTCACCTTTTTCAAATAGCATTTCAATATTATTATTTAGGTTATCGTTTAAGCTATGGCCTAAATTATCGGCAAATTGCGTACGCTCTCCATAGTCATTGTATTGCTGATAAAATGTTTCTATTGAGGTAGTGTTTTGCCTTTTTCTTTGTCGAAGCATCATTAGCGCTTCATTTACCGTAATACGGTGCAGCCAAGTCGACAGGTTTGAATTTTTTTTAAAAGAGGTGATATTGTTAAAAACTTGAATGAAGGCTTTTTGTAAACACTCTTGTGCATCGTCATCGGTGGAAAAAAAGCGCCATGCAAGGGTATACATTTTTGCGCTGTATTGACGTACTAATGCCTCGTAAGCGAAAGCATTATTATTGATCAGCCCCTCAACTAGTTCATCTTCTTTATCGATATCTTGGCTTAAAGTAGCGGAAGATTGTTTTTTCAAAAAAGTTGTAACCTTTTTAATTTTAGCGCATCAACTAACTAAGTTAACGAATAATTAATTGAAAATCACTATTTAATTTTAAGGCTGTTTTTTTAGTGTCATTAATGTTCACGATAATAGTAGCAGCCGTTACGGTACCTTGGGATGATGGCTGGTAAGCGATAACAGACCCAAGTGCACCTTTACCCATGAAAGAGTTATTGACCTCTAATAAATTAGTTATCGTAAAAGAAGTACTACAAAGCACGCTCATTATGATTATATAACGCTAAGCGGCAGTGTGGTGATGTTAAATAACGGTATTGCGTTTTCTGTAACCTGTTACTATCCGTCTTATTTATTATGGGTGGACTTTAACTGATAATAGGTAATAGATAAAAAGTGTTAACAGGCTTAAAGCAAAATTGCTTACGGGCACTTGATTACAGCAATTGAGTTGAAATATAAGATACTCTACCTTGTCTCTATTGCGTAATATAAAGCATTGTTATTGAGTCATCATAAGTCCCTGCAACTTACTTTTGCATTTCATGGCTTGCATAAATTTTTTCTATTGAGCCATTTTGTTTTAATTCTTTGATCACTTTATTTACCGCATCTTTTAGTGACTTGTCTTTAAAAGCCATATTCGAGTAGGTAAAGGGCCATAAATAATGTACGGTAAAATTGTTACGGGCTATGCTCGCTTCATCACTATAATATTTATTATTCAAATCATACCAAAATACGTTGATATCACCGACTCTAATCACATTTTCTCCAGAAAGCATCAGTTGAGTGGTCTCTTTAGGGTGGGCATGCTCTGAATATTTTGTATTTTCTTTTGCTATATTCTTAAATTTTTCACCAAGCAGCTCTGTAGCTCCTTGGTATGCGGCAATAGACTTTCCTTGCAAGTCACTTATATTATTAATAATTAACTGAGCTGACTTTTTCGAAACTGCTACATCTCTAAAGCGAAACACTGGCTCTGATAAGTAGGCTTTTACTTTTGAACTGGGAAAAATATTAGAAGCAACATCAATTGACTTACCATAGTTAATTTCATGTAAGATCCGGTTATTACTCATGGGGATGTATTGCACTTTATATTGTGGCAGCTTTTTGAATATTTCATCAATGATTTCAACAAATAAGCCTTGTGTGCCTTTTTCAATAAAATAAGGAGGAAAGTTACCTACACCCACTTTTATGACTTGCTGCGCCGTTGACACCGTTGAGAATAAAAGTAGATAGGTAAAAAGTAGGCCGCTTAATATTTTTGACATGAATATAACACCACAACTAATTGTTCATTGATTAAGAGTGTAGTTAAATAATAGTAAATAAGGTAATTTAAATCTGTTGATATTATTAATCTTTTATTAATAGATTACAGCAAGTTTTAGGCTTTTAGTTGGCGGTGAATCATAATCGCGTGCATCATACTAAGCCGCGTTTATTCTCTTAATCGCGGGATCTGCTACCGACATCATTCAGTGATTTCTTATCAACTAAAATAAACTCGCTATTTAGTCTGCCATTGCCCTATAAAGCTTAGCTATAACAGCGTAGGATAACACTACTTTAGATAAAAACTTAGGTTTGCACTTCAGGTGCACTAACATAAATAATTATGCAACTAACAGCAAAAGCATCACTTACTAACGCTTTACTTATTTCTATTTGCACACCGCACTTTAAAGGTGATGAAGCAACAGAATCACTTGCAGAGCTTGCGCGCTTAGTGACAACACTTGGCTTCAAAGTGGTTGGCACTCAATCTCAAAAGCAGAGTTCGACTAAGAAAGTTAATGTACTGGGCTTGGGGAAATTAGCTGAAATAGCTCACCTTACGGGTAACCAGGGTGTCGTTGAAGGCTTAGATGACGCTGATGATTTACTCGATGAAACTGACATTTCTGCTGTGCCTTCAGATATCCCATCAGAAAACCTGCCTTTTGGTTGTGCAGATGTCGTGGTCTTCGATTGTGACTTAAGTCCATCTCAACTGCGTAACGTCGAAAATCAGTTAGGCGTAGAGGTGTTTGATCGCACCGGTATTATTATTGAAATATTTAGTCGTCATGCGCGTACTAAAACAGCAAAACTACAAGTTGAAATTGCTCGTCTTAATTATGTAGCACCACGACTTCGTGAAACATCATGTGGTGATAAAGAACGTCAGATGGGTAAAGGTGCAGGTGAAACAACGCTTGAACTTAACCGCCGAGCAGTACGCGACCAATTAGCCGACCTTAAACGCGAATTGGTCAGTGTTCAACATGAAATGAAAGGCCGACGTACTCAACGTTCTGAGCTTTTTTGTGTGGCATTGGTGGGATATACCAATGCGGGTAAATCATCAATGATGCGAGCGATTACCGGTAGTGATGTTGTTGGCGAAAACAAACTTTTTGCAACACTTGATACCACAGTTCGTGCACTATACCCAGCCACACAACCACGGATATTAGTGTCAGACACGGTTGGATTTATTAAAAAGTTGCCGCACGATTTGGTTGCCTCATTCCATTCAACCTTAGCCGAAGCTCATGATGCTTCGTTACTCTTATATGTGGTTGATGCTTCGGATGCTTCCTTTCGTTCACAACTCGATGTTGTGCACGAAGTACTGGCAGAAGTCGGTGTTGAAGACAGTAAGAAATTACTGGTACTCAACAAATCTGATCAACTTAGTATTGAGCAACAACAAGCACTGATGGAAGAGTTTCCTGATGCTATGATCACCTCTACTCGAAATCCTCTTGATATCACTAAGCTGCATAAATATATTGTTAACGCAGCGCAGGACGATATGATTGAAGATGAGATTATTATTCCTTATACCGCTAAAGGTATCATAGGTGAAATTCGATCGAGCATGAGTGTTACCAAGGAAGACTATGAGTATAGTCACATTAAACTTACAGTACGCTCAAACGCGATTGATTTAGAGAGATTAAAAAAGCGCATGCAGAACTTATAAAGTGATGGCTGTGCTGTTCATTAATTTGAGCAATGTCTGTGGTGAACCCGGTGATTTATTGCTGAGTCATTAATGTTCTAGGATTATACATGGATAAATATTTAAAAATCTAAGGTTTCTCTAGTGAATCAGTATGGTGTTCGAAGGTTAATTCATTTAAGTTATTTCAATTAATTAACTATTGGCTCTATACTGATTTTATTTTCAAGCCACTTTATCTGTGTGGCTTCATGGTCACGCTTAAAAGCATAGTTTTTATTGGCGACTTCAATATTTACACCCGAAAGTATTGACTGATAAGCTGTTAGCTCAAAAATCGCTAAATGCTCATTGATATTATTCGCTTTTTCTAGCCATTCTTTATTGAGTTTACCTAACAAGTATAAGTGCTGCTTTAATGCATGGGTAATACGATTTATCTGTTTAGTATTTTCGTTATCTAGGTCGTTAGCCTTTCGTAATAATTTATATATTCTAGGTAAGCGCCTAATTATTTTATAGTTTGCTTCGTCTGCACTTATTCTTAATTCTTCGACAGTTTTGGGCCAATAATTGAAATTTAAATAGGTCATTGCGCCACAAGCTGAACCAAGAGTGCCTATATGAACGGAACCTCCTGTGAGTACATGGCTACCAAACAACTTTCCATCCGCTTTGTCATTAGCGATATTACCCACCCATAAATCACCTTCAACTGTAATGTGGCTATGAGAAATATATTGTGTAATGTTAATATCTTTTTTACAAAAAAAATCGACATATTGTGCAAACTGCGCGCTAATATCTCCATCTGCTTTGATCACTGTACTGTTTTTTAACTTATTTTTGTCTGATATTTGTCGACCAATAATGCCCAGTGCAATCGATATATTGCCGCCTGCAGAAATTGAAGCGGTTTCAACTAACCCACCAATGACGATGTCTTCAGTTGCGGATAATTGCATACCTTCACAAACATTGCCTTGCACATAAATAGAGCCATCAAAACGAATGTTTCCGGTGCCAACATCTATATTTTCAATTTCCAGTAACTTATGCACAGCGACACTATTATCTAAATACTTGGGCATACCATCAATAGCAGCAACAAGAATGTTGTTGTTTTCATCTAAAAAAGACGAACCTTCAGACTCCTCTAAAAAACATGTTTCACCTGATACTGCATCTATAGCCGCTCCGGTTACATCAAAGCCTTTAATACCATCGGTTGGTGGTATTAGCTTAGCTAATTTTTTACCTGCTTTTACATGAATTAAATTACCTAATTCACGCATATCTACATTGCCATTTTCGAGCTTCTTAGGACACATAATTTGCTCTGCGGGGTTATCGACTAAATATTTTACGTAACCATCCTTTCCATTTCTGCTCATTTTACCTTTTGCTATTTCGGTAGATATACTTTTACCTCCTTGAAGTAACTGCCCCTCTTTTACAATATTGATGATGTTTTCTTTAATGATACCCTTGGTTATATTGTTTTCTTTTAATACATTAATAACATCAGTATTTTCAATGGTTTTACCACCATAAGCTGCGGTAAATTCTAATGTAGCTAACATATTTTCAGGCCCCAACGTGACCTTTAAATTCGCATCAACAGCATTTGCTATGATTGAACTTATACCTGTCGTCGCTTTTGATTCATCACTCTCATCACTCTCATCACTTTTAGCCACTTCTGCTAGTAGTAACTCCATCGCCCCGTCAATCAGTAAAAAAGTAGAATATGTAGATAATTTGAATGTTGTTTGTAGTTTTTTTAAGTTAGCTTTTGGCTGTCCTTTAACAGGCGTGATGGTCATTAATAAATCTTTATCTTCGTTTTGAAGTGTTAATTTTATATCACACATATATTCTTCATTGATTTGTCTGCATTAATATCAACTTTATCATTTAAATTGAGGTTAATTGCTAATAAATAAGGTGTTTACGGCTACTGCTGTAATATTGTTTATTATTTGAATACTAATAAATTCAGCCTGTTCACTGAATTGACAAGATTAAAGTTTATCGACTCGTTTTAATCTTTCAATGCGTGTTTTTTAGTCTGCTGTCACTGTACACCTAACTAACCATACGTTGATAGGTTTTATTATGTTTTATAAGTATTTACATAGATTTTCTAGGAAGAGCAACTACTATTAAAGGACGAAATCTCATAGGTTTGATTAATGGAAATAGTATTAAACACTTTCATCGCAAGGCAAGCGATTTTAGATATAAATCTTAAAACTATCGGTTATGAATTACTCTTTAGAGACAGTTTAGAGAATGTATTTAATGGGGATTCTCCAGAAAAAGCAACCTCAAAAGTTATACTTCAAAACCATATATTGGGTGATTTAGCCGATGTTTGCCTTGGAAAATTGGCCTTTATTAATTTTGATGAGTTTACCTTATTACAAAAATCGCCTTTGCTCTTTAACCCAAAAAATATCGTGGTTGAAATTATTGAAACAGTTAACATCTCTGATGAACTCGTTTTCAATGTTGCTCAACTTCATAAAAAGGGTTATGTCATTGCGTTGGATAATTATAATTTCGAAAGTAAATGGGAAGTGTTTTTTCCATATATCTCTATTATTAAAGTTGACATTGAACAGGTTACTTTCACTCAAATAGAAGGGCTGAAAAAACGCCTATTATCAACTAATAGTCATATAAAAATAATTGCTGAACGCATTGAAACGAATCAGCAGTACCAACAATTTAAAGCGCTAGCTATAGACTATTATCAAGGCTACTTTTTTCACAAACCCGAGATAAAGTCCGGCACGTCTATATCTCCTCTAAAAATTAATTTAATTCAACTTTTTTTAGAAGCTTACAAACCACACTTAGACTTCAACCAACTGACTGAAATTATTAGCCGTGATGTAACGTTAGTGAGCGGTATATTAAAGTTGGTAAACAGTGCCGCAGAGTGTGGCAATATTGAAATCACTTCTATTAAGCAAGCTATTACCTACTTAGGAACAGATAAAATAAAGCCGTATGTTGCAATTATATCAATGTCAGCATTATCATCTGAAAGTTCACCAGAACTTTTTATCGAGTCTTTAGTACGCGCTAAAATGATGGAACTCATAACGAAAGAAAAATCATTCAGTCACCTTAATGAAAAAGCTTTTCTAACCGGAATATTGAGTAATTTAGATGCCATATTAAATTTACCCATGGCAGATATTGTAAAGAGTTTTCTTTTTTCATCTGATATCAAACTGGCGTTATCTGAGCAACAAGGTGAATTGTCAGAACTATTAACATTGGCTAAGCATTATGAAGTATCAACGAGTAAGCGTGTTACTCGTTGTATTGGCAGTAATAAAATTTCTGAAACTAGACTGTTAAATTGTTATTACGACGCATTAAAGTGGGGGATGAACATCTTTTAAGGTGGTAGCCCTTTGACATTTTATATCACTAGCAACTTTATCCTTAAATATTATGAGTTCAAGGTTACAGTGGCTAAACTTACGAATAACACTAACAACTAATTTTGAGAATGTCTTGCCAGTTACTCGTGGTTACCTTTGTGTTGTTGGCTTAAAAAGTGTTTTTCATTTGCCTAGCAGCTAATTTTGGGGATGTATTGCCAGTTACTCGTGGTTACCTTTGTGTTGTTGGCTTAAAAAGTGTTTTTCATTTGCCTAGCAACTAATTTTGGGGATGTCTTGCCAGTTACTCGTGGTTACCTTTGTGTTGTTGGTTTTAAAGTGTTTTTCATTTGCCTAGCAGCTAATTTTGGGGATGTCTTGCCAGTTACTCGTGGTTACCTTTGTGTTGTTGGCTTAAAAGTGTTTTTTCATTTGCCTAGCAGCTAATTTTGGGAATGTCTTGCCAGTTACTTGTGGTTACTCTTGTGTTGTTGACTTAAAAAGTGTTTTTTCATTTGTTTAGCAACTAATTTTGGGTATGTCTCGCCAGTTACTTGTGTACTGTGGACTTAAAAAGTGCCGTTTCATTTGCCAGGAGTCTGATTTTCCCTCTGCGCCCAAGGTCAATGTCCCCTTACCGTAACGACTATTAATACTATCAAGACAATTCATTAGTATTGGGTTTGAATGATCAGATAAAAATAAATCAGCTTGTTGATGTTGTCTGCTTTCCAAGGCGATTGCACCGACACCACAACGATAAAAATGCACACCGGGTATAAATATTTCAGCGAGTATTAAGCTGACCGCTGTAGCAATATCACAACTATTATCTGTTGCTAAAGGAAAAGTATAAACCATTGTTTGTTTATAATAATTTTCATCATGGGGGGAGCTTGAAGCGAACACGAGCAGTTTTTTGATAAGTGAAGACTGACGCCTTACTTTTTTAGCGACTATCGTACTATGGGTGATTAAGGCTGCTTGTAATGTATGTATATCTACAATACGTTGACCAAAACTACGTGTAGAGAATATTTCCCGTTTAGGTGCTTTTACATCATCCCAGCTTAAACAGCTAATCCCCTTTAATTCGTTAACCGTACGTTCAGTGATAACACTAAATTGCTTGCGCATAATTTTAGGGCACTGCATTGATAATTGATGAGCTGTGCTAATATTTTGCTGTTTTAGTCGCTGAGATATTTTATTACCAATCCCCCAAACCTCATTTACCGCCATTTTTTCTAATATTTCTTTCGCACTTTGCGCGTTATCAATAATGGCAACACCCTGGTAACCGTCAAGTTTTTTAGCTGCATGATTTGCTGCTTTAGCTAAGGTTGATGTTGTGCCAAAGCCAACTCCCACCGGTAACCGGGTTTCTTTCCAAATAGCACGTCTTATTTCATGGCCGTATTGGTGCCAATCTTTAATAACGCCACTATATTTTTTAAAATGTAAAAATGACTCATCAATTGAGTAAATATATTGGTCATCACAATACCTAGCAATAACATTCATCATTCTTTCACTTAAGTCAGCATATAGCTCGTAGTTGGAAGAGCGTACCACTACACCATGCTTATGTAGTAAGTCCTTTATCTGAAAATAGGGGGTGAATTTTGGAATACCCAGCCGTCGAGCAATAGGACAAACAGCACAAATGCAGCCGTCGTTATTCGTTAAAACAACAACGGGCTTGTTTCTTATGCTCGGGTCGAAGACTTTTTCTGCGCTGGCATAAAAAGATACTGCATCAACTAATGCATACATGCGGTTAATTCAGGAGCTTGATGATGGAGTCGAATAGAGCGAGTAACAATACCTTCTAATTGAAAGTCGTCTTCGGGCTTGATGCTAACTGGCGCAAAATCTTTAGACGCTGATAACAGCCGAGCTTGCTTTTTATCAATCAACTTACAGACAAAGCAGCCATTGTAATTTGCCACGATGACATCACCATTTCTGGCGGTGAGTGAGCGATCAACGATAAGTAAATCACCATCAAAAATGCCCACACCCTGCATGGACTCACCAGATGCTTGGCCAATAAATGTGGCATTAGGATGCCTAATAAGAAGTTTATCTAATGATAACCCCAGTTCTTTATATTCGGCTGCGGGTGATTCAAACCCTGAAATACCTGCTTCAATGTAAATAGGAATAACTTTCATTACTTAAATCTCACCTGTGTTTTTATACAGTATAGTTTCTAAGTTGATTATTGAACAGAATAATTTAACATTGCTTACGAGTAATGATTACTTTCATTTTGAAATATAGCCGTTAAAATCAGCGCTGCATAAATTTATAGGGTTAACTTAGATGCATGAAAATGCCAATTCGTTAGTGGTACTTGATTTTGAAACCACAGGACTATCACCCAATCAAGGTGATAGAGCGATAGAGATAGGTGCGGTTAGAATTGTAGACGGTAAGGTTACCGATAAATTTCAATCATTAATGAATCCTGGTTTTAGGATCAGTGGTTTTATTGAGCAATACACCGGAATATCTAATCAGATGCTTGCTAAGGTCGGCTCTTGTGGTGAAGTGATGGCAGAATTTGCCGATTTTCTGGGTGATGATAATTTACTTGCCCATAATGCTTCCTTTGATCAAAAATTCTTGGACGCTGAGCTTAATAATATTAATCGAAAATACTTTGGGCAATTTATTTGTTCATTACTTGTCTCTCGCAGAATCAATATAGATGCACCTAATCATAAATTAGGTACGCTTATTCGTTATAAAAATATTCCATCTGATGGGGCTTTTCATCGGGCGTTATTTGATGCTGAGATGACGGCAAAATTGTGGTTGTTGATGCTTGATGATATTGAAGAAAAAATTAACCACGAGTTTGTACCTTTTGCATTAATACAGAAGTTATCAAAGACAGCAAAAAGTGACGTAAGTAAGCTGTTAACTAAATGGTAATTTATCTTGTTGGTTTTTAATTTTTTATCTCAGGTATACTCACAGTTCAACGTTTATTAGAGTTAACATTATCGACTATCCAGATAAAAAAGCCCCAGAAGAAATAGATCCCATACTGCCTTCTATAGCTGTATCAAATTTACAGCTTAAAATAGCTACCTTTAATTTGTTTAATTACCTTGAACCGCCCAATGCTTTCTATGAATTTGAACGAATTTATAGTGCTGAGCAGTGGCGTAAAAAGCAACATTGGATTGCTGAATATTTACGTGAATATCAACCTGACATTATTGGCTTCCAAGAAGTCTTTAGTCCTGAGTCTCTAGAGCAATTAGTTGCAGAGCAGGGCTATTGTTATTTTGCCGTGGTTGATGAACCTCAAGTGATAGATGATTTTATTTACAAACGTCCTGTTGTTGCCATAGCATCTCGTTACCCTATTGTTGAAGTTGCTGCGGTAAAAGCAAACACTGAGCTTGCACTATCATTAGGTTTAACTGATAAATTCTCTTTTAGCCGAAAAGTGTTAAGGGCAACAGTTGATGTGCCTCATATGGGTAACTGTGATTGTTATGTTGTGCACTTTAAATCTAAGCGCTCTATGATTGAAGTCGATGATAAAAATATAAGTCGCACGCCAGAGCAAACCATTATTGAAAGCCTAAAAGCACAAGTGGCAGGTGGTTGGGGCTCAACGATACAACGTGGCAGTGAAGCGGCGTTATTAATGATTGAAATAATAGCGCGGCGTGAGACTACCGGTCAGCCAATGGTATTAATGGGCGACTTCAATAATACCTTAACTGATGGTGTGCTAAGTCATCTACTGACTAACACCCTACGCTTTGTTTCGGCCATTGACCGTGATGCCTATCTTGCTAAATATTGCTTGCAAGATGCTTGGGATTTATTTCAAGTTGCAGTGAAAAATGAAACTCATCAAGAGGAAAAAATACAGCGCACTCCGACACATTATTTTGGTGCGAGCAGCTCAGTACTTGATTATATATTATTATCATGTGATTTTGACGCTAGTTATCACGATAGTCTTTATCAGGTCAGTGCGTACGACACCTATGATCGACATTTAATTAATCCTATCTTTGAACGAGATGGCGAAAGTACCGATCACGGTATTGCCTTGGTTACACTAACGTTAAGATCATAAATTAATCAAAGACCCAAATAAAAAAGGCTCCCAAAGGAGCCTTTTTTATTGGTGATACTGAATTTACGTTTTTTTACGTTGCGCTTTAATTGCCAAACCGAAAAGTGCTAGAGCGAATAACCACAGTGTTGCAGGCTCGGGAACTTGAGTGACGGCAATGCTATCTGCAGAAGCTCTGGACTCGCCATTGGTACAATCTTTTTTACCAATAACAGTATCAGCACCAAATTCAATAAAATTACTTGCTGAATAAGCGCCGCCACAATCATCGCCTATGCCCGCTATCATTGAATCAGCACCTGTTTGAACAAAACCTCTAGCAAAAATATAACCTCTAGCCTCAGCGCCGGCGCCGAGTTGTGTGTAACCTGCTGAGCCGGTTTTATCGCCAAGAACATTCCAGATAATAGTGCTGTTATCGGTAACATCTTTCAATATCACTGTTGAGTTTGCAGAGAAGGTCAGATAGTTGGCGATATTAAAAATCCAAGAGCCATCGATACCTTTACCATCAAGCGTTAAGGTTTTACCTATCGCGATGGTTAAATAATTTATTGTGCTGTAAATACCCGCTTCAAGTGTTTCGTCGTTGGTGCCAAAAGTGGTGGATACAAGTTCTGTTCCTGTACCCATGTCTTTTATATCTTGTTGCACAGACGTAATAAGCACTTCCTGACTATCAACGATGGTGGGCAGTGCAACCATTTTCAAAGAATTAGCAGTAAGCGCGCCAACGATTTCAACACTTGCACCAATAGTGGTGGTGGTTCCAGCATCAACATCGCCCCCGAAAAGTGAGCCTGCACCAACGGTTACTGTGCTGCCAGCCAAAACATCGCCGCCAACCTCAACGGTTGCCGCTATGGTTACTGTTGTGCCAGCGCTTAGCTCGCCATCAACTTTTGCACTCGCACCAATAGTTGCTGTGGTACCTGCAATAATAGAGCCGTCGACAACAGCAGAAGCGCCTAGGGTAACGGTTGTTGTACTTTGAATATAGCCATCGACACCGGCAGCTGCGCCAAGTGTTACTGCGGTTCCAGCCTCAACGTTACCACCGACAATTGCATCAGCTGCTAGTGTTATCGCCGTAGCACTTTGGATATTGCCACCAATAGTTGTTCGTGCGCCCATGGTTATATAACCACTGGCATAAAGCGACTGGTTATTTAGTTCTGAGCCTAGCAAAGGTTGAAAACTCGCTTGTGCGTCAGACACAGCAAATAACACCACAATACAGAGGATTGAATTGATAAGTTTCAAATTAGACACCATTTCATATAGCTGAGCGTTCAGCATATAAAAAAACTTAATTTTTATAGAACAAAAAAACTTATTCCAAGAATTGTACAACTGTATAATAGCAGATAAGACGGTGTGTTGTTTGTTATTTGAATATTTATATCGTAAGTTATTGTAATTAAGTTCTTTTGTTTTTTATTACAAAGCAGGTGATATGTTCATAAGTTAACATAATACGTCAATAGGTTAACATGATGCACAAAAAGGTTAGCGAGATGTGATGCAGGCAGATCACAATTATAACTGTCTTGTTAAATAATGTAGTAAAACGAGCCATAGCCAAAATGCATAGTTAGCACAAATATAAAGGCCACTTAAGGGCTATTTTTAAATATTCAAAGGTTATCTGTGCTTTCTATTCACTATCATAGCTATGTCTAAACCTAATAACCAAATAGTGGCAGGCTCAGGTACGTCAACCGCCCCGCAACCTTGATGTCCAATGATACTGATTGTTGCAGCAAATGTGACGGTACTGCTTACTGAAAAAACACCACCACAACTCTCATTTATCTGTGCTTTCTATTCACTATCATAGCTATGTTTAAACCTGAACCTAAACCTAATAACCAAATAGTGGCAGGCTCAGGTACGTCAACTGCTCCGCAACCTTGATGTCCAATGATACTGATTGTTGCAGCAAATGCGACGGTACTGCTTACTGAAAAAACACCACCACAACTCTCATTTATCTGTGCTTTCTATTCACTATCATAAATATACCTAAACCTAATAACCAAATAGTGGCAGGCTCAGGTACGTCAACTGCTCCGCAACCTTGATGTCCAATGATACTATCTGCGGCAAATGTGACGGTACTGGTTGCTGAAAAAACACCACCACAACTGTCACCTATACCTGCTACTAAAGAAATAGCCCCGCCATCAATGGCTCCCTTAGAAAGAATATGACCTCTAACTTCTGCACCTGCCCCAAGTGATGTGAAGCCTGTTGTGCCTTCTCCCACTACGTTCCAAAGAATACTGCTGTTATCGGTGACGTTTAATAATACGACCTTGGAGTCAATGCCAAAGCTTAGATTCTTGGCGATGTTGAAAACCCAAGAGCCATCCATACCATTGCCATCTAAGGTGAGTGTTTTTCCTGCGGCAATAGTGAGATAATTAACAGAATTATAGACGCCAGCGACGAGTGACTCATCGTTGTCGCCAAAATCATCCCAATCTAGTTCTCCATCGGTTACCAATGCTTTTAGCTCGGCTTGCACCGTGGTAATTTGATTTTCTTTACTGGTAACGACAGGAGCAGGAGGTGGGGCTTTTGATGAGTCGCTGGTAGCTGGTCCACCATCAATAATAACATTAGCAGCAATGGTTGCGGTAGTTCCGGCATCAACATTTTGATGAATATGTGACCCCGCAGCTATGGTCACTGTACTTCCTGCTACAACATTCCCCATAACCTCTGCATTTTGCTCTAACGTTACTGTGCTTCCTGCTTCAATATTTCCATCAACATACACATTGGCGCCGAAGGTTGCTGTGGTACCCGTTTGAACCTTACCCATAACGTTTACATCGGCACCTAGCGTTGCGGTAGTGCTCGCTTCTATATAGCCAGCGACAATAACATTATCGCTTAGGGTTGCTGTAGAACCAGCCTCAATATTCCCACCAACTTGGCCATTGGCCGCTAATGTTATTGTAGTGAGGGCCTGCATATTACCATGAGTAATCACACCATCAGCCATTGTTATTGTACCGTTTGCATAGACTGATAGATCATTGAGATCTGAATCTAGCAGAGGGTGAAAACTTGCGTTTGCACTAGAAACTAAGATTATCATTAAGATAAAAAAGAGGTGAGTAAGGCGCTGCATAATAGACTCCATGTCATATATCTTAAAATTTCAGACGAAAAAACTTAATCCATAAGTTGTATACTTTACACAATATATAATAGGTGGGAGCAGGGCATTTGTACAATAAATGCACGTTTAATTGTAAATATAATTACCTTTAGTTGTTAAGTTGCTGTAAATTTTGTTTATTTTTTTTCTAATTTATCAAATAATTGTTGAGCCAATTGATGTTCTTCAAAATCATCAGGTAAAGCTATTAATTTAATTAATACTTTTTTTGCCTCATGGATACGTTGCAACTTTGCTAGGGCATAAGCAATATGGTATTGAATATCTGGGCTAGTGGAAGATAAGCTGAATGCCTGTCTTAAGTAAGATAGACCCAAATCTAACTCTTCAGATAAAACCAATGCCCAGCCAATAGTATCTATAATGGAAGGCATTCTAGGGTCAAGGTTCAAAGCTTGTTTAGCGGTTTCTATTGCCATAGTAAAGTTCTTATCTCTAATATAAATAGTCGCTAAATTATTCAGTGCTAACGCTCTTTTTGTTGGTGGTATATTATTTTTAAGCAGTATTTGATATTGTTTTTTTGCTTTTTCAAAGTGTTTATTTTCTAGCAAATGATCCGCCAACAAATGACGATGCAATAACAATTGAGGATATTCAGTGATAAGGTTATTTAATTCGGCAATAAATTTTTCTGACAAAGAGGCTGTTTTACTGATTTGATATAACTTACTTAAAGCCGTTAAATTAGTATGATCTTGCTTAACCGCCTTTAAGTATGAATTAAAAGCTTGAGGCTTATTATTGCCAGCATTATAAATATCGCCTTGTAAAATAGTAAGCTCGACATTGTCTTTAGGTATTCTTTGTTGAGTTTGTGCAAGTAACTCAATGGCTTCGTTAATTTTATTTAATTGAATTTTAATCTTAATAAGTTCAATAACAATGGGTAATGAATTAGGCGCAAATTTAAAGGCTTTTTCCCGGCTATACTCTGCGCCAGCAAAGTCTTCTACTTTTAGCTGTAGTCGACTTAGTTTCATTAATAGTGGCACATTTTCATCAACCAATCCCGCCAATATATCTAATTTACGTTGAGACTTTTTCGGTTGATCTAATGATAATAATACTTCAGCTTTTTTAAATAAAGCCTGAATGTTTAGTCTGTTATCCCGCAACATTTGGTCAATAACTAACAGTGCATCTTGCCATTGTTGTTCAGCAATATAAATATTCGTTAACTCAGTCAGTGCAACTGTCTTTACTGATGGTATTTTAGCTTGCTGCTCAAGCCCAGCAATAGCGGCCTCTTTATTACCAAGACGATATTCAACTTTGGCAAGTAATAATGCACTTTGATTATTATTTTTATTTTTATTTAGCACATCGCTCAATATCTTTCTTGCTAAGTCTAGTTTGCCAAGATTAAGTTGTAATAATGCATAACTGGTACTGATTTCACTATTTTGTGGCTGCTTTAAATACAATCTTTCTATAATTTTTTGGGCTTGGCTAAATTGTTGTAATTCAATCAATATTTGTGCAGTTATCAAATGATAGCTGACATTCTCTGGATAAGTATCGATTAATGGTGTTATATAATTTAAGCTTTTTTGGAAAGCTCCTACCCTTAATGACAACAGTGACAACGCGTATTGATAACTTTCACCCCCTTTGATATTTGCATCTTCTAATAAAGCAAGCGCTTGCTCAATACGGCCAGAGCCTTCTAGTACATTGGCTGAGAGAATCAACACCGCTTCATCTGTAGGGTAATCAACGCGCAGTTTTGATAAAACAAAATCAGCTTTATAATTTTGGTCAAATTTAAGATATAAACCAGCTAATATCAAGGCGTACTGTTTATTGAAGATCAGATCTTTCTCATTCTTTTCGAGTAATAATAAGGCATGTTTTGGTTCTTGCTGTTGCTGGTAAACATCAGCAAGCAGCATAATCTCACTCATTTCAGTTTGAGTAGAGCTTTGACTTAGATATCTTTTGAATTTACTTTCAGCTTGTATCCAATTTTCTTGAGCATAACTGCTCATGGCATCAAGCAATAATAATTGCGGCTGAGAAAGGAGATATGACTCATCAAGCTTAGATAATTGATTACTGAGTTCAACAAGCACTTTTTTTGATAATTCTACTTGGTTAAGCTCTTTTAAAATGAGAGCTTTCATAAATGTTGTTTGAGGGTCATTTTCTGCGGTCTCAAGTACTTTATCTGCAACCTGATTAGCCATGTTAAAGTTTTGAATATCGACATAACAGCCGATTAAAATTCGCAACGTTTCAATATTCTTCGGATTCAGTTCATTCGCTTTAGTTAGGTAGTTAATAGCATCATTAAATTGACCATCACTACGAGCAAGATGACCTTTTAATTGCCAGAGTATTTCGTTATTAGGCGCAATTTTGTTCGCTTTAGTAAGCAGTACCTTAGCTTTGATATTATTTTTTTGATAAATATAAACTGTTGCTAACCCTAATAATGCGTCAATATTATTGGCATACAGAGTAAGGATACTTTGGTAGGTTATTTTGGCGTTTTCTAGGTCATCTAAGCTAATATAAGCTCGTGCTTTTATTTGGTTATACGCTAACTCTCCTTCTTTTTTTAGCGTCATCTTACTGGCAAATGTTAAAGCTTGATCAAACTTACCTTGATTTAAAATGCTCTCACCAAGTGGAAAAACAATCAAATTATTATCAACACCTTGAGCAAGTAGATCATTGAGTTCTTGCTCAGCAGCAGGGTAAGAATTTTTATCTATTAAAACCTTAGCGAGTAATAATTTGGCCGGTAAATTACGTTCACTTTGCTGCAAAGCATTTTTTAAATGAATATAAGCTGTTTCAATCTTTCCTTGGTTATAAGCTTGAAGTGCGGCTTCATAATGGTTTTTTTCGCTGTTTGCTGCCATTGCCATATTTACCATTAACACAGCAGCTATTTGAATAAAGGAGATAATTAATTTCCGTATTTTTTTTATCATGACTTATGGCCTTTATTTTCTTCTAACAACATCTCAAACAACAATGTATTAAAAATAGAAATTTGAATTTTATGACTATTTAAGTCATCAGAAAAACATTAAGTGTTGGCTTTGAAAAATGAACCCGTATTAATTTGCTACGTGCTAATCTAACAATTAGCACGCCAACAGCTAAATTATAACCTTGCTGATTAAAGCTCTGTGGTGAAATAAACGATTACGGAGATTATGAACAATATCCTGTCGTTCATCTTTGTAAAAAGCTGGGCCTGATCACTAGGCCTAAAATTTGATAAACTATGTCTAAGTAATAAACTGCCATTCCTTGAGGCTTGATTTCAAGGACCTCATGGTTACTAGAGCAGAAATGGATTGGTTGAATAGCATTTATGCTACTTATAAACCCCACTTATCCATAATATTTTTATAGGTGCCATCGGCTTTTATTTGTTGTAATGCAGCAGATAAAATAGTCACTGTTTTATCTGCTGTTTTAAGTCCAGTCGCGATGAAAAGATCGCCAGGAAAGTCATGTAGTTCAATAAAAGGTTTAATGTCATCTTTGTTAAACCCAATACTCTTCATTTCTCTATCTACTGCAATAAAGTTTGTTAAAATAAAGTCTATTCGTTGTTCAAAGAGCATGCTCCACATATGTTTATAACTAACGGACAAATGTAAATTTTTTTGCTCTAGAAAGCCTATGTTTTTTAAATATTGCTCCGAGTGATAGCCACGGATTGTACCCACGACAAACGACTTTGCCTCTTCAATATTACTAATATTGATATCTTCGCGGTTGCGAAGACCCACCAAAAAAGCTTTGCTCTTAAATATTTGACCAACCCACTGGAAAAGATCTTTGCGGTCAGTACTCTTCATTAAAGAGAGCATAAAAATATCTTTATTATTTAAGGCTAAATCATAACTACGTGCAAAAGGTATAAACTCGATTTGAGCAGAAAGCTGAGTTTTAATCATTAAAGCTTCAATAACATCAACTAAAGCTCCAGCCGGTTTGTTATCTGCGCCCATAAAATGAAAGGGGGGTAAATCTTCTGTAACAAATCTCAGTTGCTGAGCATAACTTGCCCATGAGAATACAAACAATAATAGAGCAACAATCGCTTGCTTAACTATATTATTCATATCGGCTTTCTAGCCAATTTTGATTGAAGGAAAATTAAGATATTGATACTTACTCTATTGCACAGTGTTTACCTATTAGTATTGTATTAATAATAAAACGAGTGTTATTGCAAGGGAAGATTACGATTTTTTAGTAAATAAGGCAGCAGGTATCTGTCCAAACTTGGTGTTTTTGTATCATTAGGGGGCACTACCCTGTTGACCTGCTATTGACCTGCTATTGACCTGCTATTGAGCTTTGTATTGCTTAGCAGGGTGAATGTGTTGACACTTTTACATTTATTATCAGGTAATTGTTGGCTAAATAAATAAGCGACTGTCTATTTTTTATAGCCGATATTATCGAAAGGCTAACTGGTTGCTAGATGTTTATATAGTTGTACATAATTGACTTCTAAACTTGAGGTTGTACGCCAAGTTTTGGTTAGGAGACTGTAGGTCATGCCTATTTCTGTCACCAAGTGCATATGTGCTAGCGTCGCCATCGTGTTTAATTCAAGTGGTGTTACAAAGGCACGCCAGCTGTGTGTACCTATAGGTAAATAACGCATAATATATTCAGCGCCAAGAATGCCTACTAGGTAGGATTTAATCGTGCGATTTAGCGTTGCCATTACCACACAGCCACCCACTTTGCATAATTGGCTACACTGTTTTACCAAGTCTTTTTGGTTGGGAACATGCTCGATGACTTCCGCATTAATCACCACATCGTAGCGATGTTCATCGCTTATACTGGTATGTTGCGCATGTTCGTGGCGATACTCAATATCAAGTTGAGATTTGACCGCATGGCGTTTTGCTACTTCAATACTTACCTCACTCACGTCTATACCGACCACTGTGGCTCCGGCTTTTGCTAAAGGTTCGCAAACCAGACCTGCGCCGCAGCCAACATCTAAAATTTTTAATCCTTGCAGCGATGCTATATGATTAGGGTCGCGACCATAGAAGGCGCAAATTTCTGCAATAAAATACGCGACGCGTACTCGATTGAATTCGAGTGCCGTTTTGTATTGACCGTTTGGATCCCACCAACTTTCAGCGAACTTATTAAATTTAGCGATTTCTGCTGGACTAAAATTACCAGCTGGCGTGTGTTTAATGGTATTATTTTTCACTGGACTAAGCTTACTTTTGTCTAACATGGTAGGTATATCCATTTTATTTTTGTTAATTAACACAAGGCACCTTTATGGACAATCAACTGAATGTATTAGGTACAGATTTAGAGTTATGTTGTAGTAATACGGGCTATACCCGAAAAGGGTTTTGTTTTGTACCCGAAGTTGACTTTGGTAACCACAGTGTCTGCGCAATTATGACCGACGATTTTCTACAGTTCTCAAAATTACAAGGCAATGATCTGATCAGCCCTAATTCTCAATATAATTTTCCTGGCTTAAAAGCGGGTGATAAATGGTGTTTATGCGCTGTTCGCTGGTATCACGCTATTGCAGCCAATGTTGCTCCACCTATTGTGCTTGAGGCAACCAACCAAAAAGCACTAACAGTTGTCTCATTAGATGTTTTAAAGGCCCATGAATATCAGCGTTAAGGCGTTACTCTTGTTGATAAAATAACGAACAACACCGATACCACTGTTTAGGTCGAGTTAGCGACTTAATAATCAAGGTCGTATAGCAGAGATATTAATAACATCATTATAATTTTTTTATCTCTTGGCGAAGTGTGGTGTTGCTATCGGTGACGATTTTCTCCAGTACGATCACTCTTTCAACCAGTATAGCTAATTTCTCTTGTGTTGCTCTGGCGGTATGACTATTAGTTTCTTTTTGTAACGCTAATAATTGTTGATTGGCTGCTGATTTGTAACGAAAGTAATGGCGAACCAAGATAATTATTAATACCGGTGATGTCAGTGTTATCATGACTAAAAATAATTCAAACATAGCTAATTCCCTTTAAATACTTTGAGTGGTTAATGTCGCTTTTGTACTTGTGGTCGACTGATTTTTCCACAAGTTTAAAAAGGTTATTTCACGCTTTTTACCACGGCAAACAAGCAGATGAATGTAAAGCAAAGTTAAAATAATTGAGCTTGCTTTAAATATATTGCCCGCTAAGTCTCCCGCTGCACCACCTGACATGCCAAATATTCCGTAAGCTGCATTCATGAAAATATGCATCCATAAAGGGAACCAAATTCGATAACCAGATTCACAAAATAACCATGCAAACCAAGTACCGGCTACCGAAGTTATTGCGAAAGCTGCAAAGGCTGACATTAGGTCATGCCCTTGATATATATGCCCAAAACCAAAGATAACCGAACTAAATAAGGCAGCAGGTATAAATCCTAAGTGGCAATATCGAAATAAAACGCCAAACAATACCGCTCTAAAAATAATTTCTTCGAACACCCCCGCGTATACCGAGCCAACCATTATCCCTGATAGGGCAAGGTTCAACTCGCTACTTAAATAGGCGTAACCGATTGTCATCGGCAAGCAACAGGCAACCGCCGCTAAAAAGTAATGTTGAAATCCTGCTATTTTTAGACCTAAAATCTCAGTTAAATCAACGTCCTTAAATAGTAAGCTTGCCACTAACACTAAGGGGCTATATATAAAGAGGTAGCTCGCGGGTGTTAATAAAAGGTGTGATTGATTATCTAGTGCCAGTAAAGCTTCACTCCAAGTATCTCCCCAAAAGTATTTCATACTATAGCGACAGAATATAAAGGTAGTGATCATTATTAGTGTTTTAATTTTGTTATTCATATTTACCTGCTTAACTAAAGTTTAAATTTCAAATTAAGCATGACTAACACTCAATTGAATATCCATAAATTAGGGGTAAGCTAATAAAAAAGGTATTACTAACAATATATTGGGATGATTAACAAGCTTTTGGGACTAATGACAAGGCTTGTTTTATTGTCTCTACATAAGAACGAGATACGGGGATAGTAACATCAAGGGGTTTCATCATTAATTTCAAACCGCCAGCATTGCCGGTGCTAAGTTCTACTAAGGCTAGGTTTACAGCATAAGATCGATGGCAGCGCATCACCGTTGAGTCAACAGGAAGTTGTTTTAAGATACTGATCAGTGAACTGCGTAATAATTGATAGCTAACGTTGTTATCTTTAATAATGACTAACTCACAGTAATTGTCAGCGGATTTTATAAATAACAGCTGTGATAAAGCTACTTGTAATTTGTCGCCTTTATTATCACCGGTTAAGGTTAATGGCTGAGTTGATATTCGCTCGCTATTAATAACATTTTCATTTTGTTGATTCGTTGCATTGTCAGTTTCGATAACTTGTCTTGGTAAAGCCGTTTTCTGCGCATGGCGATTGACAAGATACATAAAAATGATTGGAAACAGTCCAATAGCAAAAGTATATAAAATAAACAGTAATTGGTTTTGCCAATGCCAGGAGCCAAGAATAGCCACGACAAAGTAGCTGTGATTAAAGGCCGAAACTATAGCAATGTATAAACAAGGTATGATGATCAAACGTAATATGTTGTTAATCTTCAGGCGAGTTGAAGCTATTTCTAATGCTCCAGAGAGTAATAGCGCGCAAAAGGTTACCAAGCCATACCCGGAAAGTCGTAAGAATTTGAAGGGAATAGTATGGTTGTTGGTGCCAAAAGGCTGGAATACAAATAAAACGAATAAGGTAACCGTGGAGAAAAGTACCGCACGCTGTAAAACTACTTTTCTGGATGCAAAATCATCCTTCAACCACAGGCTCATTATTTAAAATCTTTTGAATATACAATGGATAAGAAAAGTAACATATATTAACCGTTAGTTGCTGATATTTTTAAAATTAATAGCACTAAAATTATCAATGAAGCCTTTGTAGTTAATTAACTCTTATAACGGGATATTGCCACTCACTGATTATTTTATCAATCTTTCCCGTTATCTTCAGTTGATTAATTGCATAGCGTAACTGTTCAATTATATAGGGTGATGTTTTTTTATTACAGGCAAAATAATAGTCTAAGGGCTTTGTATTTAGTTGGTAAACATTTTCAAATAAATTAGGGTTTAAATTATTAAATTGAGCGCGATACCTAATGGTATATCCATCGGCTAAAATCAAATCGATACTTTTACGCTTAACTAACAGCATTAATAATGAATGAGTATTATTAACGACAGTTAAATTGAGACCTTCTGTAAAGCCTTCTTTCACTAAAAGTTGGTGGGTAACATCGTCACGGATCACGGCAATCATATGTTTTTTTGCATCTTCTAATGAAGTAATACTTAGCTTTCGTGCAGTTAAACCGATAAAAGAAATATTACGCTCGGCGATGGTATTTACCCAAATAAATTGCTCTTCACGTGCTGGGGTTCGGGCAATAGAATAAATACAGGTGTTTTCTTTATTCAAAGCCATATTAAGTGATCTCGCCCACGGATAGACATTGATATTGAATGTGTACGGTGTACTCGACAGCGCCGAAGAGACTATTTCTGTGGCGAATCCCATTACTTTATTGGGTGTATCTATTTGAAAAGGGGGCAGGTGCTCGGTTACGATTTCAATATGAGGCTGAAAAGTAATCTCTTGTGAGCTTGTTGATAGCGTAAAAAAGCAAAGAAACAAGGTTAAGTATTTGATTTTATTGTAGGTGGTCACTATAGGGTTAATCTTCCTTGATTTATAGATAAAAAAGATTAACACTAAAATTGCTGAAAAACCACTCAACAAAGTCGCAGCGAGAACTTACTGAGTGTTTTACATGATGGTCTTTCTCTATACATGACTGCAAGTTTTGGTGTGGCTGATTTTAATGCTCAAATGAATGAATTAGAAGATCTGATAAAACTTGCTGATGTGGTTTTATATAAAGCTAAAAACAGTGGGCGAACTATCGCTTGTTAGATGCAAAAAACACCTAAAGAAAATGACAACGAAGCAGTAAATATTATCCATACAGTAAACTAGAATCACCATAACCCCGCTATTTTATTATCTTAGTTAGCCTGACAAACATTATTTATATTAAAACCGACCTTTTAAAGATTTAACGTTAACTTTTTGTTAATATTGTTGCTTAGCGTTATATTACTTTTTTTGTAAAGGGTGATAAAATTTCAACATAACAAATCAATGAACAAAGAAAAGTTACACTTTATTTTTCGTTCATCCCCTTTTTGCTCATTATATATCGCCACTTAAAACGGTTAAACCAGATAGTCGTTTTCGTTAAGGTATTTTAATGACCAAAAAATATATTTATAAAGGAATATATGTGAAAAAGTTAATAACGATTGTTTTATTTATTTTATCTGTTCAAGGATGTGGAGGAGGTTCTAGTAGTGACAGCACTAAAACTAATGGTACGAGCACCAATGTGGCCGTTGTTCCTCTTGATTATAAAAGTATTAAATATAAAAATGAAATATCAAACAAATATAACGCTGTTTTTAGAGGGGGGATCACTTTAAAAATTCCTCTTAGTTGGTATCAAGAACAAAGCCTTGATCCAGAGCCTCTTGTACTTAGTACTTTTTATTCCGAAGGTACTTCTCCTAAAGTTATTACTATCGTAAAAACTGACAGTTTTATTCAAAGTAGGCAAGGACTATCAAACATAAGTGAAGTCTCTTCTAAGCCCATTAACTTTTCGAGCTTTGAGGGAACAGAGGTTATATTTACGGCGAATATTGACGATGTTGCGTTAAAGTTTATGCAAAGTTATGTGGAAGTGAACTCCGTTTACTATTCTATTTTCTTTTTTTCGGAAGCCCAAGAGTTTGATCGGTATATCGAAGTTTCTCGCTATATTGCCCGGACTTCGCACCTGAGTATATTAACGCATGAGACTACCGAGATAAGTGTAACAAAGGCAGATGATGATTTTTTATTGTTGATTTGTGAACCATCAGCACAGAATTCTAATGAATATCAGCTCTATGGCAAAATTATGTCGCAGGAGCTCACTTTTAGTGAACAATTTTTAATTGATGATAAATCTTTAGGTTGTTTAAATGTCAATGCTAAATACAGTCAAGGTTCATATCTCGTTGTATATGGCGCTGATTATAATGATCGACACCTTGTTGCTAAAAGAGTCTCAAAAACGGGAGTGGTTTTAGATGATGTTCGTATTCCAGTATCATTTTATAGTAAATACATAGATTTATATTTAGAACGAGAGTTTTCACTTAGTAATAACAACAAAGAAATAAACATTCTTTTTGATGATGATAAATATTTAGTTACTTGGCGCTGGAAAACAGGAAATAGCAGTGAACATATCATGGGGCGTTACATTGATACTTCGGGTGTCACTTCAGAGATATTTTCTATTCATGAATATGTAGACGGTCTTATTGATAATACGATTAAAGCGGCTATTAGTAACAATCAAATTTTAGTTTCTTGGTCAACTAAAGAGTCGAATAATGATGATTTCCCTATAGTTACCTATGGAAAATTTATTAATGATATTGATATTGACGTTGTCAGGAAAATTGAACCTTCAATCATAGATGAAAATAATGTAAATACTGCACGATTCCAAGATTTAACCCCCATCGATAATGGCTTTGTTTTCTCATGGGTACAAGGGGGATATTGTAGTACATGTGAAGGTTTGAGTGACGAGGCAATTAAAGCCAGAATAATTAGCCGTGATGGTTTGCTAACAGATGTAAAGGTATCTTCTAACGTCATAACTGTCGCAGAGCAAACTACTTCTGGAGGCTCTAGCATTGGTGAAGGAGGAGATAGAAGTTATTTTAATATTCAAAACTTAGATAATAAGTTACTTTTCTCTTGGATCACCGGGGGAGCATTTGAAGAAACTATTTATTACATGGTTAGTGATCAAAGCCTAACTGAAATGTCAGATATTACGATCAGAAATAAAAAAATAGGTTACATGCCTAGCTTAGCTGAAATAAAAGTCACTTATTCTGAAGATAGGTTGTTTATCTTTCAGACTGCCTATAAAGGTACGGCTGTTTGGGCTGAAAATAAACCAAGTCAGTAGATTAAATAAAAATAGACAGTTGAATCGTTTCGGTTGCAATATCGGTCGTTTATTGTCAAATAGTTCACTGACAATAGCCTTTAAAACCTGTAGTTATAGTACTTAATCGATACGATATAGCTAGGTTGTTTTAAGACGTTGTTGGAGATTGTTGAATTTAAAACTGCCCGATACGGGCAGTTTTATTTAGTTAGTAAAGGTTAAAAACTGATAGTTAATGACTGGGCTATCAGGTAAATATCTATAATTAATGGCTTCAAAGAGTCGGTTTGCTTGCCGACATCTAAGCCATTAGGTTAATACTATTTTGGTTTTATTTTTACTTAACGCCGTAACACCAGAACCAATAACTAAGATCACTGCACCGACAATACTGGTAGTATTGAGTGGTTCGTTTGTAATCGCTCCTGGAGAAATATAATTAATGATCTGCATAAAAATTAAGGTCAATAATGGCGTTATGGCTAACGTTGCGCTAACACGAGACGCTTCCCAATGTTCAAGAGC
The DNA here is from genome assembly GCF_014077195.1 of Colwellia sp. BRX9-1. Taxonomy (NCBI): domain Bacteria; kingdom Pseudomonadati; phylum Pseudomonadota; class Gammaproteobacteria; order Alteromonadales; family Colwelliaceae; genus Colwellia; species Colwellia sp. BRX9-1. The sequence continues at coordinate 60,329 of NZ_JACGVM010000015.1, forward strand.
TTCTGCAAAAGCGCCATAAGCCAAAAGCGTATTTGCCCCACAAAAAATCAACAGTAACCAGCCTATAGTATCTAGTTCAAACACTAAAGACGGAGCCGACAACGGTAAAAATACCAAGGTTCCCGCTAAATAAATCAGTATCATAATTTCTTCAGAGGCAAAGTTTTTCAACAGTTGCTTTTGTGCTAAGGCATAAATAGCCCAAAGAATTGCCGCAAGAATAATAAAGAAAAGGCCAAGAGCATAGTTACCTTGAAAACTAAATAATTGTTCAAATCGCTGATTAAAAAATAATACCAGTCCTAAGATAAAGGTTAACAAGCCCACTTTTTGTTTGGTATTAAACGACTCTTTAAAAACACAAACACCACCAATAAGTAATAACATCGGTGCTATTTGAATCATGACCTGTGTGCTTTCTGGTGATGTTAAGGCCAAGCCCATCATATAGAGAATGTAGTTTGCTAATAAACCAAAGACGGTAAGTATCATTAACACCATGACTCTATTGTTCTTAAGTGATGATAATGAAGGTAAGCGTTTGGTGATAACTAAGTATCCGCCCAAAAATACGGCCGCAATAAGAAAACGAAACCAAGTAATGGTATTTACGTCCATATATTGCAATAGCTCTTTGAGCGCAATCGGTAAAACGCCCCATAATATTGCCGTAGTAAGGGATAAAAATAACCCCAGTTGCCATCGACCACTAATTTCATGCATAGGAAAAGCTCAGCTTAAAATGCCACATTGAGCATTTCTTTAAAAGTGAGATATTATCCATAAACTGCTTGAAAAATACTATCGTTATTAACGCTAGTATTGTGTTTTATCAGAGATAAAAGCGAAAGTTATCTTATAAGCAGCAATTAAAGCCATCAGCTTTAACAAAGAGGGCGTTTGAGTGTAATTACCCATAAATATCCTAGATGAATTGAAAATGGTTAAACTGAGCTTAAAAGAATACTGGTCTCACTGTTAAGCACTCCTTCTATCGTTCTAACATCTCGCAGTACGTGGTCAAACTCGAGTAAATTTGATGTTTTAACCTCAGCCACTAAATCCCAAGTACCGTTAGTTGTGTGAATCTTATCAAGTTGGGCAATACCACGCAGTTTATTAATCACTTGTGTGGTCGACCTACCGACAACTTCTATCATCATTATAGCTTTAACGACTTCAGTCTCTAACTCATCATGAGCTCGAATCGTGAATCCCAAAATAGCGCCAGAATTAATCAGTCGATCCATTCTATTTTGTACTGTGCCACGCGAGACGTGGAGTGATTTTGCCAACTTAGAAATAGAGGCCCTAGCATCAAGGCGTAAAATAGCAATGAGATCTTTATCAATAGCATCGTAAAGAAATACCCGCTTCTTCAGGTTCTTGTTCTCGGTCATACTCGGCTCCAAATTATCATTTTGATAATAAAACTAAACAATATGATAAATATTTACTCAATAATTGCAACATATTGCCATTTTGATTAGCACCTTCAGCAGATAGTATAGGGTTCAGTTAAATAACAGCTTTGTATAGCGCTCTGCTTTATCTGCCAAGAGAGAAATTATGATAAAGCATAAAATACAAGGTAACAGAGAGAAATTATGCCAGTATTTCCACAAGCACCAAATGCGGTCGTGATGATCCGCCCACATCACTTTTTTCCTAACGAAGAAACAAAGCAAGACAATAGCTTTCAGTCAACAGAGCTTGTAAACCAAGACCAAATTAAAGCCCTCGCTTTTGATCAAGTAACTAGCGCAGCAACCATACTTGCAGCAGAAGGGGTTGTTGTTCACCTCTTTGAAGATGAAGGACTTGAAACACCCGATTCAGTATTTCCTAATAATTGGTTTTCAACACATAGTGGTGGTCAAGTCGCAATTTACCCTATGTATGCAAGAAATCGCCGCAAGGAACGCCGCACAGACATTATCGCCATGCTTAAACAACAATATCGTGTGCAAGTCGTTTTTGATTATTCTGGATTAGAATATGATGATATTTACTTAGAGGGTACTGGTGCTATGGTGCTAGACCATATTGAACGCATTGCTTATGCGGTTAGTTCAAAAAGAACCGATTCACATGTCCTTGAACGCTTTTGCGCTCACTTTAATTTTGAACCTATGGTTTTCGATGCTCAAGACAAGAAGGGCACTCGTGTTTACCATACCAATGTATTAATGTGTATTGGCAGTGATTTTGTCATGGCCGGCTTTGAAATGATGACCAACCCTAAACGCCGAGATGAAATTATTAAGCGCTTTGAAAATGCAGGTAAAAAAATTATTTATTTAACCGAGCAGCAAATCAATCAATTTTGCGGTAATGCACTCGAATTGCAAGGGACTTCAGGGCGCATACTTGCGCTTTCGTTAACTGCCTATAACGCATTAACACCACAGCAAATAACCTTGCTAGAAGAAACAGTGAAATTGGTTCCTCTGAATGTCTCTGCCATTGAAATGGCTGGTGGCTCAGTACGTTGCATGTTGGCAGGGGTTCACTTGTCAAAAAGATAATTTATTGATTAACGATTGAGTCAAAAAAATTAAGCATATAATTTAAAAAAGTATCGTACTATACTGAAAATTAAAGAGTAAACAAGGCAAGTAAATGGTTAATGAGATTGTAAGCGCTATCAACAATATCCTTTGGGGCCAAGGCCAAATATTAATTTACTTGTTACTTTTTGCCGGATTTTGGTTTTCGTTCAAACTTCGCTGGATACAGATACTGCAATTCAAATATATGTTTACGGTGATGAAAGGCAGTACGCAATCTGACAAGTCAGGTATTAGTTCTTTTCAAGCTTTATGTACGGGGCTTTCAGCGCGAGTTGGTACGGGGAATTTAGCGGGTGTTGCCATGGCTATTTCGCTGGGTGGCAGTGGCGCGGTATTTTGGATGTGGGTCATTGCATTATTGGGTATGGCGACCGGCTTTGCTGAAAGTGTTCTTGGCCAGTTATATAAAGTGCGAGATGAACATAAAGAATTCAGGGGCGGCCCCGCTTATTATATTCGGGCCGGACTCAACAAACCTTGGCTGGCTATTCTTTTTTCGCTTTGTCTCTTTTTAGGCTACGGTCTTACTTTTAGTGCAATGCAAGCCAACACCATCGCAGATGCATTAAACAATACTTTTACCATCCCTCGTGAATATTCAGGCGTAGTTATTGCGGTACTCGCCGGCAGTATCGTTGTAGGTGGTATGCGCAGTATTGCTCGATTTGCCGAACTTATTGTACCTTTTATGGGGTTAGCCTTTGTCGGGACAGCGGTCGTTATTACCTTGATGAACATTCAACTTTTACCATCAATGTTTGTCGATATATTTTATTCAGCTTTTGGTTTAAATGAAGCGGGTGCCGGCGCTTTAGGTGCAGCTATTAAGAATGGCATTCAACGAGGCTTATATTCAAATGAGGCTGGAGCAGGTAGTGTGCCTCATGCAGCCGCAGGCGCTTCACCTGTTCCTAATCATCCTGTTGCTCAAGGTTATGTACAAATGCTAGGGGTTTTCTTAGATACCATGGTGCTTTGTAGTTGCACAGCAGTAGTTATTTTGTTGTCAGATATTAATATCAGTGGCGAAATGGAAGGTATTCGAATGACACAAGATGCGATGACGAGCCATTTTGGTAGTGGTGGAAACTATTTTGTTGCCGCCGCGATTACCTTATTCGCTTTCACCTCTGTGGTTGCTAATTATGCTTATGCAGAGAGTAATTTACATTTATTTAAACTAGACAATAAAGTAGGGCGACTCTTTTATACCAGCATTTATTTATTTATGGTGTTTTGGGGAGCAACGGCTTCGTTGAAAGAAGTGTGGGGATTAGCAGATATGGCACTAGGATTAATGACGTTGGTGAATATCTACGCCATTATTTTACTGACCCCAACCGTATTGAATTTAACTAAAGACTTTCGCGAGAAACTCAAAGAAAATGGTAAGCCTACTTTTTTACTTGATGATGTCGAAATACAAGGCAAAACAGAGCCCGGTGTCTGGACAGCGAATAAAGCCAAAGAAACGTTATAAGTGCTTTGATATATAAAAAGCCGCTAAAAGATTTTAGGCGCTTGTTTCATGGCGCTATAGGTTATAGACAATAGGGATTCGTTAACGGCTTATTATGAACACCATGAATTTAAACGACGACAAAATCTGACATGCTGCGAAAAACTATTAGCATAGTTATTTTTTAGCATAGTTATTTTGTGAAATAATATGTAATAAACTATGGGCTCAAAACGTCTATCGTTAAGTGTGCTTTAAATCCCCATAAACAGTAATTCCCGTCATATGTAGACTTTTTCAATAATATTATAAGTTTTATTCAACTACTCGATAGGTTTGAGTGAAACTTGTGAAAGCTTTAAATGTTTCTATTCGATAATTCCTCTTGAATCTTTATAATGGGTGTCCGGATTGTTATTGTAAGTCACTGTTTTTGTGCGTTATACTGTTATTTTTAGTGATTGGGGATGGCTAGCAGGATTATCACAATTAATTGTCGGAATAGTGCTAGAGCTACATTGGCAGGATTGTCATAGTTAACTGTCGGAATATTAATAAGTGACTGTTTAAATGAATAGTTTGGAGCTTTGATTATGCAAGTGATACGATTTGGTCACGAGTATTGATAACGATGATGATGAAATGGATAGCACAGATAAAATCAAAAATGAGATTAGGGCAATACTAAACTCGGCAACAGATAAAGAATTAACGAAACAATGGATAATCGAAGCTCTTGATGAGCAAAGTGGTCACATAGTTGTTGTCGGAAAAACGGGTAACATTAACTACACGGCACACGATGCAATCATAACACTATCCAGCTCACCATCGGTCGAAATCACCGAGACAGCACCGAGCTTTATCGAAAAATGCGAAGTCAAGGTCAACCCAGACAGTAAGTCATCAGTAAAATCCAAGATAATGGACATGGCTACCAACCAAGCCATTGGTCAGGTAATTCGAGAGATAATCGAGCAAATTGGTAATTTCTTATGACACAAGACCTTAGCGCAAGCACATTAGAAGCAATACGCAGAAACATAACAGTAATGTCATTCATGATAATAGTATTCTTCTTTGCGGGTGGTTACCTTCCTGTAACTGGAGATGCAATTAAATTACCACTGAGTGATGTCAAGTTCAACAACCCAGAGCGACTACTATACGTCTTATGGATGATGATGATGGCATGGTGGACTTATAGGTATTTCGCACTTGGTGCTTGGGGTGGGTTTAGGGGAGTGGTTGACTCTGAATGGGAACACCTACCAAGGAAGTTTAGCGACATTCAAAGCCTGATAATAAAGTCATTGGCTTTTCCTGCGAAGTGGCCGGACATCCCCGCCAACAGACTTAGCGGTATAGCCCGAAGGGCGGGCATTGACGGCGAGTATCAAGTGACGTTCGCAGGAGCCCAGAAGCCCCCCTTAAAGAACAAGCTAACCATATTCAGACTCAAGATAGCGGTAGCAACAAGATACCCATCCACAATCACATTTTTCCTACCCTTGATAATGATTATGGTTGCGTTCGGATTGACAGTCCACTCAGTCATTATGGTGGCAATATGACCCGAGATAAAAATAAACACCTACTTTCACTCCCGATGTTTTGGTTCGCAACCATGACACCTTTGGTTGTCTGTGTGATATTAATGGTTATAATTTTTTACTTAGATGACTTGTCATTGGCTGTATGGAATAGTGTGAATATTGGAATCGCCTACACCCACTTCAAGGTTCCGCTAGTTATAGCATCACTCGCATTCCCACTGGGAGCGGTCATGATAGCAAGTCATCGGTCGGCACAAACTTTGATGATGGCGGATTTGCAGTCGTCGCAGAATAGGTTTGCGAATTATTTCCTGCACTTGGATAGGTTTATTGCGGAAATGACAGCTCCCGAGGTGAAATTATTGTTCGTAAACACCCGTGCTGCCCATGACGCTCTCTACCCTGACCTCCTATCGAAAGGCTCTTTGAGTGCAAATACAGAGCATATAACACGGTTCACAGAAGCAGTGCAAAAAATAGAAGTGGTGTCTAAAAACATCAGGAATTCATTACCAAAAAAAATACACGTAACACCTATAGAATCTATATCATCATCTCACAGAGACGATGTAATGGCTTTTTTCAACTCGACGGAAGCCTTGCGCGCAATTGATTTAATTATTGATACCGCCTTTGAGTTTGATAGGATTACGAGCGACACACTAAAGACCCCTTCTTGGCAACCCACCGACATGACTGATGTGTGGGACCTATTTCAATGCTGGGTTATTGTAGTGGATGAACTGCTAAAGCATGACGGCTCATCAGACATAGCTGAACAGATAACATTCACTGGGTTTTTTGTTGCGGCATACAAGCAGTTTGTCAATTACCAAAAGGAAGAGGCTCAAATTTTCTAAGTGAGCCAGTAGGATGCACCCATTTCGGAAGAGACAATCCAGCACGATTAAGCAGGATTAACCAGGACACCCATAGTTAATTTGAAAGATAGCATTCCCTCTACTAGGCTTACTAAAAGAGTCAAAGTAAAAGGATTTTCTTTATGACTACTGCCAGAAAAAAACTGATTAGTTTAGTTGATACCCCATATTACCACTGCATTTCTCGCTGTGTTCGCCGAGCTTTTCTTTGCGGTGAAGATAAACTCACAGGTAAGAGTTTTGAGCACCGCAGAGGCTGGATTGAAGATAAGTTACTTAGTTTAAGTCAAGTTTTCGCTATTGATGTATGTGCTTATGCGGTTATGAGTAATCATAGTCACTTAGTGCTGTTTATTGATGAGCTAAGGGCTGAATCATGGTCGACAGAAGAAGTATTACAGCGTTGGCATAAAATATTTAAAGGCACTTTTTTAACGCAACAATATTGCCGTGGTGAATTGATTGCCGAATACTTACTTCCAACATTAAAAAATACGGTAGCCTGCTATCGCAGTCGATTAATGGATATAAGTTGGTTTATGCGTGTTCTTAATGAGCGTATTGCGAGACAAGCCAATCAAGAAGATAATTGCACCGGCCGGTTTTGGGAAGGGCGCTTTAAGTCACAAGCTTTACTCGATGAATCAGCGATTTTAGCCTGCATGGCCTATGTTGATTTAAACCCTGTTAGAGCCGGTATGGCAGATGCGCCAGAGAGTTCACTATACACAAGTGTAAAAAAGCGTGCCATCGAAGCTATAAAGGGTAAGCAACCCAAAAACCTGATGCCTTTTGTAGGTGATCCCAAAGCTAATATGCCTAAAGGCCTACCTTTTGAATTAACGGATTACCTGCAATTAGTCAAACTAACAGGGCGTTGTATAAAAGAAAGTAAAAAAGATTATATTGTTCAAAGCAAGCCAAAATTATTACGACGTTTACATATCAACACCGACAACTGGTTAACACTCACAAAAGATTTTAGACGCTTGTTTCATGGCGCTATAGGCAATAGGGATTCGTTAACGGCTTATTATGAACACCATGAATTTAAACGACGACAAAATCTGACATGCTGCGAAAAACTATTAGCATAGTTATTTTGTGAAATAATATGTAATAAACTATGGGCTCAACCGTCTATCGTTAAGTGTGTTTTAAATCCCCATAAACAGTAATTCCCATCATATGTAGACTTTTTCAATAATATTATAAGTTTTATTCAACTACTCGATAGGTTTGCGTATAACTTCTGGCAGCATTTATATGTTTGTATCCAATAATTTTCTTAAATTTTTATAATGGATGTCCAAGTTATGAAAGCTGTATCAAATGATTCTTCTTGAGTTTTTATAATGGGAAGTTATGAAAGCTAAAATCTAGGGGGAGGAGATTTTAGACATAAAAAAACCGCAATTAAGCGGTTTCTTATCATAAACGGTGGTTTGTTTATCGCCAAATCTAAAAGTTACTAGGTATAACTAATGGATTAAAAAGGTCTTTATTTGGTGGAGCGGGGGGGAATCGAACCCCCGTCCAAAAAGCCTACATCCTTGGTACTACATGCTTAGTCGATTATTTGTTTAACCAATTAGACGCCAATCGACAGGCTTCGTCATGGTGAGCTTAATACTATTTCGCGGTTCAGCCTTAAGCGTGCTTCCCTCGCTATCCTATTTGGGGTGACCATCGATCCTCTAAACAATAGGAGAATTTTTGAGGCGATGGCTAGCCTAAGCGGCTAGTGCGAACGTATCGTCGTTTGCAATTATAGTTTTGCGGCTTTTTACCAGGCAAACCGCCCCTGGGCATGCACCTCGGGTTTCATGAATCTTGTCGAATCCTAGATCCGCCCCAAAGTTTTTTCATCTTAATTATAAACTTATTCAGTCTATAAAGCGCATTGTACAGCGCTTCTTTTAAATAAACAACGTGTTAATTGTTAACTTGTTATCGATCTAAATTCTTATTTTTCATTAATCGGCCTTTATCAACAGCCCATTCTCTGTCTTTGATATCAGAACGCTTATCATGGTCTTTCTTACCTTTACCCAAATAAAATTCGAGTTTGACCCAATTTGCTTTCCAATACATCGCCGTGGCAATTAATGAATAACCATCACGCTCTACAGCTGCGGTTATTTTCTCTAATTCACGTCGATTCAACAGTAACTTGCGGTCACGATTAGGTTCGCATACTACGTGACTAGAAGCAGCATTGAGCGGCATTATTTCAGCACCCAATAAATAAGCTTCACCGTTTTTTACGTGTACATAACAATCAGAAATATTAACTTTTCCGCTACGGATACTTTTAATTTCCCAACCCTGCAGGCTCATCCCACCTTCAAACTTATCAGTTAAAGAATAGTTATGACGAGCTTTTTTGTTTAACGCAATAGTATTGCTGTTTGATTTTTTTTTCTGTGCCATTATATTTCCATTTTGTTTGCCATCAAAAATAGCAATCGCAAACATTATACGGAGAATTATTGATATTTGAATGATTAATTTCAATTTTTCTGTTTAATGCCTTTTGCTCACGGCTTTGTTATCATTACCCTTTAAAGTTGAGGAAAATAAATGCCCGTAATTAGTCGCAGCGCTTTAGTGATGTATAGCGTTGACCAAATGTATCAATTAATTAATGATATTGTTGCTTATCCTCAATTTATTCCCAATTGTGGTGACAGTAAGATAATTTCTCAGCAAGGTAATGAAGTTACAGCTGCTTTGATGGTTTCGAAGGGGGTTCTAAAAAAATGGTTTACCACCAAGAATACCTTGATTGGTAATAATAAAGTGCAACTCGATTTAGTTGACGGTCCTTTTAAAAAGCTAACGGGTTACTGGCAACTGACTGAATTATCTGAAGAAGCTTGTAAGATTAGTTTGCATTTAGAGTATGAGTTTTCGAGTAAAGTATTCGATTTGGCATTTGGCCGTGTTTTTACAAGTTTGACCAATAATATGGTACAAGCTTTTACACAAAGAGCTAAAGAGGTTTATCATTCTAATGGTTGATAGCATAGAGATAGAGCAAGAACTTGCTCAACGTAAAATACAAATTGAAGTTGTTTATGGACTACCTGATAGACAAGAGCTATTAACGCTTTTAGTCGATGAAGGCACCTTGTTAGAGCAAGGTATTATCGCTTCAGGTATTTTATCTGTTTTTGAAGAAATAGACTTAACCGTAAATAATGTTGGTATTTGGAATCGAGCCGCTAAGTTAACAGATACTTTACGAGATTTAGATCGTATTGAAATATATCGACCTTTAATTGCTGACCCAAAAGAGGTTAGAAAGCGCCGAGCTGAAAAAGCAAAAGATGAAGGGCGTGCCGATAAAGTTACCGGTGGTCGTGTTGACCCGCGTCGAAATAAAGCAAGCTAAAAAAATCGCAAAATTTAAAGTAAAAAAAACGGCTATTAAGGCCGTTTTTTTATGGGACTAAAATATTTATTAGTTAACCATAGGAACGTAAAAGTTGTCACCTAAGACAAAGTCACCTTCTGCGCTGGCTAATAATTCATTATCAAAATAGAGGATAAATTTCTTCTTAACGTTAAACTCTTCACTTCGACCTGATTTTAATAAGTAAACATAGTGCAATGTATCATTGCCAAATGCATCGTTAACAACAGGGCTACCAAGTACAAATTTTACTTGTTCTTTAGTCATGCCAATTTGAAGCTTGTCGATATCTTTTTGTTCTAAAAAGTTTCCCTGAGGAATGTCAAAACGATAGACCCAGCTTGAGCAGGCAGAAAGAGATAGGGCAATAGTAATGGCTAAAATGCGAAATAACATGTTTTTTCATTTATCCTAATAAGTTCGAATGGGGATGATAACTAAGCCCGCGAAGAGATACAAAACTATTTTCAATTTATTTTGCACCTTTGTGCCTCAACTCAGGTTATTTACTTAACGCTAAAATTAATTTATTAACCGGCAAGTAACTCTTGAGCATTAGCCAAGCTGTTATCTGTTATTTTATTTCCCGCTAATAAGCGAGCAATTTCTTGGACTCTGCCATTAGCACTTAGTTCCGTTACTTTTGTTTCTGTAAACTCGCCATCGGTTAATTTACTGACAAATAACTGTTGATGCCCTTTGCAAGCGACTTGTGGTAAATGTGTTACACAGATAACTTGGGTGTTTTGTGCTAATTCTTGTAGTTTGCTACCGACCATTGCCGCTGTTGGGCCACTAATACCGACATCAACTTCATCAAATATTAAAGTCGGTGTGATCACCTTGTCAGCTAAAATAACCTGCATGGCTAAACTAATACGTGATAATTCGCCACCAGAAGCAACTTTGTTCATCGCTTCTAATTTTTGCCCTGGGTTAAGGCTAATAAGAAAGTTTATTTCATCAAGGCCAAACGGCGATAAAGCTTCAACATTAACTTGCTGTACAGATACGTCAAATATGCCGTTGTTCATATTGAGCTCTTTCATGCTCAGCGTGATTTTTTTACTGAGTTTTTTTGCCGACTTTATTCTTGATGTTGATAATGCCTGAGCAGATTGTAGGTAATGTACTTTAGCTTTTTCAATGTCTACGTATGCTGTATCTAGTCTTGAACCGTCTGAATTTATGATATGTAAGGCTTGTTTTATCTCTAAGTGTAACGTTGGCAAATGCTCGGGTGCTACTTGATGTTTTTTAGCAAGTTGAATAGCGAGCGAGTAGCGGTCTTCAATCATTTGATAAGCTTCTGGATCGAGTTCAAGCTTATCGTAGTAGTGCTTTAGTTCATCATTAGCATCTTCTACAAGAATAAGTGCTTCGCTCAAGGTATTAGCAATATTTGCTAACTTAGGATCCATATGAACTAAATCATTCAACTGTTCGCAGTTGTTTCTTAGGCTGTCTGAAATATTGTGATTTTCGTTTTCAGATAAAGTTTGCAATGCTTTCAAAGTGCCGGTCAATAATGACTGACCGTTACTATGACGTTTGTAATCACTTTCTAGAATTTGAAACTCACCCGTTTGTAGTGAAAATTCGTCTAGCTCGGTCACTTGGTATTGTAATAACTGCAGTTTTGCTTCGCGTTGCTCTTTACTTTCTTGTAACTGTTTTAGTTCTGTATTGAGATTTCGCCATTGCTGATAGTAATATTGAACGTCGTCTAATAAGTGCTGATGATCGGCATACTCATCAAGTATTTTACGCTGTTGAGCCGGCTTAACAATGAGTTGGTGATCGTGTTGGCCATGAATACTTATTAAAAATTGTGCGATATCTTTAAGTTGGGCAAGCGGAACTTGGCTACCGTTAATGTAAGCCTTTGAGCGTCCTTCAGCTGATATTACTCGGCGTAAAATACATTCACAATCTAACTCAGCATCGTGTTCGTCTGTTAGGGATAGGCCATTTTTTTTAAGCCATTTTTGTGCGGAAATGTTTTTGTTGATATCAAAGGTTGCGGCTAACTCTGCTTTTTTAGTATTGGGTCTTACAACATTAGTGAGCGCTCTATCGCCTAAACATAAACCTAAGGCATCAATAGCTATCGATTTACCCGCACCTGTTTCTCCGGTGATGGTTGTCATACCTTTGCGCCAATCTATATCTAGGGTGCGCACAATGGCGAAGTTTTGAATATTAAGATGTAAAAGCATGAGAAACCAATTCACTGTATAAATATGTATAACTGTTAATTTATACAGTAAAGTGGTTTTGTGCAAGTGTTAATCGAATAAAAATTCAACAGATTGAATTTGTTAAAAATTAATAAAGCTTATTGCCCCAACTTAATTTACTTCGCAGTACATTAAAGTAGTCATGGTCTAGTGGATGAACTAATCGCAGCGTATATTCACTTTTTCTGATAATAACTTCATCACCTGGTAATACCGCTAAAATAACATGGCCATCACAACTTACTTGTAAGCTTTCATAGTTCTCATTGGCGAGTAATAGTTTTATTTCACTATTGCCGTCGACGACTATGGGTCTACTGGTTAGGGTGTGTGGAAACATTGGCACTAACGATAAGGCATTTAAATTGGGTGTTAAAATTGGACCACCTGCCGACATTGAATAGGCGGTTGAGCCAGTAGGTGTTGACACGATTAAGCCATCAGAGCGTTGGCTGAACATAAAGCTACCATCAATGTAAACTTCAAATTCAATCATGCTGGCTACTTTTCCTGCGTGTAGCACTGCTTCATTGACCGCACTGTTAGAGCTTTTCAATTTTCCGTGGCGATAAACTTCTGCTTCAATAATAAAACGTTGCTCAGCGCGCGACTCGCCACGTAAAATTTTCTCAAGTGGTTCAATTAATTCATCGGGCGATAAATCGGTAAGAAAGCCTAAGTTCCCTCTGTTTACACCAATAACACCGATATCAAAACATGATAAAACCCTCGCGGCGCCTAACATATAACCATCACCGCCCACGACTATAGCCAGGTCAGCTTGTTCACCAATTTCTACTAGGGTACTAATCGTTAGATTATCGATATCGATTGATGGGGCAACTGAGCTTTCAATTAATACCTGATAACCTTGTCCGGTAAGAAATTGATAGAGCGCTGTTATTGTTGCGCCGGCTCCTTCGTGATTTGGTTTGCCTATTAAACCTATGGTGTTATAAATTTTGCTCATGTCTACGCAGTAAGTTGTTTGTATCTTAGGATTAATAATAGTTTCGCTGTATTTTCATGGCTTGTAAAGTTGACTTTTTTATAAATCATTTACTGACTACCATTTTGATTAAATTTTTCGCTTTCATCGAGATTTAAAAGATTTAGGGCTAAGGCATTAATTGAAGAGAATGCTTATTCATTCGAAACTAATAACGTAGGCTGCAAGCCTTTTAAAATAGAACTTTAAGCGTTTTTAAGCGATGGAATAACTGCAGGTAATTGCTTTTAAATAGAATGACTATATATAAAAAAATGATATTTGTTCTCAAAACGCTGACAAGCGCTCAGTAACAACAAACTTAATTAAATTGTATTTAAGCTTGAATCGTAGCAAGAAGTCCCCATAATTACCGTTATCAGATTTATATAACCTTTATATTGTTAAATATATTATTAGTTTATTTTGGAGCTTTCATGACTAATGAGTCAACAGAAAACAAAAATACAGCTGAAGCATCAACAGAAGCTTTAACGCCCGAAGAAATTATGGCGCAAGAAATTATCGACCAAGCTGAAGAGCAAGTCGAAGTTCAACATATTCATGCCCATGAAGTGATTAGTGCCGAGCAAGAAAAGATTAACGAACTTGAGTTAAGCCTTTCTTCAGCGCAAACCACTATTGCAGATCAAAAAGATTCTGTGGTTCGTGCTAAAGCAGAAGTTGATAATATTCGCCGCCGTAGCGCACAAGACGTCGATAAAGCACGTAAATTTGCTTTAGAAAAATTTGCTGCTGAAATGTTAGTGTCAGTAGACAATTTAGAACGTGCTTTGCAGAATATAGATAAAGAAGATGAAAACAATACCGGCATTATTGAAGGTCTTGAATTAACCCTACAAGGTTTAATTGCTTCGTTAGAAAAATTTGGCGTTAAAGGTGTTGATCCACAAGACCAACCTTTTAATCCTGAATTGCATCAAGCGATGTCTATGCAAGAAGTTCCGGGCGTTGCGCCAAATACCGTTATTGCTGTGATGCAAAAAGGTTATGAACTCAATGGCCGTTTAATTCGTCCAGCGATGGTAATGGTTTCTAAATCTGCTCCGGTAGTTGATACCACAGCATAAAAAATATCATTAAAAAAAGCGGTAAGAAGTTTCTATAAAACTTCTTACCGCTTTTTTGTTTTTAGCATGCAAATAAGTTTTATTAGGGTGTTTTATCGCTATCGGTGAGAAACAACAAAAAAATCTTCACAAATAGCTAAATAATGAAATAAATTTACTTTTTTTCTTGGAAATTAGTTGAAAAGGATTTTACTGCCCCCACTATTTGTTTCATCAACAGGTTTATTAAAAAATCTTATTTTAATAAGCTTTATTTTAATTAGTATTCGGAGATCCTCAAGATGGGCAAAATAATCGGTATTGACCTAGGGACAACAAACTCTTGTGTTGCTGTACTAGATGGCGGCAAAGCACGTGTAATTGAAAATGCAGAAGGCGATCGTACAACTCCTTCAATTATTGCATACACAGAAGATGGCGAAACGTTAGTAGGTCAACCTGCTAAACGCCAATCTGTTACAAACCCAAAAAATACATTATACGCGATTAAGCGTTTAATTGGTCGTCGCTTTGAAGACGAAGAAGTTCAGCGTGATATTAAAATTATGCCTTTTGGTATTGTTAAAGCTGACAACGGCGATGCTTGGGTTACAACACGTGATAAGAACGTTGCACCACCACAAGTTTCAGCTGAAGTTTTAAAGAAAATGAAAAAAACTGCTGAAGACTTTTTAGGCGAAGCAGTAACAGAAGCAGTAATCACAGTTCCTGCTTACTTCAATGATTCACAACGCCAAGCAACTAAAGATGCGGGTCGTATTGCTGGTCTTGAAGTTAAACGTATTATCAATGAGCCAACTGCTGCTGCTCTTGCTTACGGCATGGACAAGCAAGAAGGCGATAAAGTTATTGCTGTTTACGACTTAGGTGGTGGTACTTTCGATATTTCAATTATTGAAATTGATGAAGTTGAAGGCGAGCACACGTTTGAAGTATTAGCGACTAACGGTGATACTCACTTAGGTGGTGAAGATTTTGATAACCGTTTAATCAACTATCTTGTTGCTGAATTTAAGAAAGACCAAGGTATGGATTTAACGACTGATCCTCTTGCAATGCAGCGTTTGAAAGAAGCAGCAGAAAAAGCTAAATGTGAACTTTCTTCAGCACAACAAACAGATGTTAACTTACCTTACATCACAGCTGACGGCAGCGGCCCTAAGCACATGAACATTAAAGTAACGCGTGCTAAATTAGAGTCTTTAGTTGAAGACATGGTTAAAGCAACGTTAATACCATTAGCACAAGCGCTTAAAGACGCAGACTTATCAGTAAGTGATATCAATGATGTTATCTTAGTTGGTGGTCAGTCACGCATGCCAATGGTACAAAAAGCAGTAACAGAATTTTTCGGTAAAGAACCTCGTAAAGATGTTAACCCTGATGAAGCCGTTGCCGCTGGTGCAGCAATACAAGCAGGTGTTCTTTCTGGTGATGTAACTGACGTACTTTTATTAGACGTTACGCCATTATCATTAGGTATCGAAACAATGGGCGGCGTGATGACGAAAGTTATCGATAAAAACACCACTATCCCAACTAAACAGTCACAAACCTTTTCTACAGCTGACGATAATCAAGCTGCGGTAACGGTTCATGTTGTTCAAGGTGAGCGTAAGCAAGCGTCTGCAAACAAATCTTTAGGTCAATTTAACCTTGAAGGTATCGATGCAGCACCACGTGGAACACCACAGATTGAAGTAACTTTCGATATTGATGCTGATGGTATTTTACACGTAACAGCTAAAGATAAGAACACAGGTAAAGAACAGAAGATTACCATTAAAGCTTCTTCTGGTTTATCTGATGAAGAAGTAGAACAAATGGTACGTGACGCAGAAGCTAACGCTGATGAAGATGCTAAGTTTGAAGAATTAGTTAAAGCACGTAACCAAGCTGACGGTCTAGTTCATACCACTCGCAAGCAAATTGTAGAAGCGGGCGATGACTTACCAAGCGAAGACAAAGAAAAAATTGAAACAGCATTAACTGAACTTGAAACTGAGATCAAAGGCGATGATAAAGAAGCGATTGAAGCTAAATCTCAAGCCGTTATCGAAGCATCAGCTAAGTTAATGGAAATTGCTCAAGCGAAAGCCGGTGCTCAAGAAGGCGCTCCTGAATCAGACGGCGCTGCGCCAGCTGATGACGATGTTGTTGACGCTGAATTTGAAGAAGTTAAAGAAGACAAATAGTCTTCAATAACGGAAAATATATAAGCGCTGGTTTAAACACCAGCGCTTCTTACGTTAAAAATCGTTATAAAATGCCATTGAAAATAGCTAACTATTTATAATGTCATTTTACTTAATTAATATCTAAAATTTCAACACCAGTTAAAAGAAGTCACTATGTCAAAACGCGATTATTATGAAGTGCTAGAAGTATCAAAAGATGCGTCTGAGCGTGATATCAAAAAAGCCTACAAACGTTTAGCGATGAAGCTTCATCCTGACCGTAATGCCGGTGATAAAGACAAAGAAGAGCTATTTAAAGAAGTTAAAGAAGCTTATGAAATTCTAAATGACGACCAAAAGCGTGCTGCGTTTGACCAATATGGTCATGCTGCATTTGAACAAGGTGGTCATGGCGGTGGCGGTGGTCATGGTGGCGGAGGCTTCGGTCAAGATTTTGGTGATATTTTTGGTGATATTTTTGGTGGTGGCCGCGGTGGCGGACGTCAGCAACGTCAACAACGAGGTTCAGATCTTCGCTACAACCTAGAGTTAAGTCTTGAAGATGCTGTTCGGGGTAAAACCTTAGAAATTAAAGTACCAACTTTTGTTAGTTGTGAGCCTTGTGATGGTTCTGGCGCTAAAAAAGGTACCAGTGCAAAATCTTGTACAACTTGTCATGGTCATGGCCAGGTACAAATGCGTCAAGGTTTGTTTGCTGTTCAACAGACTTGTCCAACATGTAGTGGTAAAGGTAAAGTTATTGCTAGCCCTTGTACCTCATGTCGCGGTCAAGGCCGAGTTGAAAAAACCAAAACACTTTCAGTGAAAATACCGCCAGGTGTAGATACAGGTGACAGAATTCGCTTGTCAGGCGAAGGTGAAGCTGGTGAACATGGTGCACCTGCAGGTGATTTATATGTACAAGCAAATGTACGTGATCATAAAATATTTGTCCGTGATGAAAACAACCTTTATTGTGAAGTGCCTATTAGCTTTACCACAGCAGCATTGGGTGGCGAAATAGAAGTACCAACACTTGAAGGTAAAGTGAAGCTGAAAATACCTAAAGAAACGCAAACGGGTAAAATGTTCCGTTTACGTGGTAAAGGTGTTAAATCAGTACGCAGCCACTCAATAGGCGACTTGATGTGTAAAGTTGTTCTAGAAACACCGGTTAACTTGTCTGGCGATCAAGCAGATTTACTGCGTCAGTTAGACGAAAAGATGGGTAAAAGCACCATAAAGCATAGCCCTAAAGAGACCGGTTTCTTTGATGGCGTTAAAAAGTTTTTTGATGACCTGAAAAGCTAAAGTACTGCCATTCGATGAGCTAAAAGTTTGTTGAAATATAGACATTAAAAAAGCCACAAACTTGTTTGTGGCTTTTTTGTTTTTCTGGCTAATGATTAATGGCGCTTTACTCGCATAAGTAGACCACTGAGTAATACCAATAATAAGCCAAACAGACTGCCGCCATGAGTTTGTCTGATCTCGACGACTTCTATTACTTCTATTACTTCTATGACTTCAGTATAAACCTGGTCATACTCAGCACTCTCTAACGGCAGTGCGTATAACGCGTTACTGTCATCCGCACTGTAACTCGCAGCGATCCCCTGATAACCAACTTGATATAAGTCGATTAACACATCGTAGTGATCACTTTCATAGCCCGACATAAATGTAGAAATTACTTCGTATTCATCGGCATCAGTATCACCTTCTATAAGAAAATTATCTGTGGTGAAATAGTGCTGCCAAGGGCCACCATTTTTACTGAGATAGAGTAAAGCATACACTTCGGCGAGGTGATTTTCGCTATAGCTATATACGTCTGCATCAAAAGTCACACTGAAAGTTTGATAATAGCCATCTCTGTCATAATCTTCTTGCAGAAAACTCGCCGCACTATAAATAGTGAACTTCTGATCATAGTGGTTACTCACTTTTTGTGTGGCTTCACCACTTTTTGCTTGTGCAGTGCTCTTTGCTTGATTATTAAGTGTAGAGCCTCTTATGTGAGTATTCGCTTTGCCGCTGACTTGATCGGATAGCTCGGCTAGCTTATTCGTTGCAATTATTTTTTTTCGCTGTGACTCAGTGATACTGTGTTTAAGTGCTCCTTGAGAAACACTAGCGGGTAAAACCTTTAATTCGCTGGCAGTGACATAAGTTAAAGGTAATATGCTAAAGGTTATCAATAACATTATTTTTTTAAGTGAATTCGCACGAACTGACTTCGCTGCTTTATTATTTATTAACATAATATATCCTACCTGCTTTGTTTAGTGGTGCTATTAAAGCGCAGTAAAGATGAATGTAAGCTGAACACTTTATCAGTACCGTCGAGAAAACTCGGTACTTTAGTGCCGAGTAGTTCACTGGTAAGCTATGATATATCTGTTGATTTATCAGTGGGAACTCTAGTTACCCCTCGTTATAAAATCGATATAGCGGCTTTAAAGGAATGTTCAGCTGATATTCAGTTGCTAAGGTTTATAATTTTAAATAAGCTATGGCTATGTATAGTTAGACTCACTTTTAACTTTGTCTTTGGAATAACCATGAAATTTGCTTTACCGTTAGTTTTTCTTTTTATCGCTACACTTTCTATTGATGCAATGGCTCAAGGAACGGGTGTATCAGCAAGTAATATGCAAAAAAATAATCAGCAACAGTTGAAAGTGAAAAGTAGTAAAGATGCCGCAAAATTAGCTAAAAGTCGTTTTGGTGGAAAAGTGTTAAAAGTTGAGAATAAAAAGTCGGGTTATCGGGTAAAATTAATTAAAACTGATGGTCATATCATTTCTATTTATGTTGATGCTAAGACAGGGAAAATTAATGGAGGGTGATCACTATGCGGTTGTTATTTATTGAAGACGATATTGCTTTACAGCAAAACCTATATGCCCATTTAACTGCCGCTCATTATCTAGTCGATGTGGCGAGTGATGGCGAAACAGGCTTATTTCAAGGGCAAGAATATCCATACGACGCTGCTATTATAGATGTTGGTTTACCTATAATAGACGGTATCAGTGTGATTAGATCTCTGCGTGAAAAAAATATCGACTTTCCCATTTTGGTGTTAACTGCAAGAGATAGTTGGCAGGATAAAGTGGCTGGCTTAGATGCTGGAGCCGATGATTATTTAACCAAACCTTTTCAAGCTGAAGAATTACTCGCCCGCTTAAATGCATTGATCAGACGTTCTGCAGGGCAAGCAAGTCCGTTAATAAAGAATGGCCCGTTAAGTCTTAATACCAAAAGCTTGCAGGTTGAAGTTGATAATAAGGCAATAAAGTTAAGTAGTTCAGAATATAAGTTGCTTGAGTATATGATGCTTCACCTTGACGAAGTGACTTCAAAGGCAACACTGACTGAACATATTTATGACCAAGACTTCGATCTCGATTCAAATGTTATTGAAGTATTTATCAGGCGCTTAAGAAAAAAACTCGACCCAGATAATAGCTATGGTTTTATCGAAACCTTGCGCGGCCATGGCTATAAATTAAAGCGGTTAGATTAATGAGGTCACGTGGATATACCAAGTAAATGAACGCCTTAAAAGTTCGATTATTATTAAGTACGTTAGCGATGACGGTAGTGATGCTGCCTATTATTGGCTTAACCTTATCGAATGCCTTTGAACGGCAATTAAATGTAGCGTTGAAAAACGAGTTAAAAGCCTATAGTTATTCTATTTTTACTGTGGCAGAAGTTGAAAATAATCTCTTGTTAATGCCGGAGCTCTTGCTAGAAAACCAATTCAATATTAACCAATCAGGCTTGTATGCCTTAATTACCAAACGGTCAAAAGAAACGCAAATAGGCGCGATAAAAAACAAAATACTTTGGCAATCACAATCTCTGCTGACCTTGTCTCTAACGGCGGTATTGCCATCGCCTGATGTTGGGCAAACACTGATTTCAAAAATAAGCCTAGCGGACAGTCCTCATCTACTTTATAGCTTTAGTGCGAGTTTTTCTGATAACGGCCAAGACTTTGAAATAACACTGCATCTGATAAAAGACCAACAAGCCTTATTAAGCGCTCTAAATGACTTTGAAAAAACATTATGGGCATGGCTGCTGGCATTAATGGTTGTCTTTGTTTTTGTACAAATTGCCTGGTTATTATGGACCTTGAAACCATTAACTGTATTATCTCAAGAGCTTGAACAGATAGAAAAAGGCCAAAAGAAAGCCCTAGACGCCAACTATCCTCTTGAATTACAACCGGTGACTCAGCAATTAAACGCCTTATTGGCACTGGAAGAGAACCAACGAAAACGCTATCGTAATGCCTTGTCAGATTTAGCGCATAGCCTTAAAAATCCACTGGCCGTTATTCAAAGCCAACAGAATATTTCAGCAAGCGCCAGTGAACAATTAACATTAATTAATAACATTATTGAACATCAACTTAAAAGAGCTCAAAGTGCCGGGCAGTCTTCATGGCACTTAGGTGTAAAAATTAAGCCCGTTGTTGACAAGCTAATCAGCACGTTAGCGAAAATATATCATGATAAGAATTTATCATTTGCCGTCAATGTTGATGCAAGTGCTATATTTAAGGGTGATGAAGCCGATTTAATGGAAATTTTAGGAAACCTTCTCGATAACGCCTGTAAAGCGGCTAAGCATAAAATTGCCATTAGCGTGATTAGTTCTGCAAAAATATTAACGATTGAAATTGCCGATGATGGCGCGGGTATTGAAGCGTCTCAACGCGATATTATTTTATCGCGTGGTGGCAGAGCAGACACCTATCAAGCGGGTCATGGTATTGGTTTAGCTATTGTTAATGATTTAGTCAGTAGTTATCAAGGCCAATTAACCATCAGTAACTCAACAACACTTAATGGTGCTGTTTTTACACTTATCTTTTAAACCCTTGTAGGCTTTGTTAACAAATAGCCGAGAAAGCTGTTCAGGTTACGTTCAGTTTAGTGTTGTTATCTTTGTGTTCTAGAATTAGTCATAAGGATTATAACGATGAAAAAAGTCACGTTTTTATTCAGCTTTGCTGCCTTAGTTAGCTTTAACTTGTACGCTGAGTACCAGCCTTCACAGTCAGCGCTTCAGCAACAAGAGAAACAAGAGCAGCAGCTATTTAGTAAAGCTGAATTAGCACAAATGCTAGCACCCATTGCACTTTATCCCGACAGCTTATTAACTCATATTTTAATTGCTGCTACCTATCCTATTGAAATAATCGAAGCCCATCGCTGGCTAAAGAAAAACACAAGACTAAATACTGAGCAAGTGGCTCAAGCGGTAAAAGATTTTAATTGGGATGCCAGTGTTAAAGCATTAGTGCCTTTTGAGCGTATTCTTAGCCGACTGAGTGAAGATTTAACCTGGACTCAACAGCTCGGTGATGCTTTTTTACAAGATGAGTCGATATTATTAGAAAGTATTCAACGGTTAAGAAAGCAAGCTCAACTTGCCGGAAACCTGGGTGAAATGGACAATATGGAGGTTAGCTATCAAGACAGTAATATTGTTATTGAAGCAAGAGAGAAGGAGATTGTTTATGTGCCGTATTATGATACACGCATGGTTTATGGTGCTTGGCATTGGTCATCTTATCCTCCTGTTTACTGGCAACCTCAGCGAAGTGTTTATGTAAGTCGCTCCAATCCTTTTTATTGGCATGCTGGCGTTCATATTTCGTTTGATTATTTTTTTAGTGCTTTTCATTGGCATAATCGCCAGGTGGTTGTAGCTAATACTCGACGTTCTTCATATCGCTACTATGAACAGCGTCCTCGTCACTTAATTGCTAATGGTGGCTATGCTAAACGTTGGAGACACCAGCCCGTTCACCGTAAAGGTGTGGCTTATCGAAACAAGCATACTCGCGTTAAGTATAAGGACAAGCGAGTAAGGAGCAGCGAATCTAGCAATAGAAATCATGCTGTCGTGCACAATAAGCTACAAGGTAATACCAAGCGAGCTCTATCTACCATAAGGCACAAGCCCAATGAAAGCGCTCGACGAGTAAACCGTATCACTGACAAGGCGACAAATACTTTTTCAAAACCTGTAGCAAAACATGTATCAAAGCCGACAACAAGACAGCACAGATCTTATGATCAGTCTAAAAAAACTAAAGCCGAAAAGGTTTACCGAGCGAGTCGAACTGTAAATAAAGAAAGGCCCAAACAGCTTGCCACTAAAATTGATAAGAAAAGTGCCAAGCAGCAGACTTATCGTTCTGCAAATACTTCAATTAGTTCTAAAAGACAAGGTTCAAACAAAAAGCATGATAACCAAAGTAGGATTGTTAAAACAAAGCGTTCAAACGAAAAGCATGATAAAAGAAATAGGGTAGTTAAAACAAAGCGTTCAAAGACTGACAAGTAACGATATTAGTCACTTTATATTTATAGCGCTGTATTTTTATAACAAATTGGTTGAATGTTAATTCATTTAGCCTTTTTTTATAGATGGTTTATAATCACCTTTTATAATTAGACCAATCACTCGTGTTGGCCTAACGTCAAACACATTTTATCGAGCGAACTTTAATGAAAAGACTTTTACTTGTTTTACTCTTAATTATATTAAATTCAACCAGCTTTGCTAATGAAGAAGTTAAAGAGTTACCACCAATAGACCCTTCATTTATGGGTGAACATAATATGGTGCTCTTTGTTCAGCGCTCTGCTATATATGCTTCGGTGATGACAACCTATGATAGGCCAAGTAATGTGCAGTTATTATATAAAATTGAGAATAAAGATTTAGCACTTTTGCAAACCGTACGTGATGGGCAATTAACGACGATAAAAGCCAAACCTTTTAATTTGCAACGTTTGATGCGAGGCGAGGAAATGGTCATTATGGCTGATGTATACGCAGGGCATTTTTCTCGAGGGGGAATGTTGGTTTATGAAAATATACCCTTAACCTTTGCTAAAAAATTATACGTTCGTGAACTTGACGATATAAAGGATTCAAGTAATCAGCAAGAGTATGACGTTGTTGATTTGAAAAAGAATTATAAAATTTATATTCATAAAATTCAAAAAGCACCTAGCTTTTCACATTTACTAAATATTGACGTAGAAGCAGGGTGCTTGCCACGTTTTCGTACTTCAGCAGCCGTGCCAAAAGAAACTGAGCTGCTGTATAAGTTCCTCAATTGCGGCACAATAAGTCCACTTTATTTTGAAAGCAAAGACTTTGAAAAATAATTATTATCAATAGAAGCCTTCTTTAAAACGAGGCTTCTAGCGTTAAAGTACTATCTCATAATTACTCAGACTGATTAGTCCTCATCATCAAAGTTGGGCAATACCCCGCTGCGACTGTGTTCAAAAATAAGAGAGGTTTCTACGGTGGTTACTTCATCTCTTGAGGTAATTGCATTGAAGACAAACTGTCGTAAATGTTCACTGTCTTTAACTGACATATGAATGAAGTAATCATAGCTGCCGCCCATGTGATATAAGCTAACAATTTCAGGAAGTTTAAGTAAATCGTCGCGAAGGTTGTTAACAATATCTTCAGAATAGGGCTGCAAGCGAATAGCGGCAATGGCTTCTATATTTCCACCTAAACTTTTGAAATCAATCTCGATACAAGCGCCGGTAATTATATTTTTATGTTTCATACGCTTTACACGCTCTAAACACGTAGAAGGTGCCACCCCTATTTGGGAAGCTAACTCTTTATTAGTGATATCAGCATCGCGATATAAAATAGTTAAAATGCGTAAATCTATATCATCTAATTTTTTCATTATGGTAAGTCTTCTATTTATATAGTAAATTAACACTATACCGACTATTCTCTTATTAACCAATGCACTGTGGTTGATAATCAAACAATCGTCGAAAAAAAACAATGCTTTTCCGAATATTCGTCGCTTAACTTTTATTCAGTTTATACTTAAGTGCTTTTAAATTAATTTCAATTACACTTTTATAAGGAGATAATGTTGTTAAATTTAGTTTAGCGACATATTATGTCTATGTTCCGATGTCATTACTTATAATTATAAAAATAAAAAGGCTTACTCTATGACTTTGCTTTGGATACCCTTGCTATCGTTACTCGGCAGTATTATTTCCTCAAGAACGGGAAAATTAACACGTAATCAATCAACTGCGTTGACGTTGTTAATGCCTATCATTGCATTATTGATGACGATTAGCTTAGCGCCAGCTATTTTTGCTGGCAAGGTTATTAGGGAAACAATCTCTTGGATCCCTTTACTGGGTATAGATATCGCCTTTCGTTTAGATGGCTTAGCGCTGTTGTTTGTATTTATGATCTTAGGAATAGGCATATTAGTTATCTTTTATGCCCGTTATTACCTCAGTAGTAAAGACTCTATGCCCAAGCTTTATGCTTATTTGATGTTATTTATGACAGCGATGCTTGGTATTGTCATGTCGAATAATATCATTCAGCTCTGGTTCTTCTGGGAGCTAACCAGTATTAGTTCGTTTTTGTTAATTAGCTATTGGTGGCATAAACCCGAGGCACGAAAGGGCGCAATCATGGCCTTAATCGTAACCGGTGGTGGTGGTTTAGCATTGCTGGCGGGTTTGCTTTTACTGGGTAATATCGTTGGTAGTTACAATTTAGATGCTATCTTAGCGAGCAGAGAAATTATTCAAGCGCATGCTTGGTATGAAATCACTCTAATTTTAGTCTTACTGGGCGCTTTCACAAAATCGGCACAGTTTCCTTTTCACTTTTGGCTACCTCATGCTATGGCTGCGCCAACGCCGGTTAGTGCTTATCTACATTCTGCTACTATGGTAAAGGCTGGGATTTTCTTATTAGCGCGTTTTTATCCTGCATTAGCGGGAACCGATATATGGTTTATTCTGGTGAGTTTAACCGGATTAACTACCATGTTACTCGGCGCTTATATTGCGTTATTTAAACATGATTTAAAAGGGCTGTTAGCCTATTCAACGATCAGTCATTTAGGGTTAATCACTTTATTATTTGGTTTGGACACTAAGCTTGCCGCTGTTGCTGCCATTTTTCATATAATCAATCATGCCATATTTAAAGCTTCATTATTTATGGCAACGGGTATTATTGATCATGAAACGGGTACGCGTGACATGCGGAAACTCAACGGTATGTGGCGATTTATGCCTTATACCGCGACGTTAGCCATGGTTGCTGCGGCCGCGATGGCCGGTGTACCGCTGTTAAATGGTTTCTTGTCTAAAGAAATGTTTTTTGCTGAAACACTGCATCAACAATTACTTGGGTCTATGTCTTGGCTTATACCTGTACTTGCTACCGTTGCAGGAGCATTAGCTGTGGCTTACTCAGCTCGCTTTATCCACGATGTTTTCTTTAATGGTGACCCTATAGATTTACCTAAACAACCCAGTGAGCCACCGCGTTATATGCGAGTGCCTATCGAAATACTGGTCGCTTTATGTTTAATCGTCGGGGTATTCCCTAACTTTATTATTGATGACATTTTAAAAGCAGCGTCTTTTGCCGTACTCGGTGGATATGTTCCTGAATTTAAAGTTGCATTATGGCACGGTTTTAATTTGCCACTCTTGATGAGTGCTATAGCCGTAATCGGTGGTTTATTTCTGTATAGCCAGCGACGTTATCTGTTTCAATTTCAGGCATCTATGCCTAACTTGAACGCCAAGAAGGCTTTTGATGACAGTATATATCTCATCACAAAGTGGAGTCAGCGAAAAATAAACGACATAGAAAATGGTTCTTTACAACGTTATCTAATGCTAATGTTTGTTTTTGTTTTAATCTTTGCTGGTTGGCCATTATTTGAAATGCACCAACTAAGCGGGCAAAAAGAATTGACGCCAATTGATCTTCATAACGCGATTGGCGCAGCATTATTAATGATTGGCGCAATAAGTACGGTGATTTGGTACCGCGCAAGAGTGGTGTCGTTATTAATGATATCAGTTGTTGGTTTAATGGTGTCTGTCGTGTTTACTCGCTTCTCAGCACCTGATTTAGCCTTAACGCAATTAACGGTTGAAGTCGTCACTATTGTTTTACTGATGCTGGCCTTGTTTTTCTTGCCACAGCATTCACCCAAAGAGTCTAGCTCTTTACGTGTGGTACGCGATTTAGGGATCTCTGCTGCTTTAGGGGTTGTCGTCGCGAGTATTTGCTATGCATTAATTACCCGCCCACTTGAGTCAATATCAGAATTTTTCTTAGCCAATGCTAAAACAGGTGGCGGCGGTACCAACGTTGTTAATGTTATTTTGGTTGATTTTCGCGGCTTTGACACCTTAGGTGAAATTTGCGTATTAGGTATTGCTGCGCTGGGTATTTATAAGCTTTTAATCAACCTACCGTTACTTCTTCCTGTTAGGGATAGTGAAGGGCGACTATGGGCGAAAGAGCGTTACCCTATTTTATTAGCCAGTATTTCTCAGTCATTACTCCCCTTGGCATTAATGATCTCGTTTTATATTTTCTTACGTGGTCATAATCTTCCAGGTGGTGGATTTATTGCAGGTTTAGTGACCTCAGTTGCCTTTATTTTACAGTATATTGCACACGGCTCAGCCTGGATATCTACTCGTTTAACGATTAATTATCGGAAAATTATTGCCTCAGGAATTGCTATTGCGACATTTACTGGTGTGGGTAGTTGGTTCTTTGGTAGGCCGTTCATGACTACGTGGTTTGACTATTTCGATATTCCCATTATTGGTAAAATTGAACTTGCCAGTGCACTGATCTTTGATCTGGGTGTTTATATTACAGTTGTAGGCGCGACATTAATGATTTTGGCAAGTCTTGGTCAATTAGCGAGCGGGCCTAAAGAAGAGGTGAAAATTTAATGGAATTACTTTACGCATCCTGCGTTGGGCTTTTAGTGTCTTGTGGCGTGTTTCTAATCTTACGTTCTAGAACGTTCCCTATCGTATTAGGGCTAACGATGTTTTCTTACGCGGTTAATTTATTTCTGTTTTCATCTGGGCGGCTTAGCATCAATAATGCTGCGGTGCTTGGAACCTCTTCAGAATATACGGATCCATTGCCACAAGCTTTAGTGTTAACCGCGATAGTTATTGGTTTTGCAATGACTGCCTTTGTGGTTATTTTAGCTATCAGAGGGCGAGCAGATCTAGGCAGTGACCATGTAGATGGCCAGCCAGAAAAAGATAAAAAGGTAAACGTATGATCCAGAATTTGACCTTTTTACCGATTTTATTGCCGATACTCGCGGGTGTTATTTTATTGATGCCTCCTTTTGGCTCCAATAAAAGTACCCGAAGAGTGGCTTCTGTCGTACTCAGCGTTTTTACATTTGCCGCCTCATTGGCTTTACTACTCAAAGTCCAAGCTGATGGTACTCAGGTTTATGCTATCGGCGATTGGAGTGCACCCTTTGGTATTGTACTCGTTGCTGATCCCCTCTCGACATTATTAGTGTGTTTAACGACATTGCTCGGTGTTGTCTGTGTGTTATATGCGAGTGCAGGAGATGATGATAAAGGGAGTTTTTTTCATCCACTTGTACATTTTTTAATTTTAGGGGTCAACGGCGCATTCTTAACCGGCGATGCTTTTAATCTATTCGTCTTTTTTGAAGTATTACTTATCGCCTCGTATTCGTTGCTAATGCATGGTGGAGATAAAAAAAATACCCGAGTTGCTTTGCAGTACGTGATCCTTAATCTAGTTGGCTCAGCGATTTTCTTGATTGCTTTAGGGATTTTATATGGTGTATTAGGTACACTAAATATGGCTGATATGGCTCAGAAAGTAGCACTTTTACAAGGTGATGATGTTTACTTAGCCAAAATTGGTGGGATGTTATTATTGGTGGTATTTGCTTTAAAAGGCGCTTTGCTACCACTACATTTATGGTTACCTAATACTTATGCAACAGCAATACCTGTTGTCGCGGCATTATTTGCCATTATGACCAAAGTGGGTGTCTATTCAATGATGCGTGTTTATACACTTATATTTGGTGATGAAGCGGGTGAATTAACTCATATGGCGCAAAGTTGGTTGTGGTGGTTAGGGCTTGCTACAATTGCTATGGGCGCGGTAGGTGTTTTAGCCAGTAAAGATTTAAGAAAGTTAATCGCTAATTTGGTGATTGTGTCGGTGGGTACCTTGGTTGCATTAGTTGCGGTACAAACTATTGAAGCAACTTCCGCAGCTATCTATTACTTAGTGCACTCAACGTTGGTTACAGCAGCACTCTTTATTTTAGCTGACTTAATTGGTCGCCAACGTGGTGATGTTGCCGACCGTATTTCTGCAGGCTCTGCTGTTTCTCAGCCAAAGTTGCTTGGCGCTTGTTTTTTGATTGCAGCGATTGCGGTGATAGGCATGCCACCTTTGTCTGGTTTCATTGGAAAAGTATGGCTGCTTAAAGCAACTTTAAATGCTGAATATACCTTGGTGTTTTGGCCAATATATCTTTTTGCAAGTTTAGCTATATTATTTGCTGTGTCTAAAGCAGGTAGCACTTTGTTTTGGCATCATCATGCTAAAATAACCACTGATACAAAGCAAGAACGTGTTCATCCAGCGCAATTAGTCGCCTTGCTTATTCTCATCTCTGGTGCACCATTAATGACTATTTTTGCTGGACCATTAAGTGAGTATGCTATTGGTGCAGCTACCCAGTTACATGATTTTAATAACAACATTAAACTTATCCTTTCAGGAGGACAGTAATGCGATTAGAAACACGATTTAAATGGCTACCCGCTCCTTTAATGAGCCTGGTACTGTTTACTGTCTGGTTGGTGTTAAATAACAGCTTGTCAGCAGGGCATATTTTCTTAGCCACTACTTTAGCGATAGTCATTCCTTTGGTGACTAGCCCGTTTAGAACAAAGCAACCCATCATTATTAAGCCTGGTTTAGCGTTGCGCCATTTAGCGTTGGTTTTATATGACATTATTACGGCCAATGTTCAGGTTGCTATTTTAATATTAGGGCCCACTAAAAAACTAACACCTGGGTTTGTTAAAGTACCATTAGACTTAACACACAGTTTGCCCATTACTATTTTGGCAAGTACGGTGTCATTAACGCCAGGCACTGTCAGTGCGGAAGTGTACCCTTGGAGAGAAAGCTTAAGTGAAGGTGAAAAGCTTGAACAACAGTTTTTGCTAATACACGTTTTAGATCTAAAAGATGAACAGGCCTTAATAAAAATGATTAAACAACGTTATGAAGCGCCTCTTAAGGAGATGTTTCAATGTTAGAAACTGTAATTTCAATTGTTTTTGCTATGATAGGTTTGTCGTTATTATTAAATGTATGGCGCTTATTAATGGGACCCTCTATACCCGATAGAATACTTGCACTCGATACGATGTATATCAATACAATCGCATTGATCATTTTATACGGTATGAGTATGGGCACTGCATTATATTTTGAAGCAGCGCTGTTAATCGCTATGTTAGGATTTGTTAGTACTGTTGCGGTATGTAAGTATTTGCTGCGTGGCGATATTATAGAGTAAGGGGTAAGTTATGGCAGAATGGATTATTTCAATATTATTATTAATTGGCGGCTCTTTTGTACTCGTTGGCTCTATTGGCTTAGTAAAAATGCCAGATTTTTTTATGCGACTTCATGGACCCACTAAAGCTACAACACTCGGCATGGCATCCTTGCTAACTGCTGCGATGATCTTTTTTAGTACCACTCATACAGGGTTTAGCGTAAAAGAAATATTGATCTCGCTATTCTTATTACTTACTGCACCCATCAGTGCCTATATGATGATTAAAGCGGCGATTCATCACAAGCTTGAGAGTATAGAACGCACAAAAGGCATAGATAACATTGAAGATGATGTTTAATCTTTTCTAGCGTTAACTCAATAAAGTATCTGTTAAATATAAAACACTGACCGTCTTGATGCTCAGTGTTTTTTTACATTATTTAACTGAATATCAACACCTTATTAAAATAAAAAATCCCTAACTGTTTTAATTGTTAGGGATTTTTAGCTAGCTAGAACATCAGTATCTACTACTTAATATATCGGTGTTATAACTATTATCTGGCGTTTTATTGCCTAGTCATCTTCTGTTAAATTAAGCTTAGAAGTTAACGGTTACTTCATTTGAACATGCTGTTGACGCGTCACAAATTTGATACACGAATTGGCTACCTGTTGTGCGACGTTCACGGTCACGGTAAATACCCGCATTTTCTACCGTATCAATTTTTACACCATTACGGAAAATATCTACCCTATCTGCTGAAGTACCTTCCCAAGTAATATCAACACGTAAGCGACCTAAACGAGACTTGTATGCACGTTTAACTGCGGCTTCAATACTTACTGATGAAACAGTGACCAGCATATTTTCTGTAGTGTTTAAACCTTCGCTATCTGTAACGGTAAGTGTAACTTCATAGTTACCCGTTGCAGCGAAAGTATGTACAGGGTTTTGTGCGCTCGATATAGCACCGTCACCGAAGCTCCAATCCCAGCTAACCATATCGTCATTTCTATCAGTACTGCTATCCGTAAACGTAGCGGTTAGACCGTCTGCTTGATAAGTAAAGCTCGCTTGTGGTGCGCTAGGAAGTGTTTCACCAATACCAGTAATAGTCAGTGCCCAGTTGTTTAATGTGCCGGTATCTGCCGCTGCATTATCAGCAACACTTAATATCCAGTCACCCGTGGCTACTTCGCCGTTGAAAGCTGAAGAGCTAAAGGTACTATCAATGTTATCGTCGCCGCCACCTGATGCACTGTGCAGTGGTGCCGTAGTCCCTGAAGGAGATGTTAACATGACGGTTAAGTCGCCAATCCACGTATGAGTAATATTTACATAAATATCAGAAGCAAAAACGGTAAGTTCATCTGCAACATTAATGGTTGAAGAAATACCTTCTGAATTGTTATCAGGAATACTAATAACCTCATCATTCGTGTAAGTAAACTCGTTCAACCCTTGTGGATTAACCATTAAGCGAACAGTAGATGCTTTAACTAAATCATCACTTGTTCCCGTTACCACAAAAGTATATTCACCCCATTGTGTTTCCGCTGTTGTTGGTACACTCAGTTCAAATGTTGCACCTGGCGTTGCAGTATCTGTTGATAATGTTGCACCAGCAAGTGAGCCATCTAAAGTTAAGCTAACTTCACCGTTCCAATCGGCAACAGAACCAACATTAAAGCTGTAAGTTGCTGTTTCGCCAGCTTCAATAGTGTTTGAACCTGGTGTTGCTGCAAGCGTAAAACCAGGTGTTGGATCCGCATCGTTTAGTGCATTATTAACGTTCAAGCGTTTTCCTGATACTGTTTTACCTGCAAGTGCAGCGTTATCATCACCAGAGCTCATTAAGAGTGCTTTCATTTCAATCGCACTCAGTTCAGGGTTTACTGACCAGGCTAATGCTGCCGCACCGGTAACATGTGGCGTCGCCATCGAAGTGCCTGAATATGATGCGTAGCCACCACCGGGTACTGTTGATAAAATATCAGAGCCTGGAGCACCTAAATCAACAGTGGTTAAGCCCCACTGTGAAAAACTAGACATACTATCAGTACGCGTTGTACTTGCTACGGCTAAGACTGAATCATGCGGGTAGCCAGAAGGATAGCTGCTTTGCGCATCGTTGTCGTATGCATCGTTACCTGCGGCGGCAACAAACAAGATGTTAGCTTCTTCAGACGAAGTAATTGCATCAGAAAGTGCTTGGCTAAATCCGCCTCCGCCCCAACTGTTATTAGTAGCACGTACGTTTATGCCATTATTTTTTAAATCAACGAAGTAATCAATACAGGTTAATGCGTCAGAAAGGCTACCAGAACCCGATGCACTAAGGAATTTGCAACCTATAATAGATACATTGTGGTTAACACCAACTACACCTAGCCCATTGTTGCCTGTTGCTCCAATCGTACCTGAAACATGACTACCATGACCTGCGTCATCCATAGGATCACCCACACCGGTAATCGCATTGATACCATGCATATCATCGATAAAACCATTGCCATCGTTATCAATACCGTCACCCGATATTTCTGCAGGGTTAGTCCAGACATTCGCCATTAAATCAGGGTGTGTATGATCAACACCGGTATCAATAACACCAATGATCACATCATGACTACCCGTAGATATATCCCATGCTTCAGGAGCATCGATATCTGCATCGGCAACACCACCACCTTGACCGGTATTATTCATGCCCCAAAGGTCAGCGAAGCTACTATCGTCAGGTGTTACGCTTGCATGAACAATATAATCAGGTTCAGCATATAAGACAGCTGGGTTTTTACGGAGTTTTTCAAGTGCACTTTTGACTGAAATATTATCAAGGGTAAATTTCGCGATACGGCCTTTTTTCAAGTTGCGATATTTATCATCAATTTCGTCATTGTTTAAATCAGAAATTTTAGCTCGCACTATGCTGCGGGCAGCACGACGGTCAAATTTAGATGCGCTATCTTTATAGACAACAATCACTGAGTCTGATTTATAAGTAAGACCTTCTTTCGAGCTAAGGTCTAGTGATGCATTAGCGAACAAAGGCAGTAACGCCAATGTTAAAGCTGATAATTTTGCTTTCATGTTTTGCTCCATGTTTATTTTTAATCGTTAATTAAATTATGTGTAGCCTACAGATAATTATTAGGCTGAATTCCTTTCTTTCTAAATATTTCTAGCTATGGGTTTACGCAACCTTATTACTTTAATCATAAAAATAGAGGTGTGACTATTAAAATGTAACAAACACGACTTTTTCATTACTTTAGCTAGATTTTTTTGAGATTTTTTACGACTTTTTTACTACTTTTTCTGTATTTAATCTGAGAAGTTATTAACTAGTCCTTTTTTGTTAGTACTTATGTTTTAACATGGTTTTAACGTATATTTAACTTGGGGTTGCTGTTTATCTTATTGTTTTTTAATGTTTTTATTGGAATGGTAAAATAGGGTGATATATATTTGTTACTAAACAACGTACAGTTTTTAATGCAACGAAGTAAAACGAATAGAGTTTTTGTTTGGGTTTCTTATGGTTTTAATTAGAAACGTATTCAAAGTGCTTATTTACCATTTTTTATCGTTTTGAACGCTAAGGTGATATTTATCAAATTAGCGATTAAGTCAATAAGCCAGGCTGGTTAAATACTGTAAGGTATATAACTTTTTTTATGGCTAACTTATTGAAATTAAGTTTAAAATTATTATTTTGGTACTGTTCGTTATTATTGTTAAACAGTTATGGGAATACAAAACGCCAATACAGGTAAGACAACAAGCTTCTTATCCA
Source organism: Colwellia sp. BRX9-1 (assembly GCF_014077195.1). Classification (NCBI taxonomy): domain Bacteria; kingdom Pseudomonadati; phylum Pseudomonadota; class Gammaproteobacteria; order Alteromonadales; family Colwelliaceae; genus Colwellia; species Colwellia sp. BRX9-1. The sequence continues at coordinate 93,983 of NZ_JACGVM010000015.1, forward strand.
TTAAAAACATTGTGAGTAAATTGTGTACTCAAATAAAAAATAAAAATAGGGATATATTTTGAAACTTAATAAATCATTAATCACTTGCGCCATTGTTATGGCACTAGGTTTAAATCAAACGGCTTTTGCCGGTGAAGATACCAAGGAAGTTACAAGTACGGTTGTTATTCAATCCGATCTGATGGTCAATGCTCTAGGGAATGTGATTATGTTGTCACAAAGCTCTACGGTAGGTACTGATTTAGGTAATGAAACGACTATTTTTCAAGAGGGTGATGTCAATGGTACTGACTTTACTGTGATCGGTGAAGGCAATATCGCAGAGATCATGCAAATAGGCGCTGAAAACTTAGCTGTTGGTACCTTTATTGGTAACAATAATGAACTGTACGTTGATCAAGATGGTGATATCAACGAAACAGAAAATAACGTTACCGGTGATAATAACCTTGTTGAAGTAAGTCAGCTGGGCGCTGGTTATTTGGGTATTGGTAATCGTGTTGTTAATGAGGTTGTGGGTGACGGCAACGAAATCACTGTAGATCAAGGTGACGGCGGTCATTGGGCTATCAATAGTGAACTAACCGGAGCCGATAACACTATCGATATTGTCCAAGATGGCGAATGGAATGAAACTTACCTCACCACTATTACCGGTGACAGCAATACTGTTGAAAGCACTCAAGATGGTTATTGGAATGTGACAAGGGTATCAGCGATTGAAGGTGATGCAAACGAACTTGAAATAGAGCAAGATGGCGCTCGAAATCAGGTTACTATCGCATCAGTTGCTGGTGATGAAAACGAAATTGCTATCGATCAAGAAGGTGATAACAATATCGCTGAGTCAGGACTTTATATCGGTAATGCTAACACCACTGACATCATGCAAAACGGTGATGGAAATACGGCTAGCTTTGATGTTATTGGTGATGAAAATGACTTTAACTATATACAAGTAGGCGATAGTAACAGCAGCTATATTGGCGCTATTGGTACTAATAATGAATACACTTCTGTTCAAGTGGGTAACTTAAATGAAAGCCACGTTGTTAACTTTAATGGTAATAACAATAACATTGACGTGATGCAATCTGGCGACGAAAATGTTGCTGTTTTAGAAGCTTCAGCTGATGACAATGTCTTGACCACAAGCGAAAATGAAATTTCAATCGCTCAAACGGGTTTTGCTAATGACGCGGTAGTGGTGTTAAGTACTATTCTTAGTAGTAATGCGAATACCATAGATATTGCTCAAAATGGCGAATTAAACTCATTAGATATTCTAGTTGAAGGCAGTAACCACGAAATTGGTATCGAACAAATAGGTGATGAAAACTTAATCTATGGAACTGATGGCGGCGCTATGCTTATTGGCGGCGACAATATTGCATTTAACATAAGCCAAGTGGGTAATGGCAACGTTGTTGAGGGATCTTTTATTAGTGATTCTGGCGTAGTTTCTATCACGCAAATGGGTGATTGGAATTCTGCGGTCATTGTACAGCAGTAATGACTTGTTAATCTAAATTTGGATAAGGGGCCACAGGCCCCTTTTTATGTCTCTTAATATGCTTAAATATATATCTTTAATCTTGATCATCCTTTTATCGTTATTTTCGCCTTCTAGCCATGCGTCTAGTGAAGTCGAAATAGGGGGGTTACTCCTTGATAATACCAAGAGTCGTTTAGGACATGATTTTTACTTTAAATTTAGTCAGTTATGGCATGACGTACCAAACACGCAAGGTATAAATGTTCAAATAATAGAACAAATTGTACCCAGAGCAGGCACTAAGCTTAGTTTAGTGCTTAACCGTCGTATTATTTATGTCACTTACTTTGGGCGACGCCAATCACCGGTCAAAGAAAAAGTAGAGCAAGCGATATTTATATTAATCGATGCAATGTCGCAGCCTCAATATAGTCGAAATAATATTGATATGGCTGGGAATGGTTTTTAGTCATAAGGAAAGTAGCGATGAAAAAATTAATATTAGCTTTAGCGATTCACCTTAGCTTAAGCGCTTACGCAATGAGCTCAGAATTAGTTTATACACCCATTAATCCAAGCTTTGGTGGTAGTGCATTAAACGGCAGCTTTTTGTTAAGTAAAGCACAAGCACAAAATAAACATAAAGCCGAACAGAGTAAAAAAAGCTTTGAAGAAAAAGTATCAGATGCTATTGAACGGGCAACAATTAGCGATATTGTCAGTCAATATAAAGACACTGTTTTAGGTGAAAGTGCGGTATTTAATAATGAAGGCGATACCACTTTTTTTAGTGGCGATTATCAAATTGATATTTTATCTGCTAACAGTGACAGCATTACTATCGAAATCACTGATTTATTAACAGGTAAAATAACTATAATTGAAATACCGAAGTTTGGATAAACCATGAAAAAAATTATAATCGTGACCCTAGTTGGCCTGTTATCGGCCTGTAGTGTATTGGATTCAGCGAGTAATTTATTTCCTCCTAAGCAGTCATTAGCAACAAAAATGATGCCGTTAGAAAGTTTTAAAGAACTAAAGGCTTTACCTAAACCTAAAGGACCAATAGCCGTTTCAGTGTATGCTTATCGAGACCAAACAGGACAATACAAACCGCAAGCTAATGTCAGTTCATTCTCTACTGCGGTAACTCAAGGCGCTACCTCTATTTTGATGCAGGCGTTAAGTGACTCTGATTGGTTTTTACCGGTAGAGCGTGAAGGTTTACAAAATGTATTAACTGAACGAAAAATTACCCGCGCAGCTAATCAAGCAAACAAAGCGACAGAAAATATAGAATTACCCCCATTGACCACCGCTAAAATACTGCTTGAAGGCGGTATTATCAGTTATGACTCCAATACTAAAACTGGAGGCTTTGGTGCTGAATATTTTGGCATTGGTGCTTCAGAGCTATATCGTGAAGATCAGATCACCGTTTATATGCGTGCGGTTGATGTGCGCACTGGGCAAGTGCTTGTGTCGGTATCTACCAGTAAAAAAGTGCTGAGCCAAGAAGTACGCGCTGGATTTTTCCGTTATATCAGTTTTAAACGTTTAGCTGAAATGGAAGGCGGTTATAGTGATAACGAACCTATGCATGTTTGTGTGCAACAAGCGATTGAAAAAGCGATCACTGAATTAGTCATTAAAGGCATCGCACGAAATGTATGGCGTGCTGACGTTTAATCGTTGTTCGCAACAACTAAAAGGCCAGTGATTAATCACTGGCCTTTTAGTTTGTATCATATTTAGGGCTGATGATATTAATTCGCAGTAAAGAGATAATCCTGTGTCCGACTGATCAGTTCAATACGATTTCTTGATTGGGTTTTTCTAAAAATACTATAAAGATGCGTTTTTACTGTATTGGGACTAATGTGAAGCTGATCAGCAATTTCTTGATTTTTTGCACCACGAGAAACTAAACCAATGATGGTATTCTCACGTCGTGTCAGGCTGGGTAAGCTTATTGATTGTTGCTGTTGATTTGCAGGGAGTTGATTTAATTTACTCACTTTAACAAGTAACTCACTGAGCGCACTATTCATGGTTTTTCGTTTAAACCATCGCTCATTTTTTTGTAATCTTGTAATACCACGCAAAATAATGTCAATGCGTTCACCTTGATAAAATATCCCAGCAATGCTCGATATCAACAGTTGCTTTTCATCACATAAATTATCGGTAGCATTAAAAAAAACAACCCGTACTCTAGAGGTAAGTTGCTGTATTTCCATTGGAATATTATCTGTCAAAATATAGAATTGTAAATCAATAAAAATCAAATCAAAAACTGTTATTAGCTCATTATTAGGTAAGGTTTCTGCTAACGTGATATCAATACCACAGGTTTTAACTAGGTCGGTAAACTGTAGGGTAGAGTGGTGAACTTCATTTTTTGCAATATTACTTACGACACTATTTGTTAAAAAGAAGGCTTTGAGCTTAAGTCCATTTATTGGATCCATAGTTAACTAATTCCCTATCCATGTAATATTCAATCCTTTTTATGCTTATTTAACCGATAAGAAATTACACAGATACCTTGTGTCTACTTAACAATAATTTTGCATTTGTTACATCAACATAACAAATAAAAAGCGCAATGTCGTTATAAAAGAATAAACATTTATAATTAAAAAATTACCCTTGAAAAGTATCCAATTACCGTCATTTAATTTCATTATCTAAATGCTTTATTTAGCTAAAATAGCCAGTGCAAGCCGAATGACTTTTGGTTAGAATACCTCGTCTATTTTTTACCTATATGCCAGAATATAAAAATGCCAGAACCCTACCAAGATTTAATTCAAATCTTTAATGACACATTTAGTTCCAGCACCAATACTCGTTTGATCAAAGGCGACGACGAACCTTTGTATAGTCCGGCAAGTAATGCCTGTGACTATCATCAAATTATTTTTGCTCATGGTTTTTATGCCAGTGCTTTACATGAAGTATCACATTGGTGTGTGGCTGGAAAAGCACGTCGGTTATTAGAAGATTTTGGTTATTGGTATATGCCTGATGGTAGAGATGCGGAGCAACAGAAAACATTTGAACGGGTTGAAATTAAACCACAAGCAATTGAGTGGGCTTTTAGTGTGGCAGCAGGGAAAAAATTTAATGTTTCAGCTGACAACCTCAATGGTGCGGCTGCCGATACTATTACTTTTAAAGAAAATGTTTTTCAGCAAGTGCAACAATATTTGCATCAAGGGTTTCCTGTTCGCGCTCAAGCATTTATTGACGCACTGGCTAATTTTTATAACGTATCGTTGCCTTTGAATATCACCCAATTTTCTGCCAACGCAACATTTAATCACTCAGAGACTGTTACTCATGTTTAAACTTGGTTTTATTATCAATCCTATTGCTGGCATTGGCGGCAGTGTTGCTTTGAAAGGAAGCGATGGAGATGGCATTGCAGAACAAGCCCTAGCGCTTGGAGCTACCGCAAAAGCAAATCAGCGAGCAAGCTTAGCACTGTCAATACTTCTACCTTATCGAGATGACATTATCGTTTATTGTGCTAATGATCTTATGGGAGAGATGGCCGCTCAGGCACTTGGTTTTAAACCCCAAGTTGTTTTTCAAACCGATAAGCCTGAACATACCACGGCAGAAGACACTGAAAATACTGTAAAAGCCTTGTTAGCAGAGCACGTAGATATATTATTATTTGCTGGTGGTGATGGCACTGCCCGCAATGTTTGTAAAATTGTTGGCGACAAATTTCCTGTGCTAGGTATTCCTGCGGGCTGTAAAATTCACTCAGGTGTCTATGCCGTTACGCCAAAAGCTGCGGGGCGGGTAGTAGAGATGATGCTGACTAATCAGTTAGTTACCCTTACCGAAGCTGATGTTATGGATATCGACGAATCGTTATTTCGAGAAGGTATTGTTAAAGCAAAACGCTATGGCGAAATGCAAATTCCGGCTGAGTTACGCTATGTTCAAGCGGTTAAATCTGGTGGCAAAGAACTTGATGAGCTAGTGCTGCAAGACATTGCTGCTCATGTTATTAATGAAATGGATGATGAGCTTTTTGTGATTGGCTCAGGCTCAACCACCGCTTTTTTAATGGAAGAGTTGGCGCTAGATAATACTTTACTGGGCGTTGATCTGGTTGAACAGCAACACTTAATTGCCAGTGATGTAACCGAGCCGCAATTATGGCAAGCGATAACCTTAGCGAAAGCCGATAATAAAACAATTAAGTTGGTGATCACGTTAATTGGTGGACAAGGTCATATATTTGGTCGAGGTAATCAACAGCTCAGTCCACGAGTGGTCCGCGCCATCGGCAAAGATAATATTTTAATTATAGCGACAAAAGCGAAATTAACAGCATTAGCATCAAGACCCTTAATTGCTGATACCGGTGATAGTGATTTAGATATCGAGCTTTCAGGGTATTTACCGGTAATAACAGGATACAATGATCAAGTATTATACCCGGTAGCAAGTCCACAATAATGGGCTTTCAATCTATGTTTACAACTAATCATAAATTTTTTAAAACTTAACAGTAAGTAGAATTATGTCAATTGAAGAAAAAAAATCGTTTGAAAATATTGCTGCCCTTTATCTATATTTAGATAATTTATTTGATCAAGATAACAGTGATGACCAATTATTTGCCAGCAGCTATTTACGCGGCTTTATCAGTTTATCTGTTATTGAATTTGGTGATGAGTCGCAAGCACTCTCTCAAGAACTTGCGCTAAGTATCGATGAAAAATTGCAAGCAGCCCGTACCGAATTGAGCCCGCAAGATAGAAAAATAGTACAAGACTATTGGCTAGACCTTAAACAATCATTTGTATCGGTTTAGTCATAACAGCCTTTATTAAAGACTATAAATATTTACGACGAATAATATCGCGAATAACAAACCTGTTGGGTGATAAGTTAAAAAGTTCTTGTCTGCCAACAGGATATTCGCCACCCGTTAAATCAGCAGTCAAAATATCGGCTAATAGCGGCGCTGTACATAAGCCCCTAGCACCCAAGCCGGTAAGTACGTATAGATTTTTAATAACAGGTGCAGGTTCTTGATAACGCCAGTTTTTATCTTTTGCTAAATGGGCATAGTTGCTTTTATGCTGGGCTATATCAGGCATAGCGCCCACAACAGGTAAGTGATCTGGTGTCATACAGCGTAAACGAGCTTTACTCGAGGTAACGTCTTGTTCGCGCCATGATACTAATTTAGGCAGGCACTTTTCTAACATGGTTAAATTATATTGATCGCCAGCATCTGTTGCCACAATATCGAAACTGTCCTTTTCAAATGTCGCGCCGATGCAATGTTGTTGCTGGTGTGCAGGTGTTAGATAACCTTTGTGGCAAATAACGGTAGATAAGTTTTTGATCTGCTCGTTCGTTGCCATATTCGTTATTTGACCACGCACAGAACTCAGTGGTAATTCATCAATAATATTGAGTTTAATAGATTCAGCACCGCCGCAAAAAATAACAACTTTTTCATTTATTGTGCCTTTGCTTGTTGTTAGCTGCCAACTCTTGTCGTCTTGCTGGTTAAGTGCGGTAATATTTACTTGATTTTTTATCGACAACTGCTGAGTTTGCTGTGCTGCATTAAATAGCTGTTGAACTAATTCACCGGGCGCTATCCAGCCAGCGCTGGGCATAAACAACCCCCCGTGTTCAAGTGTAATACCGGCTAATAGTGATGCTTGCTCTGCATTTATACTGGTAATTAATTCTTTTGACCAAGGGTTGGTTTGCTCGAAAATTTTTTGTCTTTTTTCTAAAGCTGTTTTGTAGGAAATTTCAAGTAAGCCACACCAATCATGACTAAAAACAAACCCTTTGCTGTGTAAGTCTTTATAGCATTTTAGTGCATGCCAAAATGCCTGTTGGTAAAACAAGCTAATGTCATCAACTTGTTGATGAATGAGTGGAAATAACGCACCGACATGATTACTCGAAGCGCCTTGGGCAATTTCTTTATCTTTACAATAAAGTGTTACTTTTATATTTTTTTGAGTCAATGCATAAGCAACACAGGCAGCAGCAATGCCACCACCAATAATGGCAACACTTTCGGGTTGCTTAATAATGGGTCTAATTTGATAGCCTTTTCTTTCAAGCGGCGTATTTAAATTTTTTTGTTGTTTAATCACAAGTATTTATTAAATCCATTGGTTTTCAAGCGCTAAAGATAGTATTTTAACGTGAATTAAATGTGTCTGTCATAAAATTGTAAAAACCAGTGTACACGTGTACACTGAGCAGACCAGTTTGTGGGCAAATTTCTGTATGATATGCCTGATTTTTCAATTTTTAAATGGTTATTCAAATGAAACGTGTAGTGATCACCGGATTAGGCATTGTATCGAGTATCGGTAACAATGCGGAAGAAGTTTTATCATCTCTTAAAGCAGGCCGTTCAGGTATTAGTAAATCTGAAAGCTTTGCAGAAGCTGGTTTAAAAAGTCATGTTTGGGGTAAGCCCACGATTGAGCCTAAAGATCATATTGATCGCAAAGCATTTCGTTTTATGGGTGATGCAGCAGGTTATGCTTACATCGCTATGGAACAAGCCATTAATGATGCCAAACTAACTGAAGACCAAGTATCAAATGTTCGTACCGGTATTGTTGCTGGCTCAGGCGGCGCGTCTTCAGAAAATATTGTTATTACCACGGATACACTCCGTAATCGCGGTATTCGCCGTGTTGGCCCTTATGCTGTGCCTAAAACTATGGGCAGTACCGTTTCAGCTTGTTTAGCAACACCTTTTAAAATTAAAGGTGTTAACTATTCAATCAGCTCTGCGTGTGCAACGAGTGCACACTGTATTGGTAACGCCATGGAACTTATTCAACTGGGCAAGCAAGACATTGTTTTTGCTGGCGGTGGTGAAGAAGTTCATTGGTCTCTAGCGATGATGTTTGACGGTATGGGCGCTTTATCTGCGGGTCGTAATGATACGCCAGAACTTGCTTCACGTACTTATGACGCTGACCGTGACGGTTTCGTTATTTCAGGCGGCGGCGGTATGGTTGTTGTTGAAGAACTTGAACACGCTTTGGCTCGTGGTGCACATATCTATGCTGAAATTGTTGGCTATGGCGCAACTTCTGACGGTTACGATATGGTCGCTCCAAGTGGTGAAGGCGCAGTACGTTGTATGCAACAAGCCATGCAAGGTGTTGAAGGCAAAGTTGATTATTTAAATACTCACGGTACTTCTACACCTGTTGGTGATGTTAAAGAGCTTGGCGCAATTCAAGAATTGTTTGGTAAAGATTCACCGGCAATTAGTGCAACCAAAGCAATGACGGGTCATGCACTCGGCGCGGCGGGTGTTCATGAAGCTATTTATTCATTACTGATGATGGAAAACAGTTTTGTTGCTCCGTCTATCAATGTTGATAACTTAGATGAAAAAGCGCAAGGCCTAGATATTGTTACTGAAAAACGTGATGTTGAACTTAATTTGATTATGTCTAACAGCTTTGGCTTTGGTGGCACTAACGCTACTTTAGTGATGAAAAAATATAAATAATGACAAACAACGATACCTTGTCATTTAGTGTTTAACTAAATCAGAAATACGCTTTGAATATAATTAACCGCGTTTTTCTGTTTGGTTACATCTAAAAGACTCAGTATTATTTTGTTATTTAAAAAGCCACTTTATAGTGGCTTTTTTGCATTTAAGATACAATAACCCTCATCAGATCAATAATGACTTTAGGTTTATAAACCATGAAGATTTTTTACGATGAAAACATGCCTTTTGCTGAAGAGTTCTTTGGCGACCTAGGTGAATTACACCCATTTGTTGGTCGTGAGTTAACCGCTCAACAGGTCAAAAGTGCGGATGTTTTATTAGTGCGCTCGATTACTAAGGTTAACCAAGCGCTATTAGCAAGCAATTCAACTTGTCAGTTTGTTGGTACGGCAACAATCGGTGTTGACCATATTGATCAGAGTTATTTAACTGAACGGGGCATTACTTTTACCGCAGCGCCAGGCTGTAACGCTATTTCTGTTGCAGAATATGTGATCAGTGCCTTGGTTGTCTTAGCCGAACGTTACTTAATTGATTTGTTCTCGTTAACCGTAGGTATTGTTGGTGGGGGTAATACCGGTACTCGTTTAAGTGAAAAATTATCGGCACTGGGTATTAAGTATTTAATTTGCGATCCACTACTCGCCGCAAAACAGACAAATAATACTAAAGACCAACGCCATTACTCATCACTTGATGATGTTTTAGCTTGTGATGTCATTTCACTGCATGTTCCCATCATTGAAAATGGCGAACAGCCAACTTTTCACTTACTCAATGAAAAACGTTTAAAGCAACTGCACGAAAAGCAAATTCTTATTAACGCCTGTCGCGGTGAAGTTATCGATAATAAATCGTTACTGGCGCTTAAAAAACAAGGGCATGGTTTGAAAGTTGTTTTAGATGTTTGGGAAAATGAACCTAATATATTACATGAACTTATTGCCTACACTGAAATATCTTCTGCGCACATTGCAGGTTATAGCTTAGAAGGAAAAGCACGTGGTACAGAAATGCTCTATCAGGCATTATGTCAACAACTGAATATACCGATAGAAAAGCACCTAAGTGATTTTTTACCACGCGCCTCAATAACCGAAGTTGAAATTAATCAACCGTTCGAGCAAATACTACTAAACCAGCTCGTAAAAATGGTTTACGATGTACGTCGTGATGATGGAATTTTCAGAGAAACAATTTTAAGTCATGGCTTTGACCACATTCGGAAAACTTATCCGGCTCGCAGGGAGTTTTCTGCGGTTAAAGTAAGCATGACAAATCAAGCCAAGAGTGATGTGCCACATCATCTTGGTTTTCTTAAAAAGTAACTTATTTAACGTATATAAAGTACTAATCTTCAAAGCAAAGAGAGAGTGACATGGCACAGAAATTTGATGTCTGCGTATTAGGCGCTACAGGTTTGGTGGGTAAAACCATCATTGAAATATTAGAAGAACGTGATTTTCCAATCAATAAATTATACCCGTTGGCGAGTGCTCGTTCAGCAGGTGAATTTATTGACTTTAATGGTCAAAGTATTGAAGTACTCGATGCTGACCATTTTGATTTTAGTCAAGCGCAAATTGGCTTTTTCTCTGCGGGTGGCTCAATTTCAGCTAAGTTTGCTCCTATTGCTGGTGAAGCAGGGTGTATTGTTATAGACAATACTTCTGAGTTTAGATACGACGCAGATATTCCGCTAATCGTTCCTGAAGTTAACCCAAGTGCATTAGCTGATTATAGAAACCGTAATATTATTGCTAACCCTAATTGTTCAACTATTCAAATGATGGTCGCGCTAAAACCTATCTATGATGCTGTTGGTATTAATCGTATTAATGTTTCTACTTATCAATCAGTTTCTGGTGGTGGTAAAGCAGCAATGGACGAATTAGCTAAGCAGACTGCAGACTTGTTAAGCGGAAAACCTGTTGAGACTAAACATTTTCCTCGTCAAATCGCTTTTAATGTTATCCCGCAAATTGATGTCTTTATGGATAATGGTTATACCAAAGAAGAAATGAAAATGGTCTGGGAAACGAAAAAAATTCTAGGCGATGAAAACGTTCTTGTTAATCCAACCGCGGTTCGTGTGCCGGTATTCTTTGGTCACGGTGAAGCCTTACATATTGAAACGGGATCACCGATTTCAGCAGAAGAAGTTAAAGATTTGCTTGAGCAAGCTGAAGGTATTGTTGTTTGTCGTAATGACGAAGACTTTCCAACACAGATAGGCGATGCAAGCGGAAAAGATGCCACTTATGTTGGTCGTATTCGTGAAGATATTAGTCATAGTTGTGGGATCAATATGTGGGTTGTTGCTGACAATGTACGTAAAGGTGCGGCAACAAACAGTGTACAAATTGCTGAATTATTGGTTAAAGACTACCTTTCATAACATCCCTTTAATAAATGAGTTAGCGTTAAAGTTGAGTTAACCTTAAGATTTATTAAAGAAAAATCAAAACTCGTCGTTATAGTTAACGACGAGTTTTTTGTTTCATTATTACTAAAAAAATGTGTATTAACTTGCTATGATATAAACAGCAGGTGTAGGGTTGGAATAAAATTTGCTTTACTTTCTCTAGGCTTGAAGTGCCAAACAATTGGCAGTAAATAAAAATAATTAGGAAAACTTGATGCATCGATTATTACGCCTGTGCCTGTGGCAGGTAATATTTATAAGCATTACCACGTATAGTGTTTCTTTGTTCGCCTTTGAAGAAGGCGGTATTCGTATTCGGGGCCCCAAGGCGACGGATATGTTTCCGTACGATCAATACGGGCCTATTACCTCAAAAGATACCCTGTGGAACATTGCTTTAAAAGTTCGTCCAGACCCTACTTTGTCTGTTTATCAAGTAATGCAGGCGTTATATCAAAAAAATCCGCAAGCATTTAAAGAAAATAACTTAAACCATCTTAACAATGGCCAGTACTTAAAATTGCCGTCTGTTAGTGAGATGCGTGCCATAAATCCTCTTGCGGCAAAAAGTAAGTCAACCTCTGATGATAAAACATGGCAAAAGAAAGTTGCTAAAACTGTTAAGAAAAAAATTGTTCCTCCTGCTGAACTTGCCATTAAAAAGGAAGATTTAGACGCGACTAAAAAAGAAATCAATGCACAGCTTGAAGAAATAAACTCTAAGCAAACCGTTCGTTTAGAAACTATCCAAAATGATGTTTTAGATTCAATTGATGGCTTGCAGGCTATTCTTAAAGAAAATGCAGTTGTTGATGAAAAAATATCAACGGTGAATCAGCAGCTGAATGTTTTTAAAGAAGCTTCAACTATAGAAGATGAAAAACAAAACGCTCAATTAGCACTGATCATGTCACTTCAGCAAGAACTATTGAAAATGGCAGAAGCGAGTGAGCAAGCGTTATTATTAGAGAAGCAAAAAGCTGAACTTGAAAATGAAGGCATAACCTCGCAGCTTTGGTTTCAGATCTTAATGTCAACGCTACCAGCATTTTTTGTCTTGAGTCTTGTATTTTGGTTCTTGCGCCGTCAAAAAGGTGGAGAAACTGAAGCTGTAGCTAAGCCTAAAAAATCAAAAGCTGTTGCTCAAGAAAAAGCCAAACCAGCAGACACAGCTGAAGCACCTCTTGCTGCTTTAGATAACGAACTTTCACTTGATGATGAATTATCGCTTGATGATGAATTATCACTTGATGATGAACTTTCAATGGACCTAGGTGAGGATGAACTTAATTTAGATGATTCATTGTTTGCTGACGACGCAGATGATGGATTAGGTTCATTAGATGATGACGATGATGTTATTCATTTAGATGATGATCTAGATGACTTGGACGGACTCGATGATTTAGATGATTTAGAAGACATATCACTTGATAGCGACGAGTTAGAAGGTGGTGAGTTAGACCAAAGCGACTTAGATTCCTTACTTTCAGGTCTTGATGACGATGATGACGACGTTCCAGCGGATAAAGACCAAATTAATAACAATGAAAGTAAAGAAGAGCTGCCAGGCGAAGCATTAGAAGGTGGTGAATTAGATCAAGATTTATTGAATGACTTATTAAACGACATTGGCGACGAAGACGACGATAGTGCTTTAGAGGCAATTGAATCTGTACATGAAGAAGCTGCAACAGAACTAACCGACCCAGACGACATCGATGCACTAATGGATTCAATGGCCACCGCAGCGCCAAAACCTGAGCCAGAACCCGTAGACGATGCAGTTGATGATAGTACTGCTGAGCTAACCGACCCCGATGACATCGATGCACTGATGGATTCAATGGCCGCCGCAGCACCAAAACCTGAGTCTGAACCTGAGCCAGTAGAAGATGCTTCGGCTGAGTTAACCGACCCCGATGATATCGATGCACTGATGGATTCAATGGCCGCCGCAGCGCCAAAACCTGAGCCAGAACCAGTAGAAGATGCTTCTGCTGAGTTAACCGACCCTGATGATATCGATGCACTGATGGATTCAATGGCCGCCGCAGCGCCAAAATCTGAACTAGAGCCAGTAGAAGATGCTTCGGCTGAGTTAACCGACCCTGATGATATCGACGCACTGATGGATTCAATGGCCGCCGCAGCGCCAAAATCTGAGCCTGAGCCAGTAGAAGATGCTTCGGCTGAGTTAACCGACCCCGATGATATCGATGCACTGATGGATTCAATGGCCGCCGCAGCGCCAAAATCTGAGCCTGAGCCAGTAGAAGATGCTTCGGCTGAGTTAACCGACCCTGATGATATCGATGCACTGATGGATTCAATGGCCGCCGCAGCGCCAAAATCTGAACCTGAGCCAGTAGAAGATGCTTCGGCTGAGTTAACCGACCCCGATGATATCGATGCACTGATGGATTCAATGGCCACCGCAGCGCCAAAACCTGAGCCTGAGCCAGTAGAAGATGCTTCGGCTGAGCTAACCGACCCCGATGATATCGATGCACTGATGGATTCAATGGCCGCCGCAGCGCCAAAACCAGAGCCTGAGCTAGAACCAGAGCCAGTAGAGGATGCAACTGATAATAGCACTGCAGAGTTAACTGACCCAGACGACATCGACGCACTTATGGATTCAATGGTTAAAGAAAGTGCCGTTGCTGAATTAAATGAACAAGCTGAAAATTTTGAAATATCAGATCCTGATGACATCGACGCCTTGCTAGATTCAATGTCAGCCCCAGAGCAGATGACAAAACCTATCACTGCCGATGATATCATTGATCCTCTTGATGAAATGGCTGCTGATAACTTAGATGAAAATATAGCGTTAACTGACCCTGATGATATTGATAGTTTATTAGGTGATATTCAGGGTGATGAAACTGCAGATGACACTGAGACTACAGAAGATGAAAATAAAGCGCTTATCGATAATTTTACCAATGAATACGTAGCGCCATTTTTATCGGTAGATTTTAGTGAGCTACTTAAAGATGACACCGAAGAATTAGTTGATGATACTCATGCAAGTCATGACGAAAGTATAAACGAAAAAAATAGCAATAAAAATAATGACTTGTCAGATGATTTAGACATAGATGCACTTTTAGCTGAGGTGGCTGAGGGTGACAACTCAAACGCTGATGATTTAGATATTGGTGACGATATACTTATTGATGGACAAGTTAATGAACTAGCGGCAGAAGAAGCAACTGATTATACCGATAGTGATGTATTAGCTGATTTATTAGCCGATGAAAACACCTCTGACGATGATGACAATAGTGAGATTGATGAGATTGAAGCACTCGATAATGTTGACTTTGATGACTTGTTGGCAAACATAGCAGAAGAAAATCAGACAACACTTTCAGATGATCTCGACTTTTCAACTGACTTCAATGCTGATGACATTGACTTAGACGCTACTGATACCGATGATGAGATTAACATTGAAGGCGACAGCGAAGATGATTTCGATGTTGACTTAGATGATGTGTTAGATATTGGTGATGACCTCGATAGTGATAATAATTTAAATGTTGATTTTGACAATGATGATGAAGATGATTTTGTCTCTGTTGACTCTTTATTATCAGATAGTTTAAGCGACACAGAAGACGAAGAGCCCTACAATAAAACTGACTTTAATGTCGGGCTTAATGAGTTCCCTGAGTTTTCTGGTGATAACGCCGCAGAAGAAGAAGATGATAACGGTATTGCAGCTAAATTAGATTTAGCGAAAGTTTATATTGAAATAGGAGATAACGAAAACGCCGAAGTAATATTACAAGATGTAGTAGCAAAGGGCGATGCCCAGCAACAATTTGATGCTCAGCAACTACTTGATAATATTAGCTAATCAAGAGACGTTATTTCATTCTATAAAAGCCACTATTGTGGCTTTTTTTATATAATAGAATTTTTTATATAAAAGAATTTTTTATATAATAGAAATAGGCGCAAT
>NZ_JACGVM010000007.1:0-184836 GCF_014077195.1 Colwellia sp. BRX9-1
CTGCATAGTACCGTATACACCAGCATAGTAAGCGTTTGGTATAGGCTCAACTACATGAATAACACTCAGTTTTGCCTGAGTGAGTTCTTGTAGTTGCGTGACTTTATCTTCGATATAACTCTTCGACTCATTAAGTTCTGCGGCAAATAAAATATGCTTATACATAAATTTCTCCTTCATTTTAAATAATAATATTTTGCTTATAGCTTGCTTGCGTAACATTAACTTGATATTGATGTTTTAATTTTTGCGCAAGTATATCCATGGCTTCTACTTCCCCATGTACGAGAACTACAGGTGGTTTGTTTTCGAAGCCTTGATACCACTCAAGTAAGCCTTGTTGGTCAGCATGTGCAGAGAATCCGCCAATGGTGTGAATATTTGCTTTAACTTGTACCTTTTCTCCCCACAACTTTATGTGTTCACAGCCATCAACAAGCGATCGACCTAATGTTCCTCTAGCTTGAAAGCCAACAATAAGCACATGAGCATTCTCACGCCAAATATTATGTTTGAAATGGTGTTTAATTCGCCCCCCTGTACACATGCCGCTACCCGCTATAATAATGGCGCCTGAAGATATTTGATTTATTTTCATCGAATATTCAGTTGTTTCTGACATGTGCAAGTTAGGTAAATTAAATATCCCATCATCTTGTAGTTGGACATCAACTGCTTTCTTATCGTAAACTTCGCGGTGCTTGGCATAAACATTAGTAGCTTTTATTCCCATAGGACTATCGAGAAAAATTTGCCAATCGCCTAATTGCCACTCCTCAAAATGTTGCTTAAATTCATAAAGTAACTCTTGTGTTCTGCCAACGGTAAAAGCAGGAATTAATATGTTTCCTTTACTACTTTTAGCATTAGCAATAATATTACCCATTTCTTGCCAAGTATCCTGCCAACTACGATGTAATCTGTCACCATATGTACTTTCCATAATGACCAAGTCAGCATGTTTAATCGTGAACGGATCACGTAAAATAGGGGCGTTTTTATGGCCTAAATCGCCACTAAAGACAATCTTTTTACTAACGCCGTTTTCAGTGAGTGCTAATTCAACAATAGCCGAACCAATAATATGACCCGCATCTCTAAGGGTTAGTTTAACGCCTTGGCATACTTCTAACTCGGCATCATAGGTAAGTCCTTTAAAATACTGACAGGTTGTCTCCGCTTCTGCTCTCGTATAAAGGGGGTCTACTAATGCTAAACCTTTACGCTCACGTTTTTTATTTTCCCAGCGGGCTTCCTTTTCGTGAATATAGCCTGAGTCTAGGAGCATAATTTTACATAAATCTACCGTGGTATTATGAGTATAGATACAACCATGAAAACCTTCTTTTATGAGCATGGGTAATCGACCTGTGTGGTCAAGGTGTGCGTGACTGACAATCACCGCATCTAGCTCACTAACATCAAAAGGGAAGGGGTCGTGATTGTGTTTTTCATGCTCATGAGAGCCCTGAAACATCCCACATTCAATAAGTATATTTTTGTTGTTTACTTGCACCAAATAGCAAGAACCCGTGACTTCACGAGTGGCACCGAAAAATTTAATATTCATTTTAGCTCCCATAAGGATTAGTGTGGATAATACTGATATCTGGTTTGTTGATAAGGTTTTAATGTGTAATTTGGCTGTAAAAAGGACACCAAATCAATAAGCTCGGTCACGGTCATAACATCGTTAAAGACCTTCATCTTTGATTTTCCTTCAGGTGTTCTTACCTTAGGCGAATGCGGGTTGGAGAATTTATGAGATGGATTAATTATTGAAGTAACTAATTCAGCGTAAGTTATGATTTTAGTTTTCTCACCTCCAAGGGAAACAGAGATATCTTGTTGTTTTACAATACTGGAGTCCTCAACACCTTTTAGTGTGTGGCACGCTAAACATTGGTACTTTAAGAAAACTGTTTTACCTGTTTCAATATTACCTTTAGGCAGGCTAAATCCTCGTGGGGAATCAACCCCTTTATCACAACTGAATAGCGTTAATGACAAAACGATAAGTAAAGTGAATAGAATGTATTTCATTGTTATTCCTTAATTACTTTTTTAAGTTGAATTAATTAAAGCGCTGATCAAAACCATGAGTAAAGTCTCAATAGTATTAGAATTTTTTCTTGCTTATTGATATCTACAAATTGTATAGATAAGCATTTTTCTGGTGATATCAAAGACTCTGCTGGGATAGCAGTACAAGTTAAAAAGCAGATGATTCCAAAAAAATTACACATAGCGCTTTCCACTATTAGGTTGATTTTTAGTCTAGTTGTTCTTACTTGAGGATTCTATTTTTTCTTGGAAGGACGTTGATATAGATCAATGATGTAGACGTTAATGAAAAACTAACAGCTTATGAATAAAGTAGGTAAATAACTTTGTCTATCCGATAACACTGAATAAATCATTCAGTGCGCAGCGCTTTTATGGGGGCTAATTTAGCGGCACTTTTTGCCGGGTGAATGCCAGCTAACAAACCAATAAGGGCAGAAAAGCTTAACGAACCTTTAATACATAAATATTAAGGTCAACTGATAGCGCAGGCTGTGTGAAAACTATTTTGAACTTGCGTAATTTGGAAATATCAACGACAAAAGGCTCTGTAGATTTAAATCTGTAGTAAGTTTGGTGTCAAACTACCTTTGAATTTACATAGCGTTGCATAAAAATTGTAAGCTGAGTGTTTTTACACAGCCTGAGCGAACAGTCAACCTAAAGAAAAACCAAAAGCTAACTTCTGCAATACTTATCAAAGTAAGCTTTAATTATTAGATGATGAACGACCGCTGTGGTGGCTAAGCGGACTACTTATTAAAATTAAGATAGGTCGTCTTTGTAGTAAAAGTGATCTGAAGAGATCAATCTCAAACATTATGCGTGTAACACATGAAAGCTCGATTTTAGGTTGTCATTTCGCCATGCTGATACTGAAATAAATTCAGCATGACGTAGTTGGTATCAGCATGACGTAGTTGGTATCAACACGGCTGAGTTATTACCAATCAATACCTTTTTGTGCTTTTATATTATTATCAAAAGCATGTTTAATCGATTGCACTTCACTAACCGTATCAGCTAATTCTAAGAGTGAACGATGTGCGCCACGGCCTGTGGCTATTACATGTTGCATAGGCGGGCGATTAGCGATGGCGTCTAATACTTCATCAAGATCAAGGTATTTAAACGACAGCATGTAAGTCAGTTCATCAAGTAGCACAACATCAATGGTTTCGTCAGCTAATAGTTTCTTTGCTTCTTTCCAAACAAGTTGAGCAGCGGCAATATCGGTTGATTTATCTTGTGTATTCCAAGTAAACCCTGTTGCCATCACGTGAAAAGGTACGCCGAGCTTTTCTAGGACATTTCTTTCGCCACAAGCCCAAGTGCCCTTTATAAATTGAATGGCTGCTGCGTTTAGACCGTGTCCTACTGCGCGAGTTAGCGTGCCAAATCCTGATGTTGACTTACCCTTACCGTTACCTGTAATTACAATTAATATACCGCGTTCATCAGTGGCAGCATCAACTCTTGCATCAACTTTATCTTTTACTTTTTGCATGCGTGCTTGGTGTTTTTCACTTTTTTGTGTTTCGTCAACCATGAGTATTCCTATTGATAATTATAGTCATTTTAAAGAGGAGAAAAGGCAAGGCTAACGTTAAGGGGGTCCCTTAAAAAATAGCAATTTACCGTGTATTCCCGCACGATTTTATTGATGTTAATGGTGGTGATTTTATTGTGGATAGGTATGCTGACTCATTGGCAACTCTTAAGTCACTACAATTTACAGTTGCGGGAACAGTCAAGGTTTCTCACCTTATTCCCTAAACACGTTTACGTTGCATTAGTTTACGAGATTTTTAATTATTTACAATATCTAGCGGCATTAAACACCATTGATTTTATGTTTTTGATAAATAGAATCTAAGGCAAGGAATTTTCAGTAATAAAAATGCCAACAATAGTTGTTGGCATTTTAGTGTTTTCTAATAATAACGTTATTTAACTAAGCCATTGGCTTACCAAATTTTTACACGTTTCTCAGGGGCGATATACATAGCATCACCTTCTTTAACGTTAAACGCTTTGTAGAATTCAGGCATGTTAGATAAAGAGCCTAATGCACGGAACTCACCAGGTGAATGAGGGTCAGTTGCTACTTGATTACGTAATGATTTCTCAACCTTTTTTCCACGCCATACTTGAGCAAAGCCCATGAAGAAACGTTGATCGCCAGTTAGTCCGTCAATTACCGGTGCTTCTTTACCATTTAATGAAGCAATATAAGCTTTATACGCGATAGTTACCCCTGATAAATCACCAATATTCTCGCCCAGTGTTAAAGAACCGTTTACATTTAAGTCTTCAAATACTGAATAGCCATCGTATTGTTTTACCAAGTCATCGGTGCGAACTTTAAAGGCCGCTAAATCTGCTTCAGTCCACCAGTTACGCATGTTACCGTCGCCATCATACTTACTCCCTTGGTCGTCAAATCCGTGACCCATTTCATGACCGATAACCGCGCCAATACCGCCATAGTTAACCGCATCGTCAGCAGCTAAGTTGAAAAATGGTGGTTGTAATATGGCTGCAGGGAAAACAATTTCATTCTTAGTTGGATTGTAATAAGCATTAACAGTTTGCGGCGTCATGCCCCATTCTTGCTTATCAATTGGACCACCTAACTTAGCGACTTCTTTTTGATGAGAAACACTACCAGAACGCATTTTATTGCCCACTAAGTCATCACCTTTAATAACAAGTGCGGAGTAATCTTCCCACTTATTTGGGTAACCAATTTTAGGATCAAAGCTTGCTAGTTTTACATGGGCAGCTTTTTTAGTTGAATCAGACATCCACTCTAGTTCATCAATACTTGCACCATATGCTCCGCGTAAGTTTTCAACAAGTTGTGTCATTCGGGTTTTAGCTTCGGGCTTAAAGTGACGGCTCACATAAACTTTACCAATAACCTCACCTAAATTGCTGTTAACTACGCCAACACCACGCTTCCACATTGGACGTTGTTCTTTTTGTCCTCTTAACTGCTGAGAATAAAAGTCAAAGTTTTCATTATCTAAGTCAGCGGTTAAAGAACCAGCAAAGTTACTTAAGGTATGGAAAGTTAAGTAAGTTTGCCAATCAGCTAATGAGGTTGCTGCAAATATTTCGCCAAAACCTTTAACAAATGAAGGTTGGTTAATAATGATGTCTTTTTGGGCTGATACGCCTTGAGCAGCAAGGTAAGCATTCCAGTTAAATGCATCAGTAACTGTGTTTAAGTCAGCGACATCGAATTTATTGTAAGTTTTACTGCTGTCACGAGTTTCAACTTTTGTCCAATGAAAACCTGCTAATTTAGTTTCAATTGCCATGACCGTTTGCGCAGCAGCTTTACCGTTCTTCAAACCAGCTAAGTTGAACATATTTTCAATATGAGCAACATAACCTTTACGTAATGCGGCAAAACGTTCGGTTTCATCAAAGTAGTAATCTCTGTCGGGTAAGCCTAAACCTGTTTGCCAAATATGAGTGGCATAGCGAGTTGAGTCTTTACCGTCAACGCTGATATAAAACGCTAATGGGCTACCTACACCATTTTTTTGATTTTCACCAAAAAATGTCGCAAGTTCATTCTTGTCTTTTAAACCATTGATGCTATCAAATAATGGTTGGATAGGAGCCATACCTGCAGTATTACGTGCATCCATGTTCATATATGAACGGAATAAGTCAGCTACTTTTTGCTCGTCGCTGCCCATTTTTAAATTTTCTGTTGCTGCTAATTCTTCAATGATTACTTTTACATTGTCATCAGCTTCGTCACGTAAGTCATAAAAGGCACCAATTGACGTTTTATCTCCAGGGATTTCATTAGCGTTCAACCAAGCACCGTTTACATAACGATAAAAGTTGTCTTGTGGACGAACGGATAAGTCCATTGTTGCTTTGTCGATACCTGAAGCTAATGCAGTTTTTTGCATGATAGGCATTTCTTGCTTAGTTGTCTCAGTGCTTTCTGGATTGTCGTTGCAAGCGGCAAGCAACAATAACGAAGAACAGACTGCACCTGTTATTATTTTTTTCATGGTAATCTCATTATTATTAAGTAAAGAATATGGTTATAAAATGGTAAACGCATTGATACTAAAGGGTTACAGGGCTTTTTACTAGATTTGGACATGAATTTTTACATAATGTATCAGCAGTGCCGTATTTTATTTTGTACATTAAGCCTGATGATTTTTTTATTTTTTTATTTAACTAACTGAAAATAATCGTAATATTTTTAACTTTGATTTTTATCAATATTAATTGTTGGCTTTATTGCTGCCAAATAAAACATTGACTGTGCTATGCTGTGGCTACTTAACTAGAGTAATAGTTCTCTTACTGAATAACATAAGATGAAGTTTAATTAATGTTTCAACCCGTCAGTTTTTTCATTGGGCTACGCTATAGTCGTAGCCGTAAAAGTTCTGGATTTGTATCCTTTATCACTTTTTTCTCCATTGTCGGTATCGTCCTGGGTGTCGCATCATTGATCACCGTTGTTTCCGTTATGGACGGTTTAGAAGGTGAACAAAAACGGAGAATATTGGGTCTAGTTCCCCATATTGTCGTCGCCAATCAACCTCAGCAAAACAAAAACAATGCTTTACCTACATGGCAAATCCTACGTGAACAATTATTACTTACGCCTAAAGTTAAAAAAGTTACTCCTTTGTTGGAAAGTGAAGCACTCATACAAGCTAATTCTGGCGCATTACGCGGTGTACTCATTCAAGGAATCATGCCTGAATTCGAGCAGCACAATATTGTTAACAACTCTATGGTATCAGGACATTTAGATAATCTATCGACACAGAGCTTTGCCATTGTTATCGGACAGTCGTTAGCAAGGCAACTTGATGTCGATTTGGGTGATAAAATACGTCTAACACTGCCTAATAAAACCGTCTTTACCCCAATGGGGAGAATTCCGGTGCAACGCACTTTTACCATCGCTGGTATTTTTAGTGTTGGCTCACAAGTTGATGAAGGACTGGTTTATATTCACAGTAAAGATGGCGCAAAACTTCATCGACAAAGAGGTGATGGCGTTGAAAAACTTCGTTTGTATCTTGATGATGCTTTTGCTGCTGAGCATGTGGTCAAACGTTTAAAACAACAATATCCACAGTATGATTTTACTACATGGCGCGATACTCAAGGCGCTTTATTTTCTGCTGTGCGCATGGAGAAAAATATGATGTGGTTGATGTTGAGCTTAATTATTGCCGTTGCCGCGTTTAATATTGTTTCTGCTTTAGTGATGGTTGTTATCGAAAAAAAGGGTGAAATTAGTATTTTACAAACACTTGGGCTAGATCGTCTTGGCGTGGTAAAAATATTTATTACTCAAGGTTTAGTTAATGGTTTTTGGGGCGTCACTATCGGTACTGTGGTTGGCGCCATACTAACCTTAAATTTAAACACTATATTTACCCTTCTCGGTGTTAATTTATTGGGAGCAGGGCAGTCTTTGCCCGTCGAACTATCAGTGAACAATGTGTTTAGTATTGTTTTATCAGCGTTAGCGATGAGTTTTATTGCTACATTATATCCCGCTTATCAGGCTTCTTTAACAGAGCCTGCCGAGGTTTTACGAAATGAGTAAAGGTTTACTTTGTCAGCAATTATCAAAGTCATATTATCAAGGTAGCATTGAAACCAAAGTCTTAGACGGGCTTGATTTGTCAGTAGATGCGGGTGAACTTGTTGCTATAGTGGGCAGCTCTGGTTGTGGTAAAAGTACTTTTTTACATATAGCTGGAGCACTAGATTCTCCGTCTTCAGGGCAGGTCTTTATTAGCGGTGTTGATATCCACCAGTTATCTGACAAGCAACGTGCTAAATTTCGCAATAAACATATTGGTTTTATTTATCAATTCCATCATTTAATGATGGAGTTTTCAGCACAAGAAAACGTGGCAATGCCTTTACTGATTCGCGGGAATTCACCTAAATCGGCCCTAGCTGCCGCACAAGAAATGCTCACACAGGTTGGGTTAAGTCACCGCTTTGAGCACCGGCCCTCCGCGCTTTCTGGTGGTGAGCGTCAACGTGTCGCTATTGCTCGGGCATTAGTGACTAAACCTTCATTAATATTAGCTGATGAACCAACAGGTAATTTAGACTTTGATACCGCAGAGCAAATATATCAGTTATTACGTGACCTTAATAAAACGGTAAACACCAGTTTTGTTATTGTTACCCATGACTTAATACTTGCTGCCAGAATGGATCGTCAACTACGTTTATCGCACGGCCGGTTAGCGCCCCTTGAAAGTTAAGGCTTTTAAATGACCAAATCATTAAGTTTATTTTTAGGTTTACGTTATGTGCGTAGCCGAAACGGTAATGGCTTCTCTTCGTTTATTTCAGCATCTTCCACTATCGGTATTGCGCTTGGTGTAATGGTATTGATTATAGTGCTCTCAGCAATGAACGGTTTCGAACGAGCATTAGCGCAACATTTGCTGTCGGTTATTCCTCACGGTGAGCTAATTGCTATTAATACGCCGATAGATAACTGGCAAAAACACGTGGCGAAAGCACAACAACATCCACAAGTGATAGCCGCTGCACCTGTGATAAAACTTACCGGTATGATGCAACATGGCAGTGAACTCAAAGCCGTTGCTGTGCGTGGTGTCGATGTAAAGTTAGAACAGCAAGTTTCTACCATTGCCGATTATATGATTGCTGGCAGCTGGCAAGCGATCGTTGATAATGAAAATACCGAAAACCCTACGGTTGGTGTTGTTATCGGTTCGGGAGTTGCAAAAAAATTACAACTTGAATTAGGCGACTCACTACAATTGTTACTATCGAGTGTTATTGCCCAAAAAAGTAACCAGCAAGCGAGTGCTAAATTTCCGGTGCCGGTTAAGCACCAAGTAAAAGTTGTTGGCATTTTTAAATTTGGCGGTACGATTGACGAAAACTCTGTATATCTTTCACTT
The DNA here is from genome assembly GCF_014077195.1 of Colwellia sp. BRX9-1. Classification (NCBI taxonomy): domain Bacteria; kingdom Pseudomonadati; phylum Pseudomonadota; class Gammaproteobacteria; order Alteromonadales; family Colwelliaceae; genus Colwellia; species Colwellia sp. BRX9-1. Next base: position 9,024 of record NZ_JACGVM010000007.1, read on the forward strand.
GAGCATGCCGAAAAAATGGTTAATCTCGCGAAGGGGCAAGTTCAGGGAATTCGCATAAAAGTAGCTGATGTTTTTCAAGCGCCCCAGGTAACACGTGATGTTGCTTATAGCTTTGATGATACTTATGTTGCCATTTATGATTGGACACGAAGTCACGGCCATATTTTTAATGATATACAACTTGTACGATTAGTGATGTTTATTGTCTTAATATTAGTCATAGCGGTAGCAAGTTTTAATATTGTTTCAACGCTTATTATGGCAGTCAATGAGAAAAAAGGTGATATCGCTATTTTAAAAACTATGGGAGCACCGGCGAGCGTTATAATGATGACCTTTATGTTTCAAGGACTGGTTAATGGAGTCGTGGGTTGTCTAGTGGGGACAGTGTTAGGTATTGTTATCTCATTAAATTTAACTGATATTGTTACTGCAGTAGAAACACTTCTTAACGTAAAAGTGTTATCAGGTGATATCTATTTTATCGACTTTCTTCCCACTCACTTAAGCCAAGCTGACGTTGTAATTACTGTTTGTACTGCTTTACTGATGAGTCTACTGGCGACTATTTACCCCGCATGGCAAGCAACTAAAGTTGAGCCAGCGCAGGTGTTAGGACAAATGTAGCGGGTTTCACTTTTATATTATTAACCGATAATTTTTATCACCAACGCGAGACTAGAGCAGATTTTTACTTTCTACTTTTACGTTTATTCCATTGTTTGATAACAGAATATCGCCATAGACCATGTATGGCAAAATAACCTATTAGCGAGAAAAGTACCGCTAGCACGCCACAGCCAAGTAAAAATGCTGGTCCAATAGTTGATAAACTATCAACCAGCCATTGCCAATTCGCTTCAAATACAAATTCTTTTTCAGATCGGCCTAGTAGCCAGATGCCAACCATATAACAGCCATAAAAAATTGCGGGTATTGTGAGCGGATTAGTTATCCAAACGAGTGCAACAGAAAGTGGCAAATTCGAATGTACTATAATAGCAACACCAGCAGCTAAAACCATTTGAAAAGGTACCGGGATAAAGGCAAAAAATAAACCTACGGCAAAAGCTTTTGCGACAGAATTACGGTTTAAATGCCATAAGTTGGGGTTATGCAATGACGCACCAAAAATTTTTAAATGTTTATTATTTTTTATGGTGTTGTGATCCGGCATATAACGCTTGAAGAGTTTTTTAGGCATATACTTACTTATATTATCTAGGCTTTATTTATCGATTAGACAGATACGGAAATTAATCACTATGGAACGGTGGCTATTTACATTTTTTATCGGTGCTATTTTGTCACTATTCTTACCGATAGTACCAGACATTTCGCAAGTTTATATTTGTTTTTGTTTTGCTGTCATTTTTTGTCTCATCAAAAGGTTACGGAGTTATAGTGGGCTCTTTTTTGGCTGTGCTTGGTTACTCTATGCTGGCTTCGTTTATCAAAATATATGGCAAGTTAATAGCCTAATTACAGATGATTTTTTCGGTACAACCTTAACGGTAAGAGGTGTGGTTGCTAATATTCCAAAGTCATTAACGCGTAAAACAAACAAGGATGAAAGGGTTAAACAAGTATCACGTTTTAATTTTGTTGTTGAAGAAGTCAATCAACAAAAACTTCAATCAAAGATAAATATTCGTCTGCGTTGGGATCATAAGTCTGTTAAACCGGATCACTTAAAAAAAGTTACTAAGATTAACCAAGGCCAGAAATGGCAACTTACGGTGCGAGTAAAACCTGCCCATGGTTTTGCAAATATTGGCGGTTTTAGCTATCAAACATGGTTAAGACAAAAGGAACTCCATGCTACTGGCTATGTAAAACATTCAGCAAAAAATAAATTAATAGCAGCGCAGCCTAGTTATCGTCAACAATTGTACCTGCAACTCAATGCATTAATAGACTCATTGACTTTAACAAACGAGCTGCACCATTTTATTTTTGCTCTTACCTTTGGCGAGCGTGGCAAAATTACGGCTGAGCAATGGCAAGTTTTACAAGCAACAGGAACACAGCATTTAATGGCTATTTCTGGCTTACACTTAGGCTTAATTGCCAGTGGTGCTTTTGGATTCATGTTGATGTTTTTTCGCTATAGTCCGTTTTACTTACTGTTAACTCAAAAAGGCAAGTTATGGTTGGTAAAAAAGAACAGCCGTATCGTGGCTTTCGCTTTTAGTAGCTTAGTCGCACTATTTTATGCTTATCTGGCCGGCTTTTCTTTACCCACATTACGTGCCTTGATCATGATGCAAATATTTATTTGCGCTAAGCTCGTGGGGGTTAAATTAACAATAATACGTTGGTTATTACTGAGTATCGTTTGCATTATATTAATATCACCCTTTAGTCTATTTAGTGTCAGTTTTTGGCTAAGCGTTTATGCGGTATCACTGATATTATTGGTTATCTGGCGATGTCGAAAGTTACTGTTAACATCGGGTGATGGTCAAGTTGACAAAATAAAAGCCTGGCTCCACTCTCTAATTATTATCCAGCTAGGCTTAACATTATTTATGTTGCCCGTGGCGGCTTTATTGAATCATCAACTGCCTCTTTCTGCATTACTTGCTAATATTATTGCCGTGCCTTGGATGAGCTTTACCGCTATTCCGTTATGTTTATTGGCTGTGGTTGCTATGCCTTTGAGTGAAACGCTGGCTATGTTTTTTCTTGAGTTATCGTTAATATCATTAACGTTTATTTGGCAGTGGCTAAGTTACTTATCGAGCCAACAATGGCTGTTTATCGACGTTAGCCATCAGACATTAATGATTATTTTGATAATCAGCGGTTTATGCTTCATCAGTTATTTTTTAGCCTTACCCAAAAAAGTACTGGCTGTTGCGCTATTACTGACTTTTTTATTGAGTTATATGTTTTTTAATGACCAACAAAAAAATGATGATTGGCAAGTAAATGTCCTTGATGTTGGGCAAGGGTTAGCGGTTGTTATTGAAAGGCATGGGCAGGCTATTTTATACGATACTGGGGCAAGTTACCCCAGTGGATTTAACTTGGCAGAAAGTGTGGTTTTTCCTTATTTACAGTATCAAGGTTTGACCACTCTTGACTATTTACTGTTAAGTCATGCAGATAACGACCATGCTGGTGGCTTGGCTTTTATCGATAAAAAAATGGCGCTAAATAAAATTATCGTTAAGCACATCAAATATAATCAACCGGTAGAAGATGTTGGCAGGTATAGTTTTGTTAACATGTACAGTTGTAAACAAGGCGATGATTTTTCTTGGCAAGGTCTCACTTTTTCTGTGTTGTGGCCGGTGGTTCTTGAAGATAAAGAAAATGATAATTCGTGCGTGATCCATATTTCTGATGGTAAATATAAGGTGCTATTAACGGGTGATATTCCTCATAAAGTTGAAAAAATACTGGTCGCTAATACTGAAATCGCTAATACTGAAATCGCTAATCAGTTAAAAGCTGATGTTATTGTTGCGCCGCACCATGGCTCTAAAACCTCATCAAGTACGCGTTTTATTAAAGCGGTTTCACCCGAGGCCGTTATCTTTAGTGCGGGTTTTATGAATCGATGGAAGATGCCTAATAAAGCGGTACTTAAACGTTATCATCAGCTTAATGTAACGCCGTATGCAACTGCTGAGCATGGAATGATCCGCATAAACATTACCGAACAAGCCCTTGAAATTCAATCTTATCGTCTGCATATCAATCCATATTGGTTTGCTAATTAACGTTGTAAATATTATTAGTTGGTTGCAACTAAGAAATAACGCTAAAATGGCTTGGATATGAATAATTAATCGCGAAGTCACAGAGAGACTGAATGTTAGCAAGTAAAAGCAAAGTAGCCGCACAAGCCACAACGTGGCAAAATTTTAAACGCTTAATGAGTTATGCCAAACCTTACAAAGCAGGGTTTGTCATCGCTATATTAGGGATGCTTGGCTATGCCGGTATCGACACTTTATTTTTCTCGCAGTTACAGCCATTAATCGATGATGGTTTAACTGATGCTAATCCTAACTTTATGAAGTGGGCCCCACTTTTTGTTATTGTTTGTTTTATTATCCGAGGTATCTGCCATTTTTTTGGTAATTACTGTTTAGCTTGGGTGGGTAATAATGTAGTTACCGATTTAAGACAAAATTTATTCGAACACATTATGGCGCTACCGGTGACTTTTCATGATAAAGAGTCTACTGGAACGTTAATCTCTAAACTGACCTTTGATACCGAGCAAGTTCTTAATGCAACCAGTAAAGCGTTGCTTACCTTAGTACAACAAGGTGCTATGGTGATTGGCTTTCTCGCGGTTATGTTTTACAACAGTTGGCAGTTATCAGCAATATTCCTCCTTATAACTCCTATCATCGCTATTATTGTTACTGTGGTTTCGAAACGTTTTCGCCAAGTTAGTAAAAAAATTCAAAATGCGATGGGAGAAGTCACTTCTGCTGCCGAGCAGACCTTTAACGCTCATAAGGTTGTCTTAACCTTTGGCGGACAAGAACGTGAATTCGAACGTTTTGGTCAGATAAATAAACATAATCGCCAACAGCGCATGAAAATGGTGGCCACAAAATCTTTCAGCGTACCCTTGATACAAATTATCGCTTCTTTTGCGTTAGCGTTTGTACTTTACGTTGCCAATTTAGAAAGTATGAAAGCAAGCTTAACGCCAGGGATTTTCATAACGGTGATTACTTGTATGACTATGCTACTGAGACCTTTAAAGTTATTAACTACGGTTAACAGTGACTTTCAAAATGGTATGGCGGCTTGTGTCAGTATTTTTGCAGTGCTTGACCAAGAAAATGAAAAAGACACGGGCCAACAATCACTTGAGAAAGCCAAAGGAACACTTGCTTTTGAACAAGTTGATTTTTCTTATACTAACGACGAAAAATTAGCGCTTACTCAACTAAGCTTTACCGCGAATGCTGGAGAAACAGTAGCTTTGGTTGGTCGCTCGGGGAGTGGTAAATCAACCGCCAGTGCAATTTTACTGCGCTTCTATGATGCAACAGCGGGTAAAGTATTAATTGATGGAAAAGACATTACCTCATACAAGTTGAAAGACTTACGTGCTCAGTTTGCTTATGTTTCTCAGCAAGTGGTGTTATTTAATGACTCTATCGCTAATAATATTGCCTATGGTAAACCCAACGCCAGTCGTGACGAAGTTTTAGCTGCGGCTAAAAGTGCTCATGTGCTTGAGTTTGCAGAAAACATGGTTGACGGGATAGATACTAATATTGGTGATAATGGTGCTTTACTTTCTGGTGGACAACGCCAACGTGTTGCTATCGCTCGAGCATTATTGTGTGATGCACCTTTTTTAATTCTTGATGAAGCAACCAGTGCATTAGATACCGAGTCAGAACGTCATATTCAAGATGCTTTGCAAGTTTTACAAAAAGATCGTACCTGTATTGTTATTGCTCATCGCTTGTCTACCATTGAAAATGCCGATAAAATTATTGTTATGGAACAAGGGAAAATTCTTGAACAGGGCGATCATCAAACGTTATTAGCAAAAGAAGGTGCTTATGCAAAATTACACAACTTTCAATTTAGCGAATAAAATGACGGTTGAGATTTTGCTATGCGCTTAATTGAAAAGGTTTGGTTTTTTCAACACCCAGCAAAATGGCTGCTCGTGCCGTTCTTGTTACCGTTAACCGTTATTTTTTGGTTGCTATCCGCGTTACGACGAAAATGCTATCAACTGTATTTTTTTAAATCTTTTGGTATCGACATCCCTGTTGTGGTGGTGGGTAATATTGGTATTGGTGGTAACGGAAAAACACCGGTGGTTTTGTACTTAATTAAGCAATGCTTAGCACAAAACATGAAAGTTGGCGTTATTAGTCGAGGTTATGGCGGACAAGCACCGCACTATCCCTATTTACTCAATGCAAGCAGTAGCGCAGCTGAAACAGGCGATGAGCCTTTATTAATTTATCAACGCCATGGTATTCCTGTTGTGGTTGGCGGCGATCGAGTGGCGAGTGCCAGGTTGTTAATGCAGCAAGGCTGCGACGTTATTATTGCTGATGATGGTTTACAACACTATCGCTTAGAACGAGATTTTGAGCTTATTGTTATTGACGGTAAACGCGTGTTTGGAAATGGCTTGTTATTACCCGCAGGGCCATTACGTGAAGGTTTATGGCGTTTAAAAACAGTCGACGCGCTTATCTTTAATGGCGCAACGCCAACCGATAATAAAGTCTATCCAGTCGGTATACCACAAATAACAATGACTTTAATGGCAAAAATGGTGGTCAATGTTAAAACCAAGCAGGAACTATCATTAACTGATTTTTATCAACAGTTTAATGATAACGAAAGTAACACTAAGTGTATCAATGCTATCGCCGGTATTGGTGACCCTAGCCGTTTTTTTAAAACCTTAGTTGATAGTGGTTTTAGTCTTGAAGCATCGGTAGGTTTCAAAGATCATCAGCATTATAATGAAGCACAATTTGTCAGTTTTTCTGACGATATTCCACTTTTGATGACAGAAAAAGACGCGGTAAAATGTACGTCTTTTGCTAAAAATAACTGGTGGTATTTACCGGTTGATGCCCATATTGAAAATAAACAAATAACGCCATTTTTAGATGCGCTATTTGACAAAGTAAAAGCAGATAAACTGAGCCGTATTAAGGCTAGATTCACGCTAAGTTAACTAATAAATAAACTGATAAATAAGAGAATAAACATGGCATTTGATGTAAAACTAATGGAAATATTAGCTTGTCCAGCATGCAAGGGCAAACTTGATTACAATAAAGAACAACAAGAATTGATCTGTAGATTCGACCGCCTTGCTTACGCTATTGAAAAAGGTATTCCGGTCTTGTTAGAAAGTGAAGCGCGCCGTATTACTGAAAATGACTAATTAAATATATTTGGAGAATTAAATGTCTTTTATTGTTGTAATACCTGCTCGGTTTGAGTCGTCTCGTTTACCGGGAAAAGTGTTAGCCGATATTAATGGTAAGCCGATGATCCAATGGGTTGTTGAAAAAGCCCAGCAAAGCGGTGCTAGCCAAGTGATTGTGGCCACTGATAATAAGCAGGTTGAAGAAGCGGTATTAGCATTTGGCGGCGAGGTTTGTAAAACTCGTGCCGATCATCAATCGGGTACCGAACGTTTAGCCGAAGTGATGAACATTTATAACTTTGACGATGATCAGGTTATCGTTAATGTTCAGGGGGATGAGCCTTTTATTCCCGCTGAAAATATTGCTCAAGTTGCCAGAAATCTAGCGGACCAGCAAAGAACAAACCAGCAACAAGCTAGAATGGCGACACTTGCTGTGCATATCCATGACGTTGAAGAGGCTTTTAATCCTAACGCGGTTAAAGTGTTAACAGATAAACACGGTTATGCGATGTACTTTAGCCGTTCGACGATCCCTTATGACCGAGATCGCTTTCTTAATGAGGAAAGTATCGCTGCTATTGGCGATTTTTATTTACGCCATATTGGTATCTACGCCTATCGTGCTGGGTTCATTAAAGATTACGTGCAATGGCCGGCCAGTCAATTAGAGCAAATTGAGTCTTTAGAACAACTGCGCGTATTATGGCAAGGTGAAAAAATTCATGTTGCGGTAGCAGAAACTCGTTTAGTGGTTGAAGGGGTTGATACGCCAGAAGACCTAGAAAAAGCTAGAGCTTATGCTTTAACGCTTTAATTTTTTATAAAATTAAATAAAATAAAAAAAGGCCTTATGTTTTCACATAAGGCCTTTTTATTACGCTAACGAAATATTATTTTAATAGTTCAAGCGCTTTAACACAGCGACCAATTTGTTGATGGCTAGCTTTGACTGTCTTTAACACTTGTGGCTTCATACCACTGTAGTCTTTAATCAGTTGCGCTAATTCTGCTTCACTGACTGCATTACATTGTGTCGGCAACATGCTACCGGCAAAAGACTCTAATAAACCTAAATCACTTCCTTCATTTAATTTAGGAATGTGTGCGAGAATTTTAGCTTTATAAGGCGCTTCTAAAGCTTGTTGCTCACCAGGGAATAAACCCCACATAATATAACGAAGGGTAGAAAGTTTTAGTTTGTCAGGGTTATTAATAACGATGTTAAACCATTTTTCTTTAACTTCAGCCTCAGGTCGAATAACTTCTGCATAAATAGCACTTTTAACACCTGAATCGGTAATGTCTTTTTTGGCTTCAGTGCTCAATAATGCTTGGTAATTACCATGTTGGTAACGGTTCATTTTAGCAATTAATGTCCAGCGCTTGTCTTGATCTATGGTAATACCATCAAAACTTTTTTCACCGTTCAAAATGTTTTGTAAGCGATTTAAATGCTTAGTTGTTTTCGTTACACCAACATAACGGCCATACCAAAGTTTTTGGAAGTCTGAACCCGCTTCGGCATTTTCTAATAAACGTAAGTATAAGTTTTCAACGTCCATATAAAGCGCTGTATAATCTTTTTGCTCTAAACGTGTTGCAACAGTTAGGAAGCCTAAAGCCGAGGTTAACGTACTCGCAATTTTACGTGATACGTTATAATCGCTTTCACCTTCAATATTAGCCATGGCAAACGTTACCAACTGGTCAGCGGCTAAATTTGCATCGTTGACGCTGTCAGACAAACTCTGCCATAGCATTAAGCGCATAGTGGGGTTATCAATCGCATTAATGTGTTGTTGTGCCGATGCCAATGACTTTTCATCAAGATCTACTTTTACGTAACCCCAATCGGCTTCGTTTGGATAAACCAAATCAGGACATGCTTGACCTATCACGGCCTTAATCTCAGTGGTCGCACCTTTATACATAATAGGTGTTGCAGAGGTTAAGTTCATCGCATTACCATCAGCACTAACATTGTATAAACCTATTTGAACACGTTGTTCACGTAATGTTGGGTAACCTTCTGGTGCTGTTTGGTTTATTGCAAACGCGCTAATCTTACCGTCACTACATTGGTAATTAACTTTGATGGTGTTTAAGCCTGCATTATATAACCAGTCTTGTGTCCACTGGGTCATATCTTTACCTGCAGCTTTGCCTAATTCACCGATAAAATCTTCTAAATCAGTATTTTGGTAAGAAAACTTTTTCAAGTAATTGCTGACACCAATACGGAAATTCTCTTCACCTAAATAATAAGGCAACTGCTTTAATACTGATGCGCCTTTACCGTAGGTAATACCGTCAAAATTTGATAAAGCAACACCCGTAGAAGCAACCGGTAGTTCTATCGCATGAGTGTTCACTGAGTCATCAGTGCGGTAAGCCCATTGTTTAGTACCAGAGTAGAATACATCCCAGTTGTTCTCAAAGTCGCTGGCTTCTGCAATAGCTAAGTTGGCCATATAAGTAGCAAAACTTTCATTTAACCATAAGCCGTTCCACCAGCGCATGGTGACTAAATCACCAAACCACATGTGTGCCATTTCATGAGCAATAACATTAGCAAGACTCATACGAGCACTGGTTGATTTCTCTCCACGTGCAATATAGCCTTCATTGAATGTAACCGCAGCAACGTTTTCCATAGCACCGGCATTAAAGTCAGGTGCGACAATTTGGTCATATTTGCCAAAAGGGTATTGCACATCGAAGTACTTATTGAAGAAGGCAAAACTTTGTTTGGTTGGAATAAACCATTCGTCAGTTTTAACGTATTCGGCTAAACTTTGACGAGCAAATAAACGCAATTTCATCCCTTCAAAATCATCTTCCCATACAGCGTAATTACCTGCATGAAGAGAGAAAACATAAGAAGAGAATCTTGCTGAAGCAGGAAATGACCATACTTTGTTATCACCGTTTTCGCTAATAGTTGTTTCGCGAGTGGCGCTAATTATTTGCCAATGAGCGGGAGCGGTCACTTGTATTTCGTAGCTGGCTTTTAAATCAGGTTGATCAAAGTGAGGAAATAATCGGTTCGCGTCATAAGGTTCAAAATCGGTGTATAAGTAAACTTCACCATTTTTAGGGTCAACAAAACGATGGAAACCAGAGCCGTCAGTAGAGTAAGGACGCTGATAATCTATAGTAATACTTTGCTTACCCGCAGTTAACTCGCTAGCAGGAATAGTGATAAACCATTTTTCATAGCTAAACTTAACTACTTTGCCATTAACTTTTAATGACTTTATAGTACCTTCATCAAAATCTATGGTTAAATCATTTTGATTGTTCTCTACTAAGTCAAAGAGTAATTCGGTAGAGCCAGAAAAACTTTCGCTTTTATTATCAATCGTCACACTTAACTTATAGCTAACGTTGCTGACTTGTTTAGCACGCATCTCAGCATAAACTGCTTCAAGTGATTCACTTTGAGTGCGTAATAAACTTGTTTGTTGTTGTACGGTTTCAGCGACTGCTGAGTCGCTTGCTGTGTCTGCTTTTTCACAGCCCATCAGTGCAACACTTGAGCCAATAATAGCAATGGACAGCGCCTTAGCTATTTGAGATTTATTTAATGTCATTTACCCAGATCCTACTTTATTATTTTTAAGATTTCCTAGTGGAAACACTTTTCATTGTAAATACCTCAGTATTTATATCATATAAGCGGGGGAAATTTACTTCAGTCATCGCGTAAATAATGGAGTTGATCGAATTTCAACTGATTTTTAACAAAGCTTGCTTTTTATCAACTTATTTTTATCTACTTTTTTAATTAAAACAGAGTGGTATTAGTATTTTCTTAGTATTTATTCATGTCAAATAAGTGTTGTTTGTTGTTCACTTTTTATTGTTTCTGTTTGCTGCTTTATGTCAAAAGTTAATTGTGCTGAGTAATATTGATCAACGCGATGAGCATTTATTGTAATAAGGAGATTAAAATGCCGACGTTCATCTTATTTTCTATCTGTTCAAACGAATAAACCTTGTAAGGGGACGTTACTTCTCTTTATTATAATCAGGAGCCATTAATCAAAAGAAATAATAATGAACATAAAAAGAACCCTAACAAGCATCGCAATAATAAGTACTATGGCCCTTTCTGGTCATAGTTATGCAGATACCGCTGAAAAAGATCAAGCAAAGAAAGTTTCATCATCAACCTGGCTAAATTTATCTGAAAGTGAGTTAGTTGCCGTTGAAAAATATGCGACCGATTACAAAACTTTTATTTATCAAACACCAACAGAATTGACCTTTGTTACAGAAACTATAAAACGTGCTGAGAAACAAGGTTTTAAGCGTTTGTCTGAAAAAAGTAACTTAAAGCCAGGTGCTCGTTTTTATGACGTCAATCGTGACCGTACTATTTCATTAATTGTTATTGGTAAAAAAGGCCTTGAGCAAGGTACTCGTATTGTTGGCGCTCATATTGATTCACCTCGCCTAGAACTTAAAGGACGACCGCTTTATGAAAAAGAGAAGTTTGCTATGCTGCAGACTTATGTTCATGGTGGTATTAAAACCTATCAATGGGTCAATATCCCTTTAGCGCTGGTTGGCCGCGTTGACAAAAAAGACGGGACAGTTGTTAATATCTCTGTTGGCTTTGATGAAAACGATCCTATTTTTATGGTACCTGATTTAGCCCCGCATGTTGATCATCCAAACAGGGATCGTAAAAGTCGTGATGTGATCAAGAAAGAAGAACTTGATGTTATTATCGCAGCTAAGCCTGACTTAGATAAATCAATAAAAGAATTAATTACCGATTTCTTAAAAACAGAGTATGACATTTCAATCGAAGATTTAGTGTCTGCTGAATTAGCCTTAGTACCAGCAACTAAGCCTCGCGATGTTGGCTTTGATCGCAGCATGATCGCTGCTTATGGCCAAGATGATAAGGCAAGCTCTATTGCCGCTGTTACTGCCATCTTTGAACAGAAAATTCCAGAGTATACCTCGGTTGCCTTTTTAGTGGATAACGAAGAAGTGGGCAATATTAATAATACCGGGGCAAGCTCAACTTATCTTGTTGATATGTTAAGTGGCTTGTTATACAACCAAATGGGTGACGATTATAACGATTACCAGTTACGTAAAGTTTTGCGTAATACCAAAGTTATTTCAGCGGATGTTAACCCGGGTGTTAATCCTAACTGGGCTGGTGTTTGGGAATTAGGCAATGCGCCACGTTTAGGTAACGGTATTAACTTGAAACTTTACGGTGGTGGTTTTAATGCTAACTCAGAGTACATGGCATGGACGCGTAATTACTTAGATAATAATAAAATCAAATGGCAAACATCGACTTATAAAGGTAAAGCTTCTGGCGGAACTATTGGTAGCGATTTGTCTAATGACAATATGGAAGTAATTGATTTTGGTGTACCCATTTTGTCAATTCACTCTCCTTATGCGGTAGGTTCAAAAGTTGACTTATATTCATTATATAAAGCTATGTCGGCTTTCTATCAGCAAAAATAAACTTAACACTTAATTTCAATATCAAAAGATCAGCATTTGCTGATCTTTTTTCTTTATATAAAGCTAAAATATCATTTTTTATAATGAATACAAGACTCGATGATATTAGTGCTTTAAGTCTTAGTGGTGATTACTTTATAATTACTGTAATGGATCGCTAAACTTAGGAAGAATTCTTGATATGCTATTAAAATTATTTCAGCTACAAAACCGCCCAATAAACTCATTGTTAAACAATTATAAAAAAACACTTTTATTACTGCCTATCTTTTTGGGTATACAAGCATGTGGAGGAGGTGGTGGCAGCGATAATACGACCCCAACAGCGCCAAAAAGTTATGCTTTTTCATTAACGTCTACACTGACCAATAAATGTGGCGAAAAACTACCGTTTGTTGATGTTGAGTTGTTTATTCAAAATAATGATTGGAGTGTTGTTACAAAGTTACAGCCAAACGATGATGGACTTTTTAGTTTTTTATCAGACAATGAACTCATCAATTACACACTTGTTGCTAAAACTCAGCAAGAAGGAAAAGTGGAAGGTTTAGATTTTGTTAGCTTTCATCAGGTAAAAGCAACAACGCCCGCCATTTATCAGGCAGAACATATCAGTAAAGTTGTTGATGCTAATTGTGAATGTATCACTCGAAATGTTGAAGTGTCACATACCCCTATCTCTGATATTACCCAAGTAACCAGCTCAGCAACATTTACCAGCACTGAAGCTGTAGACTCACAACGCACTAACTTTATTAATGTTGAAGCTTGCCGAGCAATTGATGGCGCTTGGCCACTACATTCTTTCTCGCTTGTTGGTACTGGAAATAACAGTAACGTTCTGGGTGCTGCTGGCTTTATTGATGATTTTAGTCAAACAGCCGTTAATAGCGACAATCAAGCTGTATGGCAACTTTCAGCTTTCGCCGCTATTGAACAAATTGGCTTAAATAAAAATCATCAGCCTTTTACAACACAACAGTTATTTTTAGGGCAGGCGCATTTTGCAACAAGAGTTCTTGAAGATGATAACTCAGTTGATTTATTTAATAGCCATCTTTATGTTTCAGAAACTGTTTATCAATCAAATGCTGAGGTTATTTTATCTGAAACTGATTCTGCCTTTGGTCAAATAAAAATATCGAGCCAGCACCAAGTTATTTCTTCAGCTTTTAACACTAGTTTTGCCTTAGCGGCTGCAACGAAAAAACCAGATGTTGATGATATTTATTTCTCAGAAATCAAATCAGACTGGAGTTATGATTACAGTAATGTTGCTAATTATCCTTTGGCTATAATTACCGTCAATTATCAAGCTTACCACCCCGAAAATAATACACCTATGCCAGCTAAATGGACAAGTTATGGGCGAATTACTGGTCAATTACCCGTAACTACAGCTTTACCTGGTTATGAAGGTATTATTAATGATGAGACCCTTGTATTGGGTACCAGTACAGATTTGGTACAAAGTGAAGATACTGATAAATATGAAAATTATTTATTGTATTATCAAAATGAAAATAATAACTCTTTTGCTAATAATGTAAAAAATTATCACATATCAATAAAAAAATAAGGTTATCTTTATATGAAAACGGCGCTATAAAGCGCCGTTTTTTATTAATACACGTTACTGTTAGCCATTAATCTACTGCTTGTTTCGCTCTAACAGGATTTGCATACATAGTTAATAACCAATGCTGCTGCTGTTCAGTTAAATCAGACATCCTGCTATTTAACTGATTCATTACGCTTTGCTTAATGTCATCTTGCTGGTGAAGCTGGGCATAAGCCGTTAAGTTGCTGTCATATAATTTATAGTTACTGATAATCTCTTTATCAATAGCTTTTGCAACGGCTTTACTATCGGCATAGTCGCCTTTAATCGCGTGGCAGAACTCAACATGAACACGACCTTTTTTCCCCATTAACCCTTGTGTAATACTATTTAAGTCTTCGTTTTCTTTCTTTTTATAACACCCCGTTGCTTCTCGTTCTGCAAGTTCGATGGCTTTATCTCTATCACAGGGATCAAATTCATACGAAATTGAAACAGGTACAATATTAATTTCATTTAAATAGTCTGCAAGCAGCGTTTGCTTGTCTTTGTTTAGTAATAACATTGAAATTAAAGCCGAGTTGGTTTTGTCTATCCCGTCTTTAGCACGACCTTCTCGCTGCGCTATCCAGATGTTTTGTTGGCGCTCATAAACTGTATGGTGAATATAGGCTGATAATTGCTTTGACGCATTGAGCATGGCACGTTTTGACTCTTCACTACGTTTAACAATGAAGCTTTTGTTAATACGCATTAAGTCAGCAACCCAAGGTTGATGCAATAAGTTGTCGCCAACTGCTGCCTCAACGGTATTAATGCCGCTGTTGTACAACGCCCAATTAATTAATGCGACATCAAGTACTATGTCTCTATGATTACTGATAAACAGCATAGGTTTACTTGTATCAATTTTCTCTAAACCATGAAAAGTAAAACCATCGGTACTTTTTTTTACTAGGTGATGCAAGTACTTTGCTACTTCACGTTGAATGTCTTCGATGTTATGAAACTTACTCACGCGTAACTTTAACGTCCATTTTACCACTGAGCGACAAATTACCGGTAGAAGCTTGTACAGTCGAGGCATTTTAAAACTAGCAATAGAAGAAAGTAGCCCTTGGTCATTAATCAGTTTTCGGATCACAGTTGCAACCTCATCATCACGATAAGGGCGAATATCATCAAACATGTAAGGTCTCTTTACTGCTTAACAGCGATTAATTAACTTAAAAATTGGCGGATATTATAACCGCTTTTTAAATGAAAAGACTCCTATTGTTTATGCTTTACTTTTTTAAATAATATAATTTCATTAGCTTAGGGGTAAATAATAATATTAATATAAAAAATGAAGCAAAATCCAAATAAAATGTATAATTTTTGCTACAGTTAATTGTGTAAGCTCTTTTATGAATTAATTTATATTTTTTTCATACTAAGGCCTTGCGTTTTTCGACTTTACCCTCAAGTCTTAAATAGAGCAATAAACAAAAGGAATACCTATGAAAATAAATCTTTCAGGTCACCACGTAGATGTTACCGATGGTGTAAAAGAACATATCGATGAAAAATTCTTAAAAATTTCTAACCATTTTCCAACGCTGATCTCATTAGACATTATTCTTTCAAAAGAGCATGGAAAATATGGAGCAGAAATAACAACAAATTATGAAGGTGGTCGTATTGCTGTATCAGCAGAAGACGATGTCATGTTTCCCGCAATTGCTAGTGTAGCCAAAAAGCTTGATGCCGCACTTAAACATAGAAAAGGCCAATTAAAAGCAAATTTACACAGTAAGCCTGTTTCAGTTACGCCTGAAATTGCCCATGAGAAAGTTCAAGAAATGAATTTGAACTAATTTCAAAGTAGTTATACTTAAATGTTTACGGGAGCTATTGCTCCCGTTTTAGTTTCTAGCTTATTATTATCATTATGAATGGTATACTTAACGTGTGAATAAATAAGGTAGTAGAAGTAAAATATGTTGGCCCTTTCAAATAATGTCTGGTTAGATCAAAATGAACTCGAGTTAACCGCTATTCGTGCACAAGGGGCGGGAGGACAAAATGTCAATAAAGTATCATCAGCGATTCATTTACGCTTTGATATTAAGGCATCGTCTTTACCTGATTTTTATAAAGAACGTTTATTAGCATTAAAAGATAAACGTATCACTAAAGAGGGAATTTTAGTTCTCAAGGCGCAACAGTATAGAACACAAGAGAAAAATCGTGAATCTGCGCTTGAGCGTGTTGTTGAAGTGATTAAATCAGCAATGGTTATTCAAAAGGTTCGAAGAGAAACTAAACCATCAAAAAATTCCAAAAAAAGACGCTTAGCGGGTAAATCTCACCGCGGCAATGTAAAAGCACTCCGCGGCAAGGTCACTGACTAGTTAACATTGGTTAAGATATTTTCATTTTACGTCGTAAGCCGACTAAAGATAATGCCAGTAATGCAAAGTAGGATAAGCTACCGCCACCGCTACTATCACTTGAACTGCTCTCCTGATTAATCAGCGTATTTTTTACCGGAGATAGGCTTTCAGACGTTGTGGTTGAACTATTTGAAATGGTAACAGTACGAATGGTTACAAAATTCTCATCTGCAGGTACAAAATTACTATTAGCACATTGCTCGTCGGTATAGTCTGGCATTGGTATACTTTGACAAATGGGTAACTGAGCTATTTTATCGATATTATCCATACCTTCAATCACTTCACCAAACACCGTAAAACCACCATTTTGTCTATCTAAAATAGCGCTATTATCTTTATAATTAATAAACCACTGACTGGTTGCACTATTGGGACTGTTTGCTACTTTTGCCATCGCGACAGTTGCTCTAACATTTGAATACAATGGCTCATTTTTTACAGAACTATCAACATCAATGGCCGTTAATGGAAAGTTTCCGTTAAATTCAAAGCCTCCCGCTTGCATAATAAAGTTAGGCACTAAACGATGAACAACAGTATTGTTGAAATCCCCGTCATTAATGTACCTTAAAAAATTTTCTACTGTTTTAGGCGTGGTTTGATCGTGTAAGTTAATTTTGAAATTCCCTTGAGAAGTTTCAAATTCAACAATTGTCGCATTACTCGATACTGATAATAGTGTCGCAATAGAAAATGCACCCGTTAGTACGAGTGATTTAGGAGAAGTTTGATACATAGTAACCTTAAATTTATTAGGGATAATAATAGTTGAATACAATGCTAGAGATACTAAAAGTATTAGTCTAAAACAACAAGAGCTTTTCTTACCTGTAAATTTGAGTTTGTGGTTGTAGCGTTTTTTTTCAGCATATCAATGAGGCTATAAAAGCGGTGAGAGCTGATAACGTATATCGTTATTAACGACATACGTTAAATAAATCCCAGTATATTTGAGATTAAAATAAAAAAAGTCGTCTGAATTTACCTAATGTGATTTAAAATCTGAGCAAAAAGTACCAGTAGTTAACAAACATTTAAAGTGAATGAAAAAAACGATTAGTGCGTGGTAAAAAGTTATTATTGTAATCTAGAGAAAAAGCGACTTGACTAGATTTGCCAACAATTTCCTTCCTTGGCACTAAGCCAATTACCCGTGAATCTGCACTATTATCTCGGTTGTCGCCCAGAACTAGATACTGACCAGTAGGCACTATAACTTGGTTGAAGTTATCCAATTGTGACGCCAACTTACTGGTTCGAATAAAATGTGGCTGGCCATTGATCGTCTCAATCTTGTCGTGGTAATTGTTCGATGGTAGGTTTGTTGTTGATTCTTTTTTGTAGCTAATCACTTGGTTGTTTATAATTAATTTATTGTTTCTCATAGTAACTGTATCACCTGGAACACCAATTACACGTTTTACTAAACGTTTATCTGAGACCACTGAATCAAAAATAATGATGTCATTGGTTTGTGGTTCGGAAAGTGTAACAAGAGAAATATGAGTGAAGGGTAAGCGAATATCATAAGCCATTTTATTAATAAAAATTCTATCGCCTTCAACAATTGTTGGTTTCATCGAACCTGTAGGTACGTCACTCCAGTCAGCGACAGCGCTACGAAAAACTAACATTAAACCAATAAAAATAAATAATAACTTATTTTCTTTCCATAGTTTCTTGAGACTATTTTTCATTTTCTTTCCTTTTAAATATTGATGACACAGGTATAGTTATTAACAGAAAATCTTAGTTTATTATGACCATTATTTTTTGATTTGTTGCTTATGAAATGTAACGGATTATGACAACTTTACTGTTTAACAAGGAAAGAGCTCATGAATAATGCATTAATAATAGCTTTGTATAATTTTTAAAAAGTAAACTTCGTTGGTCACTCCACTTGCTAGTGTGAAACTTATTTAGTGTTCATATCACTATAGGTTTCGAGCTTAAACTATCGGTCGCTAAGGTAGACTAGATAAAATCAAACGTTAACTTGAGAACAAATAAAAAATTACTATTTACTTGAATTTTTTATTAAAGCTAAGGAGAATTCCTGTAGAATTTACCTGTATTTGTAAAGTAACTAACCAAAACGATTATATTAATGACTAAAAAGATAAAAGTACCGTTAAAACATAAAAACGCTGAATCAGCTGAGATAACCTTAGGTTTAACCGATCCTAAAAGCCCAAGTAATGTCGGTGCTGTAATGCGCGCAGCAGGATGTTATCAAGTTGATAGCGTACTCTACAGTGGTGTTAGGTATGCAAGAGCCGCGAAATTTCATACCGACACACAAAGTGCCAGTAAAAAAATACCTTTAATTGGTGTTGAATCTTTGGTGGAAAGTTTACCCGAAGGGAGCAAGCTAATATGTGTTGATTTAATTGAAGGAGCGGTGCCATTGCCGGCCTTCATTCACCCTAAAAATGCTATGTATGTGTTTGGCCCTGAAGATGGCACTATTAGTCAGGCTGTTATCGATAAAGCTGATGCTGTGGTATATATTCCAACGAATGGTTGTATGAATTTGGCAGCAACAGTAAATGTTTTACTTTATGACCGCTTAGCAAAGTCTGCAATAGCTATTGGTGACGATGAACTTATCCGAAAAAGTAGAGATACAAATAACACGGTAAAAGTGAAACAGTAAAATGGCTTGTTGATAGTGTTAATCTAACGATTTGTTCATAAAACAAACAAAAGAATTAATAAAGTCGATAAAAAACTTGACTCTTTCTGTCAACGATATACAATGCACGCAGCTAGAAAGTACTACCTATATTTATGTACCAAGTTTCGAAGTTATGTTAGTAGCTCGTCCTGTTTAATAAGTCATAGCAACACTCTCAGCATCATCGTTTTAGTGAATTAAATTTATTTAATGGCTAAAACAAAATTAAGATTAATTATATTAAACAAATAGGATACTATTATGTCTACAACTACTGGTACAGTAAAATGGTTCAACGAGTCTAAAGGTTTTGGTTTCATCGAGCAAGAATCTGGTCCTGACGTTTTCGCACATTTTTCTGCAATCTCTGGCGACGGTTTCAAAACTCTAGCTGAAGGCCAAAAAGTACAGTTTACTGTAACTCAAGGTCAGAAAGGTCCTCAAGCTGAGAACATTCAAGCTCTTTAATTTTGTATCTTGAGCTAACTTAGGTTACCTCATACAAATAAATTGCTAAAAAGGGTAAGACTTATGTCTCACCCTTTTTTTGTGGGAAAAATTTAGTTTCAACGTTTAAAACTTAAGATATGCTTTCAGCTTACCAAGCTCTATCTACTTCGAATAATTTTAAATACGATTATGCACAAGTTAATGCCGTTGCCAAACTTGATGATCTTTCTGAACAAATCTATCAACATGAGCATAAATCTTGGCTTGCTAAACGACTGAAAAAATCGTCTGCTATTCGTGGGATTTATCTTTATGGGAGAGTCGGTCGTGGTAAAACCATGCTTATGGATCTCTTCTTTCAAAATTTAGCCGTTACTGCTAAAAAACGTATTCACTTTCATCGCTTTATTGAAGAAGTACATCAACAATTAAATTTATGTACAGGACAAAGTGATCCATTAACGTTTATTGCTAAGCAATGGGCTAAAAAGATCAAAGTACTGTGTTTTGATGAGTTTTATGTTTCAGATATTGGTGACGCTATGTTGCTTTCTGGCTTATTTCAGGCGTTCTTTCAACAAGATATTATTTTAATCGCTACCTCTAACTGTCGACCCGAAGAACTTTATCGTAATGGGTTACAGCGCGAAAGATTTATGCCTACCATAGATTTAATTAACGATTATTGCCAAGTATTATCGGTTGATGGTGCTGTAGATCATCGCTTAGACCGTTATGATGAAACCGCAATCGCATATCGTGATTATACTTACCCATTAAATAACAAAACGCTTAGACAAAGGTTTTTAGATATTACGGGTATTGTAGGCACTTCAGGTAATATAACCGTTAACCACCGTAAAATCCCTTTTCAAGCGAAAACAGATACTATTATACTTTTTGATTTTTATGCACTATGTTCTGGTCCTAGAAGTCAGCGAGACTACATTAGCCTAGCTGATCATTTTAAATTAGTATTGCTTGACCAAGTTCCTCAATTTGATGGAGAGCGCATAACGTCTGTGATATCAGGCGTAGAAGATGACTATCAACGCGACGGTAAATTGTTAAGCCAACTTCGCCACTTAGATGATGAAGCTCGGCGCTTTATTGCTGTTGTTGATGAATTTTATGATAGAAATATACGACTTATTATTAATGCTGAAGTTGATATTATTGAGCTTTACCAAGGACAGCAATTAAGTTTTGAGTTTGCTCGCTGCCAATCCCGTCTCATTGAAATGCAACAATTAGCATATTAGCCACAAATGTGTTTATTTCACTAATAAATGGTATTTAATTTTCATTTTATTTTATGTTTATTTTGTATCTTATTGAATTTTATTGGTTTTACTAGTTGGCACTAGTTTTGTAATGTCTATATTAAGTTAGGCATTATTTAATCGATAACAATCGAAGGGCATAATATGAAAACACTCATCGCAACAGCACTTATATTGGCAAGCAGCAGTACGTTCGCTTCCACCGCATCTTTTACAAATGACTCATGCAATGCAACAATATCTGGTGGTATTAAAATTACGCCAACCGCTATTGAATTCTCTAAAAGTAAACTGCCACTCTATAAAATTGTTGATAATGAACGATTATATGTCAATGGTGTTCAAGTTGACTTAACAGATAATCAGCAATCCTTGGTTCATGATTATTCGTCTGGCATTAGGGCTGCAGTTCCACAAGTAAAAAGTGTTGCATTAGATGCTATTGATCTTGCGAATGACGGCATTAATTTAGCGTTTAATGAGTTACTCGGTCAAGATAATACGCTGAGTGCTGAAATTACTAGTCAACTTTCAGAGATACGTAAAGAAGTTGATCTGGGCTTAACCAGTGATAATGACATTTATTTTGACGAGGATGGTTTTTCAGGAGAAAACTTTTTCAACGAAGATTTTGAGCAACGTATTGAAAGTGCAATAGAAAAGACGGTGCAAAATTCGATTGGTAGTTTAATGATAGCGGTAGGGCAACAGATGCTTTTCTCTGGTGGCGATATGAACGCTTTTGAATCTCGTATGGAGGATTTCGGTGAAAAAATGGAAAACGAAATGGAATCTCGTGGCGAACAAATTAAAAAAAATAGTGAAGTACTTTGTCAATCTGTTGTCGACATCGATGCACTTGAAGACAGGTTAACTAACGAAATAATAGTGTTAAAAGACTTTAATTTATTAACCACTACTGTTTCATCTAAAAACACTAAAGAACTTATGTAATTTTAACTAAATATAGATAAAATTCTGTATCGCCTATTATAACATGGGCGCGTTACTCTCTAATCATTGACAATAAAAACAAGTAAATAATTCAGTTACTTGTTTTTTGTCAATCGAACCATTGACTTAATTAACTGCCATTTGTCATCTGTGACTGCTCGTCAGCCCAAGAAAGTGCTTGGTTGTAATCTCTAATGACTTTTTCCTTTTCTATACCTAACTTCTTCATAACAATAGTGGTTTCATCCCATTGTGCATGTTCAATGTACTCTAATAACTGGATTAATTCAGCCAATACGCCTTTCTTAGTGAGTAAAGAAATCTTTATCTCTTGCGCAAGTGGTAACTTTTCTAAAACAGTTTCAAGTTTTTCATCTAAAATGGCATCAATTAATGATAATAAGCCCGTTAAGAAAGCAATAGATGAATCTATTGGAGCATTTATATCCTTTGAGACAAGTTCACAAAATTTAGCACGAGCCATCGCTGAATTAATTAACTCTGAAGGTTTATCAGGGTTAACATTTATAGCAAACATCAATCCTAAAAAGCGCTTTAATTCTTGTGACCCTAGTGTTACAAGTGCTTGTTTTATCGTTGATATTTCATTGCGTCTGCGAAATATCGCCGAGTTAACATATCGTAAGAGTTTATAAGAAAGCGTTACATCGCGTTCAAAGACTGAAGTAATACTGATTAAATCTAATTCGGGTTTTGATGTTTCATAAAGTAACTCAGCCATGGCAATCTGTGATGGAGAGAGACTTTTAGTTTTTATCATCTCAGGCTTAGCAAAGAAAAAGCCTTGGAATAGTTCAAAGCCTAATTCTAGTGCTTGATTATACTCGTCGTAAGTTTCAACTTTTTCTGCAAGCAATTTAATATCAGGGAAATTAGTAATCGCTTGTTTAACTTCTTTAATTTCTTCAATAGTGGATATTTTCCAATCTATTTTTATTATTTTGATATAAGGGAAAAAATGTATCCACACTTTTTGATGTTCATAATCATCTAGCGCTAGTGTATAACCTTGTTCATAAAGATCTTTGCAAATAGCTAATAGCTTTTTACCCGGCTTAACCGTTTCAAGAATTTCAACGACGACTTCATCAGTGGTCAGCATATTTGCGTAACCAAGACTTAATGTTTCAAGGGTAAAATTAATAAAGGCGGGCTTATTACCAGTAAATTCTCCTATACCTAAGTTAAATTTACTTGCTTCAATCATTTTTGTGGTGGCTTCATCGCCATCGATATCAGGAAAAACGTTGTCAATGCTGTCTCTAAATAGCAATTCATAGGCAAAAAGGTTTTTGTCTTTATCTAGAATGGGTTGCCTGGCGGCATAAAAATACATAAAAATTCCTGATATTTTCGTAACTATATTGAATATATTGGAAAAAGGATAAATTAGCATCAACTATTTTTATATATTAGTTGCTGGCATAAGAATATTACATGGATAATACCTTTAATATAGTTGAAAACAATAAAAGTATAGTAATAGCAAAATATCTAGTCATACTAGCTTAATCTATTTTTTGCTTAGTAACAGAAGTTTTTAACATTTTTTTTACTTAGTAAAAATATAATAATACTTTCGGAGGTTAATTTGGCATTTGGTACATTATTTTCTTTAGGTTTATATTTTATTGTTATGATCGGTATAGGTTTATATGCCTTTAAAAAATCGACCAGTGACGCAGCAGGTTATATGCTAGGAGGGCGTAATCTAAGTCCTTCAGTGACGGCTCTTTCCGCTGGGGCTTCTGACATGAGTGGTTGGATGCTAATGGGCATACCAGGTGCTATGTATGTGACAGGTTTAAGCAGTATTTGGATCGCCGTAGGTTTAGTGATCGGTGCTTATTTTAATTATTTAATTGTTGCGCCTCGTTTGAGAACTTATACCGAAGTAGCAAATGATTCGATAACGTTACCTGATTTCTTTGAAAACCGTTTTAATGATAAGCGCCATTTGCTACGCGTAGTTTCATCAATTGTTATTATTGTCTTTTTCACGCTTTATACTTCATCAGGTATCGTTGCTGGTGGTAAATTGTTTGAAAGCTCTTTCGGATTAGATTATGAAGTTGGGCTCTACGTTACCGCAGGTGTTGTTGTACTTTATACTATGTTTGGTGGTTTTTTAGCCGTAAGCTTAACCGATTTTGTGCAAGGGTGTATTATGTTCGTAGCACTTGTGCTGGTACCTTTTGTGGTTATAAGCGATATTGGTGGCGTACAAGCAATGAATGATGTTATTCATTCTATTGATGCTGAAAAGTTTAATATGTTCAATGGTGTTAGTGCGCTGGCGATTATTTCAGCGATGGCTTGGGGCTTAGGTTATTTTGGCCAGCCACATATCATTGTGCGCTTTATGGCAATCCGGTCAGTTAAAGATTTACCTGCTGCTCGTCGTATTGGTATGACTTGGATGATCGTTTCTATTTGTGGTGCTATGGCAACTGGTTTTGCTGGTATTGCTTATGTGGCGAAAACGGGCACAGAATTAACCGATCCAGAAACTATTTTTGTTTTATTTTCTCAGGTTTTATTTCACCCTCTCATTTCTGGCTTTTTATTAGCCGCTATTTTAGCTGCAATAATGAGCACCATTTCTTCTCAATTATTAGTGACATCAAGCTCATTAACCGGTGACTTTTATCAAGCGTTTCTAAATAAAGATGCTACTGATAAACAGCTTGTTTTTGTTGGCCGTTTATCTGTACTTCTAGTTGCTATTGTTGCGATATCTTTAGCTTATGACCGAAATAGCTCTATTTTAAGTTTGGTTAGTAACGCTTGGGCAGGATTTGGCGCCGCATTTGGACCACTAGTTATCTTAAGTCTCTACTGGAAAAAAATGAACAAACAAGGCGCTTTAGCAGGTATGTTAACGGGCGCTATAACCGTTCTTATTTGGATTTATGCTCCGATAACTGTCGGTGGTGAACTATTGAGTTCAGTGATGTATGAAATTGTTCCTGGTTTTATACTTTCAACAATAGCGATTGTTGTGGTGAGTAACTTGACCGCGGCACCTGATGAATCTGTTGAAAAGATGTTTGATGAGATGATAGAGCAGCACAATATCGATTAATGGTATTGTAAACTCGCTCAAATAAAGCCCGTTATTGATGTTCAATAACGGGCTTTTTATGTTCAGGATGAACGGTCATGATTTTTGTTCCTGACAAATCATAAGTACCTCCATCCCTGGAGGCAATAGTGTGGTGCCAAGGATGGCAAGGAACGTATATGTTCAGGATGAACGGTCATGATTTTTGTTCCTGACAAATCATAAGTACCTCCATCCCTGGAGGCAATAGTGTGGTGCCAAGGATGGCAAGCAACGTATATGTTCAGGATGAACGGTCATGATTTTTGTTCCTGACAAATCATAAGTACCTCCATCCCTGGAGGCAATAGCGTGGTGCCAAGGATGGCAATGAATGTATATGTTATTTTAATCTCTATTTTATTGAGGTCAGTACTAGATACTGAAACGAGTTCAGCATGACGATCTTGGTATCTGTTGCTTGAATTGAGGTAAGTACTAGATACTGAAACGAGTTCAGTATGACGACTTTAGCTTCTGTTGTTTGGAGGTGAGTACTAGATACTGAAACGCGTTTAGCATGACGATTTTGGTATCTGTTGCTTGAATTGAGGTAAGTACTAGATACTGAAACGAGTTCAGCATGACGACTTTGGCTTCTGTTGTTTGGGAGGTCAGTACTAGATACTGAAACGCGTTGAGTCTGGGGATTTGAGTATTAATATGATGGTTTCAGTGCAAGAGCAATGGAGTTTTAATAAGAGGGGATTAAGAACGTCGTCGCCATGGTTTCATGTGCGACGACGTTAACAGTAAAATATTATTTTTATGACTTAAATAGACCAGCTAATATTTCTATCGATGGCTGTTTGCCACTGCGTAAGCGATTCACTTTTGTCAGCAACTACAATAATATTACTGTTTTTAAAGTGTTGGGATTTTCCTATTAATTTATCTGTTGAAAAATCAGCGGTAAATTCAAGCTCTTCATTATTGGGAACAATAAAAACAGTGACCATGCTTGTTGCACCTTGAAAAACTAAGTGCAGGCTTTTCATGCCATCAAACCGGCAATAATTAGCAAACATTAATTTGCCTATGCTATCTGTAAAACTGCCATTAAACGTCGCCATTTTATCGTTAAGAGAGGCTAAGCTCACATTTGCAGTTGAAGTGTTAGAGAAATGTCCTTCTTCATGGGCAATATGAGCTATCGCATAATCCCCTAGGTTGTTATATGCATTAGAAAACTGCATAAAATTAATCGTTAAACCCATAACAAAGGCAACAGACGCAGCTAAAGCTAAACGCACACGACTTTTACGTTTTTGCTGCTGATGACTGGCCATTGTTTGACGTAAAATAAGTTTATCGCTTAAGCCTGTAGGTACTTCAATATTTAACGCTTGAAAGAGTTTACTGTCTAAACTTTCAAGTTCTTGTGTAAAATTTTGCTTGGCAGGGTCACTGTGAATTGCAGCAAGCATATCTTCATCACGTGTATTTGGATCTGCATAAATACGACGTCTAAATTGCAAATCATCCATTGTATTGACCTCTAACTTTGGGAGTATTATCTAAAGCTTCTTTTAATTGATTACGCGCTCTAAACAACCTTGTCATCACGGTATTCTTATTTAAATCGAGCTGTTTAGCTATTTCTTCACCTGAAAAACCACCAATAATTTGTAAAACTAATGGCTCTCGGTATTCTTCTGGCATTTGTGCTATTTTTTCACGCAGCCAATAGTTTTCAATTTCTTGCTCGCTACTTGTTGATTTAGTATCGGTAATAGTGGCTTCTTCATATTCACTCATATCAAATCGTTTACGTTCGAAACGACGAGCATTCTCTCGTCGTAAAATTGTGATCAACCATGACTTAGCTGCTTTTTCATCTTTTAATGAATCTAAAGCTCGCCATGCCCGTAAAAATGTCTCTTGCACTAAGTCTTCAGCCACATGTTTGTCGTGACATAGCCAATAAGCATAACGGAATAAATCGCCATGCAAAGCTTTAACTAGTGCTTCATATCTAACTTGTTTTGTTGCCATGTTGTAAGAGACCTGAGCTGACATTATTTTATTTCGCTTTTAACAATATATTTCATTTTTATCTTGGGTTCAGAGTTACAATTTTAGCTTCATTTACTTTTAATCCTTGCTTATTAATCGCTTGAATTAAGCTTGTTAAGGCCTTTCCTTGCCAAGTTTTTTGCTCTTTCCCATAATAACATTGCTGTAACAACTCAATTTCGTCCTGAAATTTCTTATCATTAATCTCGATTAACGCATCATCAAGTGTTGCTGTTATTTTGTTACCTGCTTTTGCTTGTAAGGTATTTATCCATGGCGATATTAAAGAGAGCACTTCTAAGCCCTGATTTTTTTTACAGGCGGCTAATAAAAATAAGTAGGGATTATTATTTATATTATCAATCTTCGTTGTTTTTACTGCCAATGGTCTAGAGCGTTTTGCACTGATAAACCATGCTAAAGCAGTAAGTAGCCATAAGGTTAAAAATAGCCATTGCAGCCAGGATGCCTGAGTAATAACAATTTTTTCTGTTGGAATAAGTGCTTTGTTTTGCTGGTTTTTCATGACAGCTGGAGCGGTGTTAAGCTCGCTATTAGGTAAAACTGTAATTTTTTGAGCAGCAATTGTAGCGATTTGATAACGGTTAGTGACGGTGTTCCACCACGGAATACTTATCTCTGGTAGTTGATATTCGCCAGGCTTACTGGCAACAATGGCAAAATTTCTAACTTTTTGGCTAACCAAATGGCCACTGCTCATGCCGGTATGTAATTGAGCTTGGTCTGGATAGACTTTCAGGCCTTTGGGCACCGTCATCTCTAAAAGTGGTAATTGTTCTTCGGATAAACCTGCTGCAGTTAAGGTAATGATGCGCGTAATCGGCTCGCCTACTTTGAACGTTGTTAAATCAGGTTGCCAGTCTTGATGAATAGCCAGTAAATTACTCGGTAACCACGTGCCTTGAAATGTTTCAGGGATAGGACGAACTACCAGTTGAATTTCATCGCCAATGACACTAACAGGTTTAGTTTCTGAAAAGCTAAACATGTTATTTCTTCGCGTTGAAGGCACTAAGATTTCGCCAGAGAACAGCGGTGACTTTAACGTAAATTCACCGCTATTTTTAGGACTTATTGCATAGGTTCTTTCAATAACTCGATAGCGACGGCCATTAATAATAGTATCTTCTTCTTTATCTTTTCCAATTTGAGTAATGCTGGCGCTTTCTAACGTTGGTTCGCTTAAGCTGCCACGCTTCAATTCTGCAGCAAAGTGCAGCTTTACTGTTAAGGTTAATTGTTGTTGAACATAGACTTCTTTGGTCGATATTTCAGTGGTAATAAAAATGTCTTGTTGTTTGTCAGCAAGCGGATCATTTTCAGCTAATATTTGTACTTTTATGGCTTGAGAGTTTATGCCCGCTATAGTGAAAGGAGGAATAATAAAATCGCCTGCTGATTTGCCTATTAGCAAAGTAGTCCAGGTTGTTGTTTGTGTCGTTTTAAAATTAACCATACTGGTTTGAGAACTTACCGATGTTCTACCAACGACAAAGTCTTTTAATAACGCGGAGGTATTTAAAGCGTTGGTGTCGACATCGTCATCTATGGTGATTTTTAAAATAAAAGACTCATTAACCACGATAGGATTCTTATCAATAGTTGCACTAATTTGAGTTGCCGCAAACGCATTAGGGGTAAAAAGCGTATTACTGAGCAAAATAGTTAGTAGGGCTATTATTGTTTGGGTCATTATTTTTACCATTGTTTTTTTCCTTTTGCGCGACTACTTCGACTATTACGGCGCTTTTGATATTCGAGCTGCATTTTGTTTCTCAGTAACATATAAGGATCATCAGTTACTTTGTTGAGTAATTGTTGGTGTTTTTGTTCGGTCTCTTCTGCTAATTGTTCGGCGGCACGAAGCTGAGCAGGTGTTTGCTCGGGTTGGCTTGGGTCGTCTTCTTTACCTTCCTCTTCTTTAGCTTGTTTTTCCTGCTCGGCTTTATCTTTTTGTTCTTGTTGAGACTTTTCTTGTTCGGTCTGCTCTTTGTCAGTCGCTTCTTTTTGATCATCTTGTTGCTCAGATTCATTTGGCTGAGCTGGATCTTCACTGTTTTTCTGCTCTTGATCTTTCCCCTGATTTTCTTGCTCGTTTTGTTCTTGCTGCTCTTGATTTTTGTCGTTGTTTTCTTCGTTGTTCTGTTCTTGGTTTTCTTGTTGCTGCTCTTGTTGTTTTTTTAACTCTTCAAGGTAAGCTTTATTAGCTTTTGCATCTTGATGCTGTGGCTCTTTTAGTAACGCTTGTTCATACGCTTTAATTGCTTCATCAATACGTTTTAATTGCGCTAGAGAATTACCTTGGTTATACAGAGCTTCCGCAGTGTTTTGGCGTTGAAATGCTTTTAATGCTTGCTCGTAATTTCCTGAGCGATAATAAGAGCTCCCCTGCCAAGATGAATCTTCAAAACTAGTGGCTGCCTGCTCAAAAGCTTCACTGTTGAATTGTTGTTGTCCTTGTTGGTCTTTGGTTTGCCATAAATTTTTCCAAAAATCATCAGTCACCTGTTTGTCTGGGACTGATTCTTTTGTTAGCACTGCATTGGGTTTTGTAGTGCTTGGTAATGTTGTGCTTTGCGCGTAGCTTTTATCAACGGGTGACATTAATAATATGAATGGCAATATCGCTAATAAACGGCCTCGGCGAAAGTAGGGCAATAACAAGGCTAAGACTAAAAATAATAGATAGGGACCCGCTTCTTGCCATTGATCACCCGTATTTGAAGATTCTTTTTGCTGTTGATCTTCAATATCACTGGGTTGTCGAAGTAACGCTTCAATATCACTATTATTGTTAGCGAGTGTTGCATAATAACCACTGCCTCTTTTTGCTGCGCCTTTTAAGGCTGATATTGATAATTTAGGGACGATAATAGAACCACTCGTATCTTTCATCAGTTCACCATTATTAAGCTTTATTGGCGCTCCAGTTGTTGTGCCTATGCCTAAAATATTCAATCGATGATTATTGCTTCTACTCCAATCGGTGATGTCTTGAATGTCATAATTATCGATACCATCAGTAAACCAATATATATCACCTTTGCTATGACCAGCATTAACCAGCATATCGTGAGCGAGCGTTAGCGCAGCTAAAGGGTTACTACCAAGTTCTGGCATTAATTCAGGGGACAAAGATGGCAATAACAATTTAATATTATTAATGTCGGCTGTCAGAGGGCTAATCGTAAAAGCATCACCAGCATAGGCGATTAAGCCTATTTCACCTTCATTTAATTGTTCTAGTAAATCAATCGCTTTGTAACGCGATCTTGTTAATCGATTGGGTGCAATATCAGTAGCATACATAGAATACGACATGTCCATGATCAACACCGAGCCACGTGCTATTTGATAAACGGGTTGTGGCAGTTTTTTCCACGTAGGTCCGGCTAAAGCTACAATTGCTAATAAACCTATGATAAAAGGTAAAGTAAGTGACAACTTCTGCTGACTGTCTTGCTTATCAACCAAGACGCTTGCTAAATGTTTTGGAAGCAATTGTTGCCAGCCGGATTGGCTCAACCGGTATTTTTTGAGGAGTTTTAACGCAAAAATTAAGGCGATGATGGCTAATAACCACCAAGGACGAATAAAGTGAAAGTCAGCCATTTTAACTATTCGCTCCTTTTAATGTGATAGTGGGTAGGTTCAGCCAAATTAGATAAAGAAATGATAATAATAATGCTGCAGATAATGGCCAATAAAATAATGCCGTAAGGGGACGCATTTGTTGTTGGTCTTGCTCTATCGGTTCTAGCGCATCGAGTAATTGATATATTTCACTCATATCTTTACTGTCACGGGCACGAAAATAATAACCACCCGTTTTGCTAGCCAATTGTTGCAACGACTCTTCATCTAATTCGCTAGATGGGTTAATGCGACGTTTACCAAAAATTGAATCTTGAATCATTACATCAGCGCCAATGCCCACTGAATAAATGGTAATGTTTTTTGCTACTGCGAGTTCTAATGCTTGTTCTGGGGTTATTTTACCCGCCGTATTTTGACCATCGGTTAACAGTAATAACACACGATTTGATTGTTTCTTTGTATCAAAGCGTTTTACTGCCAAAGCAATAGCATCTCCAATTGCAGTTTGTTTACCGACTAAACCTAATACGGCTTCATCAAGCATCTGCTGTACTGTTTTTCTATCAAAGGTCATTGGTGTTTGCATATAGGCATCATCACCAAAGAGAATAAGACCTAAACGATCACCGGTGCGACGTTCAATAAACTCACCTAATAATACTTTTAACATATCTAGGCGGTTAACGGTGCTGCCATTTATTTGCATGTCTTCAACTTGCATACTGCCAGACAGATCTACAGCTATCATCATTTCGCGCCCTTCGGTGGGTACATTTACTGCTTCGCCGAGCCATTGCGGCTGACTGGCAGATATAACAATTAAGCTCCAAATCAGTAAAAACAAAATAGGTGGAGACTTTTTAGTTTTAGCTGAAAAACGTTCACTAGAAGTATTTTGAATTAGTATTGGCATTTTTAATGCTGCCGCTTGGTTTTGATTCTTTGCTGGTAATAGATACATTAATAATGGTATCGGCAGCGCTAACAATACCCAAGGTAGTAGTAGATTAATCATGACTGTTTCTCATGTTTTGTTACCGAATTTTGCTTTAGTAACTGCGGCGGAAGCGCTTGACTGAGCCAAAGATGAGCGGCTTCCTTCAACGTTTCATTTTCTGAATTTTTAGTGAGCTGATATTTATGACTAAATTGCTGTTCAGATAAGGTTAGAAATTTTTCTTGATGCTTAATTGCTAACGTGTTCTTGAAAAAATCTTTTAATCGTTCGCCATGTAACGAGGCAATTTCATTTCGTGGAAAATACTGAAATGCAGCCCATTTTAATAAAGTGATTATTTCGTCATTATTATCGGTGCTTTGAAGTTTTGATAATGCTAATTTTTTAGCATGAGATAATTTTCGGCGTCTTTGCCATTTTACAGTAACGAAAATAAGCGCTATTAATATAGACGCAAGTAAGATCCACCAGCCATAAGCGAATGGGTAATTATGAACCTGCTCTGGTAAGTGAATATCTTTTAATTGAGCTAATTGCTCAGACGGTTGTTTTAACGCTTCCATGAGGCGACTCCGTCAGTTAATTGTTGCTCTAAAGTTTGACCTGATGAGAAGTGCAATACTCGGGCGCCTGCTTTAAGTAATAAATCTTTTTTCAATTGAACTCGTTCATTGGCTTGTTGATGATAATTTATAGTCGCCTTTTCATCACCAATCAATAATTGCTGTCGCGAGTTTCCGTCGGTCACCGTAACGTTCATTTTATGTTTACTATTAGGTAAGTCGTGCTCAAGCGGATCACTTATCAAACAGACAACTAGTTCACAATGACGACTAATATGGGATAAGTGGCGGATAGTTTCTTGGCTAATATAATTACCATCGGTGATTAAATAAACCAAACTTCCAGGGCGAGCAAGTTGTCTTAGTCGTGCACAATTCTCTTCAAAAGCAGCATTAGCAGAATTATGCTGTTGTTCAATAGACGAATGTTCTTCGTGTTTTTGCTGTTCGATAGATAACGTATGTTGATGAGTTTCTACTAAACTGTATAAATAATGAAGCACGCCTTGTTTGCGACTGCGCGGTTTTAATTCACTATGTTTATGTTGATTAAAAACAATACCGCCGACTCTATCGCCTCGGCCTTTAGCATGCCAAGTCACTAATGCCGCTAAGTGTGCAGCTTGTACTGATTTAAATAAAAGCTGACTACCAAACAACATTGAATTACTGAGGTCGGTTACTACGAGTACTGGACGTTCAACTTCTTCACGAAAAATTTTAGTATGGGTTTTACCTGTTCGTGCTGTTACTCGCCAGTCGATGGCACGTATATCATCACCATTTTGATAATGACGTACTTCGTCAAATTCCATACCTCGCCCTTTACTACGAGATAAGTAATTACCTGACATTTGACCATGCTGACTTTTACGCGCAGCGAGATCAATGAGTTTAGTTTTGTTTTGGTATTGAATTAATTCATCGATTGATAATTCAATACCATTACTTAAAACACTACTAAGCAGATTTGCAACGTCTTGCTGGTTTTGTTCTTTTTTTTGATTAAGCCACATAAATTTACTTACAAGATTGATCGTTCATTATTTGATGTTGTTAAAGCGATTAATGCTATTTAAGCAACAGCGACTAAGCTTAGTAAGTGATCAAGAAGTTGATTACTGTTAATACCTTCAGCTTCAGCCTGGTAAGTCAGCAAAATGCGGTGACGTAATACATTATGGAATACGGCTTGTACATCTTCAGGGCTAACAAAATCACGGTTATGTAACCAAGCTCTAGCACGTGAACATCGGTCAAGTGCAATAGTTGCTCGGGGACTTGCGCCATAAGCGAGCCATTTTTTTAATTGATCATCATATTTTTCTGGAGTACGCGTCGCCATAATTAAATCAACAATATAATTTTCAATAGCCGGTGCCATATGAATTTCCATCACTTGGTCGCGAGCAGCAAAAATATCACTTTGCGATATTTCTTTTACCGGTTTTTTACTTTCTTTGCCATGTTGAAGTGCTTCACCGCGGTTGAGCTTTAAAATAGCTAATTCACTTACAGCATCAGGATAATCAATTTCAATGTGCATTAAGAAGCGATCTAATTGTGCTTCAGGAAGAGGATAAGTACCTTCTTGTTCAATAGGATTCTGTGTTGCCATCACTAAGAATAAGTCAGGAAGAGGATAAGTATTACGTCCAACCGTAATTTGTCCCTCTGCCATCGCCTCTAATAAAGCGGATTGTACTTTTGC
This sequence comes from Colwellia sp. BRX9-1, assembly GCF_014077195.1. Lineage (NCBI taxonomy): Bacteria > Pseudomonadati > Pseudomonadota > Gammaproteobacteria > Alteromonadales > Colwelliaceae > Colwellia > Colwellia sp. BRX9-1. Next base: position 42,777 of record NZ_JACGVM010000007.1, read on the forward strand.
TGGCGCGCGGTTGATTTCATCAGCGAGTACTAAATTTCTAAAAAGAGGACCCGGCTGAAAAACAAAAGTGCCATCTTCAGGGCGATAAATATCGGTGCCGGTTAAATCAGCAGGTAATAAATCGGGGGTAAATTGCACGCGGTGAAAATCAGCTTCAATACCTTCAGCTAATGCATTTACGGCACGAGTTTTTGCTAAGCCGGGAGGACCTTCTACAATTAGGTGACCATTGGCAAGCAATGCAATAAGTAAATTTTCAACAAGGGCGTGTTGACCTATAATTTGTTGAGATAAGTATTCTTTTAGGGATGAAAAATGTTCAATTGCCATGCTAACTACCACTTACTTGTTTTTATTGTTAAACCTGTGGGTATATATATAAGGTTCAGGTACCATAAAACAAGGATTTTTTACAATTTGACATGATTTTTAACAATTTATTTTCGAATGAATAGCTCACGTTTTAGCTGGGAGTTGTATTTATTTCATTTGAGGTTAGAATAAAGCAATCAACAAGTGGTCAGACCTCTTGGTTTGAAGACGATAAAATTAGATATTACGATAGAAGGGTAAAACATGACAAAAATGAATTTAACGACTCGAAACGGAGAACGCATCGCTGTAGTGGCTGGGTTGCGAACACCTTTTGCAAAACAAGCCACTGCTTTTCATGGTGTACCAGCAGTAGATTTAGGAAAAATTGTCGTTAATGAATTGCTAAAAAAGCATGATATTGACCCTACTATTATCGATCAATTAGTTTTTGGCCAAGTGGTACAAATGCCTGAAGCGCCAAACATTGCCCGCGAAATTGTTTTGGGTACTGGCATGAATGTAAATACAGACGCCTATAGTGTCTCAAGGGCTTGTGCAACAAGCTTCCAATCAACGGTTAATGTAACCGAAGCTATTATGGCAGGTTATGTTGATGTGGGTATTGCTGGTGGTGCTGATTCTTCATCAGTTGCGCCTATTGGTGTGTCAAAAAAGTTTGCACGTATCTTACTTGATTTAAGTAAAGCGAGAAGCTTGGGGCAAAAAATATCACTTATTCGTCAGTTGGGCCTAAAAGATATTATGCCTGTTCCACCAGCTGTTGCTGAATACTCTACGGGTATATCGATGGGGCAGACTGCAGAGCAGATGGCAAAAACCCATAATATCTCTCGTGAAGCTCAAGATGAATTAGCACATCGTTCGCATACTTTAGCCACAAAAAGTTGGCAAGAAGGTAAGTTAGCCGGTGAGGTGATGACCGCCTACAGTGAACCTTATAAAAGTTTTATTGAAAAAGATAACTGTATTCGTGAGAACTCAGAACTTGCCAGTTATAAAAAATTACGTCCTTGTTTTGATAGAAAACACGGCACAGTGACTGCAGCAACAAGTACACCATTAACAGATGGTGCCTCTGCCATTATTTTAATGCGTGAAGGGCGCGCAAAAGAATTAGGTTATAAACCGCTTGGTTATATCAAAAGTTATGCTTTTGCTGCCATTGATGTTTGGCAAGATATGCTTATGGGGCCAAGTTATGCGACGCCATTAGCACTTAAGCGTGCAGGTATGGAATTAAAAGATTTAGATTTAATTGAAATGCATGAAGCTTTTGCAGCACAAGCGCTTGCTAATATGAAAATGTTTGCCAGCACAAAATTTGCCCGTGAGCAATTAGGTCAAGATAAAGCGATTGGCGATATTGATATGGCTAAATTTAACGTGATGGGTGGTTCGTTAGCTTATGGTCATCCTTTTGCTGCAACAGGTACGCGTTTAATTGTACAAACCCTTAATGAGTTAAATCGTCGAGGTGGAGGTACCGGTTTAACTACCGCATGTGCCGCTGGTGGTTTAGGCGCTGCAATGATAGTGGAGACTGACTAATGACTGTACCTAATAACACTCAAGCAAACGATGAAGCGCTTAAACAAGAGAGTAACAATATGAGTACGTTTACATTAATTCGCCAAGAAAATGGTATTGCTCATTTAGTGATGGACGTGATTGGCGAATCCATGAATACCTTGAAAGCTGAGTTTTCTGAAGAAATTGATACGGTATTAAAAGAAATACGTAATGACAATACGATTAAAGGTGTTGTCTTAATCAGTGGCAAAAAAGATTCTTTTGTTGCTGGCGCAGATATTAATATGCTGGCGAGCTGTCAAAGTGCGAGTGAAGCAACGGCTCTTTCTCGCAATGGGCAAATAATTTTTGATCAAATTGAAAACCTCTCAATTCCTGTTGTTGCTGCTATTAATGGTGCTTGTCTAGGTGGCGGACTTGAACTTGCTATGGCGTGTCATGCTCGTATTTGTAGTGATAATGGCAAAACAGCCTTGGGATTACCTGAAGTACAGTTAGGCCTATTACCGGGGAGCGGTGGTACGCAGCGTTTACCAAAATTGGTTGGTATTCAAAAAGCATTAGATATGATGCTAACAGGTAAACAATTACGCGCGAAACAAGCCTTGAAGATGGGCTTGGTTGTTGATGTTGTGCCAAACAGCATTTTAATTTCTGCTGCTGAAAACTTAGTGATAGCGGCACAAGGTAAAGCGAGTAAGATTAAAAAGAGTCAACGCAAAATCAGTGTTTTAGATAAGGCACTTGAAGGTAATGCGGTTGGCCGTAAAATAATTTTCAATCAGGCGACTAAATCTGTATTGGCTAAAACCAAAGGCAATTATCCTTCACCCCTCAAAATTATTGATAGTGTACGCAGTGGTATCGAAAAATCATCGGTCAGTGGTTACCAAACTGAAGCCGATCATTTTGGTGAACTTGTTATGTCACCAGAATCAGCTCAATTAAGACAAATCTTTTTTGCTACTACCGACATGAAAAAAGAGCAGGGCATCGAAGGTGTTAATGCTAAGCCGATTAGCCAAATTGGTGTTTTAGGTGGCGGCTTAATGGGCGGTGGTATTGCTTTTGTTAGTGCAACTAAAGCGAATGTTGATGTACGTATTAAAGATATTGCGCCGCAAGGTATCAGCCATGCGATGAAATATGGTTATGACATACTCAACAAAAAAGTTAAACGTCGCTTTATGTTGAAAAGTGAAATGCAAAAGCAATTGGCTAAAATTACGGGTTGTGTTGATTATAGCGGTTTTAAAAACGTTGATATGGTTATAGAAGCTGTTTTTGAAGACTTGTCATTAAAGCAAAAAATGGTTGATGACATGGAAAGTATTTGTGCTGAAGACACTATTTTTGCGAGTAATACCTCAAGTTTACCTATCGGACAAATAGCCGCAAAAGCTTTGCGCCCTGAAAATGTCATTGGACTGCATTATTTTTCTCCGGTAGATAAAATGCCGTTAGCCGAAATTATTGCACATTCAAAAACCTCTGATCAAACTATTTCAACGACAGTTGCTTTTGCTAAAAAACAAGGCAAAACGCCGATAGTTGTTAAAGACAAAGCGGGTTTCTATGTTAATCGTATCTTAGCGCCTTACATGAATGAAGCCGCCTTATTATTACTTGAAGGCGAATCGATTGGTAAGTTAGATAAAGCACTGGTTAAGTTTGGCTTCCCTGTTGGACCCATACAATTACTAGATGAAGTCGGTATTGATATAGGTGCTAAAATTGGTCCTATTTTACAAGCTGAATTAGGCGATCGATTTGCTGCACCAGAAGCATTTAATAAACTTATTGCCGATAAACGTTTAGGTAAAAAAGTGCAGAAAGGTTTTTACCTCTATAAAGATAAAAACGGCAAAAAAGTCACCAAAAAACTTGTTGATGAATCTGTCTATCCATTATTAAATATCATCATTAAAGATCAAAAAACAAATGATGAACTTGTCCAGCGTTGTGTTTTTATGATGTTGAATGAGGCTGCTAGGTGTTTAGATGAAGGTATTATTCGTAATGCTAGAGACGGTGATATCGGCGCTATCTTTGGTATCGGATTCCCACCATTTTTAGGTGGACCATTCCATTATATCGATACGTTAGGTGCAGAGGTGATTGTTAATAAGTTGAACCTGTGGAGTAGTGAACTAGGCGAACGCTTCAAGCCTTGCCAGGCATTAATTACCATGGCTGAAACAGGTAATAAATATTATTAGTAACAGGCAATGTTATGCCACCTCGGTGGCAATTTAACGAAAAAGAGGCAATTTAATGCCTCTTTTTTTTATGCTTTTTACCCTTTAAAATAAGTTGAATAAATACTCTAAATTAGTTATATTTCGCCTATAAAGTTTTAGCCATTCTTTTAGTCAGTTTAGCGGTAAATATTATGTTGTTATTTTTAGCGGTTGTCAGTGTTGTTTGTTCGATGTTCTTTTACTGCCAGGCATTACGTAGTGGTTTAGGTTTGAAGCGCTGGGCATGTGCAGGATTAGTTTTTGGGCCTTTTATTTGGCCAATGTTCTGTATGAAGAAACGGATGAAAATGAATAAGATGTTTGGCTTTAATACACTAATTTTAAAAGCTTAGAAGTTTTTAAAATTAATTTTTCTTTATCACTCTAGATAAAATAAGACAGCTACATTCCTTGTAGCAAACAGTGTCTTTCTTCAAACTAACCATTGATAATAGTGGCTCAATGATTATTACTTCCACCACTTACTGGCTGGCATTTCTTTAATTTCAATGCTAGCAGCAATAGGGTTTGCTTTAGTTGTTACAAATAGAGCTTTAAATAAGTTGATCATCTTGGACTCCTAGACTTTTATAGAGCCACGTAAGCGACCGATTGTATCTACATCTAACTTTTGTTCATTTACTTTCACAGATCCACGTAAACGACCGATTGTGTTTATATCTAACTTTTGATCATTTACTTTTATAGAGCCACGTAAGCGACCGATTGTATCTACATCTAACTTTTGTTCATTTACTTTTACAGAACCACGTAAACGACCAATTTCATCTATCATTAATGAATCAGACTTTATAACAGGTGCTGGCGAAGCAGACATTGCCAAAGATAAAATAAGTGAGCTAAGCATTAAAATTTCCTTAATTTTTTATTATTAATTTCATCTATGCTAAAGCACGTATTATGCCAGAAATCAAAAGCCTTGTTAAATAAGGCTTTCGTGGAGGTTTTTTAGAGGAATTTTCGTATGTCAAAAACTTGTCAGAGACTAAAGTAATTCGTTAGAATTTTATAATGCTAAATGACATTAAAATGACGTTTTCCCAAAGTTGGTCGATGCTGTGGTGATTTGATAAGAAAGTAAGTACTTTTGAAAGTCTCCTTCCGGTAAAGGTTTACTGTATAAATAACCTTGCAGTTGCTCACAGCGTAATCCAGAAAGAAAACTTAGCTGTTGATTAGTTTCAACCCCTTCAGCGACTACTTGCATACCTAAGTTATGTGCAATAGTCACTATAGTGGCAACCATATTACGACCCTGCTCTGACTCTTCAATATCATCAACAAAAGCTTTATCTATTTTTAAGGTATTAAGCGGAAACTTCTTTAAATAAGCGAGTGATGAGTAGCCCGTGCCAAAATCATCTAACGATAAGTGAATACCCATAGCTCGAATTTGCAACATAATATCAATAGCTTTTTGGGGAGAGTCCATAACAGTACCTTCCGTTATTTCTAATTCAAGGTACTTAGCCGGTAATTGACTTTCTTTGAGAATGTCAGCAATCATGCCAACCAAATTAGGCTGGGTAAATTGCACCGCTGATAAATTGACCGCTACCCGACCACTAAATAGCCCGGCATCAACCCATTTTTTAGTTGCAAAACATGACTTTCTTAAAACCACTTCGCCAATGTCAATTATTTGGCCTGTTTCTTCCGAAATAGGGATAAAAGTTATTGGGCTAATGATGCCTTTTTTAGGGGTTTCGAAACGCACTAAGGCTTCCATACCGGCCACTTTACCGGTAGAAATTTCAATCTTAGGTTGATAGAAGACTGAGAAAGAATCTTCTTTTAAACCATGGCGTATTAAGCTTTCAACTTGTAAGCGCTTAACTGCTGCCTTATTCATCGAATCACTAAAGAACTGATACTTATTACCACCATTGTTTTTAGCATGATACATGGCTGTATCTGCGTTTTTCAGTAGCTCTTGCGGTGATATACCATCTTCAGGATAAAGTACAATACCTAAGCTACTAAAAAGAACTACTTCTTGATTTCTCAGTTTCAGCGGCTGGGCAATGGTCGTTAGCACATCTTTAGCAATACTGGTGATCGTATGAATATCGTTGGTGTTTTCAATAATAATACTAAATTCGTCACCACCTAAGCGATAAACCGTATCTTGCTTTCTGCCAACAGCTTGCATTCTTTTTGCGACCTGACATAGAAGTACGTCTCCTACTTCGTGTCCCATAGAGTCATTAATCTTTTTAAAATTATCTAAATCAAAAACCAGTAGAGCATGAGGGGCTTTTTTATTAACTAGCAGAGTTTGATTAGCTTGAAAATATGAACGATTAGGCAGGCCCGTTAAGGTATCGCTATTGGCCAATTTACGCAGTTCAGCTTCGGTTTCTTTGCGTTTAGTTATATCAGAAAATACACCAACAAAATGAGAAATACTTTTATTCTCATCAAGTATCACATCGATATTAAGGTCGGTTAAATACTCTTCGCCATTATCACGTTTACTTTCGATTTCATCGTGCCAACTGCCTTTGGTTATTAAGTGCTTTTTTACATCTTTGGTGAAACTTTTTGGATATTGGGCAAACTCTAAGGTTATACCAAGCATTTCTTTACGCGTTTTTTGGGTAATACGTTGGTAAGATTTATTGACATCAACAATATTAAAAGCACGATCGTATATAACAACCGCATCAGAAATATTCTCAATACACTTGGCAAATAATTTTAAACGTTCGTCAGCTTTTTTTATTCGGCTTATATCTTTTAAAGTACCTGTCATACGGGTTGGGGTGCCTTTTTCATCGCGTTCGACTATTTTTCCGCGATCAAGTACCCATATCCATTTATCATCTTTATTTTTAACACGATAGGTCGCTTCAAAATGGTCGGTATCGTTATCGAAATGGTCGTTTATTGCATCACGAACTCGCGCGATATCATGTTCGTTAATATTTGTTTTGTCTGAGCCGACGTTACGCTTACCATCTTGTGGAAACTCTAAAATACCCCAAATATTTGAGCGATATATCTTGCCAGTGATTATATTCCAATCCCACATTTCATCGCCACTTCCCCATAGAGAAAGTTTTAAACGTTCTTCACTTTTTTGAATCTGTAAGTGAAATAAGCGTTTATGTCGCATTTGCTGAATAACATAGCCAATCAATAAAAAGCAGAGTAGCGTATAAGCTATAATTGCAGTTTTAGAAAGCCACCAAGGTGCTAATATATGAATGTTTAAATTGCTCTTCTTATTTGGAACAGCACCTAATAAATCATACACTTCAACTTCAAATATATAATCACCGGCACTTAAGTTGGTGTAAGTAGCAAAATGCTTGTTTTTACCTGTGTGTATCCATTCTTTTTCTAGCCCTATTAAGCGATACCGGTAGGAAAGTTGATTAGGAAGTTTTGAATTTGGGGATGTAAATTCAATGCTAAAAGGAGATTGTTCATGCTTGAGGGTCAGCACTTCTAAATGATTAATGTCACTATTAAGTGTAAACTCTTTATTTTTGTTACTTTTTTGAGCTGATTTTTTTACATTTATTTTTTTATTAGCAATGAGTAAATCTATAAATACTGGAGGATTTATTTGTTGCTCTATATTCATTATTTTTGATGGTGATATTTGGTGGAAACCATTAATACCGCCAAAATAAACTTTGTCATCTCCAGCCTTTAATGAGGAATTAAAAACAAATTCGTTATCAGATAAATGTAAATCCTGGCTAAAGTTATTTATTTTTTTTGTTTCAGGGGATATCACACTGATGGCTCCATCGCTAGATAACCAAGCATTTTCTTTTTCATCAATTTCAATTGAAGCTATGGAATTATTTAAAAGACCAGAACTTTCATTGAAGTATTCTGTCTCTTTTGTTTCTTTATTGTAAAGTAACAATCCTTGCTCGGAAGTCAGCCAAACCCATGCGTTGTATGATTTTATGTTCATAACATCAACCATAGCTAAGTAATCAATATTTAATAAATCATGATAAGTAATGCTGTTTTCAACAATGCCACTAGATGTTATTTTTAAACTGATCAATTGATTATTCGATGAAAAGGTCCATAAAGTATTATTACTATCAATATGTATTGATTTTATTTTATTAAGGTTATTATCTTTTATAATAAAGCGATTAAAATTTTGATTATCTAATTGATAATTTACTAATTGTCCATTTGTATCGACAAACCAAATACTATTATTGAGTAAATTAAGTGTATAGTTTGAGTCGTATAAAGATTCTTTTTGCCAGGGTTTTATTTCAGTTAGCGTATTTGTATCTTGATAAAAAACAAATAATTTATTTGATAGAGTAGTTAACCATAAGTTGTTGTTGTTATCAGCAATGAGTTGATAGATATTTTCATTTTTAAGGATGTCTTTTGTTATGACTTCTCCATAATTATTTATGTAATTCAGTCCTAACTCCTCAGAAGACAACCAAATTTTACCATCTGTTGTTTCGGAAAATGAACCTATGGGTGAGCTGTATGTGCCTGATAAATAATGAGAAAACTTCAAGCTGTCTTTTAAGAATAAATTGAGCCCTTTTCCATAAGTGCCTAACCATATGTTGCCAAATTTATCGCTATATATCGAGTTTATCCAATCTTCTGATAAACTTTTTATCTTTGAATCACTAGTATATGCATCAATTAAATTAGTTTTTAAATTTATAATATTTAAACCATCTGTTGTTCCAACCCATATGGTCGATTCATCGGCTTGAGTTATACTGCGTATAGTATTAGAAATAAGCTTATTTGTTAGATGACCCTGGTTGTACTGATTATTCAGGTTATAATTTTGATCTAATACATAAATACCTAATTCTGTAGCTAACCAATATTCACCATTAATTTCTTTTATATCGAATAGTGATTTAGCAGGAATTGTGATCTTCCATTTATTATTTTTTTCCTGCAGTGATGATGAATAATTAAGATCTTTGTTGGTTACATAAATGCCTTTATCGTAGCTACCAAACCAAAAATTATTATTAGAATCTTGAAATATGGTATATATTTGTTTTATTTCATTTTCAAGGCCATGTATTTTAATGCGTGTGAAATTATTATTAGCGGGATTATATTTTTGGATGCCACTGGTGGTTGATACCCAAATATTATCTGTTTTGTCTTGATAGATATCCCAAATCATATTATCTTTTAAGGAATCACTATTTCCTAATTGATGATAATAGTTTTCGAAGTTATCTAGCTCTGCATTAAATTTACCTAAGCCTTTTTTAGTACCAACCCAAAGAGTACCTTGATTATCAACAAAAACTTTACGAATAAAATTATTCGCAATTGAACTTTTATCTGCCGGGTTGTTTTTATAATGGACGAAGTTACTTCCATCATATCTATTGAGACCAACTTCGGTCGCTATCCAAATAAAACCATCATGGTCCTGGGTAATATCAAAAACGTTATTTTGACTTAACCCGTCTGCAGATAGTAAACGTTTAAACTTTAAGGCTGCTTGGTTTGATAAGGAAGTATTTGCCGAAATAAGACTTTCAGTAGTTGTTTCATCAGCAGTTGCGACATTAATGGTAAATGCCATTGTCAAAATCAATAAACAGAAAGCTTGGCAAAAGTTTTGTAATTTTACCGGATAAGTCTTTGGAAAAAAATTAAGCACAAATACAACCTTGGATAGAAGCTTCAATTAGGCTTATTTACACCACTCATAATATAAAATAGAAGAAAAATATTTATAATGAATTATTTGACCGTTTGAACGGTATAAATTAAGCCAGCAATTTTATTATTTTTGTTATTTATATTGCATCAAGCCACATTAAAAATCATGGCTAGAGCTAAGTCAACTTATTTACCCTTATATGAATTAGATACTCAGATAAGTTAATATCATTAGCCCTAATATTTTATCGGCAGGTTTAGTATTTTCTTTGACAATTTTTTAATTTTTTTTCAATACTTTCATTGTGCTGCAATGTTTTCTCATCATTTTCTGCAATGTTTTCTTGGTAACTTGCTAAGGTTATCCTGTCGGTATTGTTGTTAAATAAAAGTTGTTGAGTAAAGAAGCGACTAATATCATCAATCGTCAATGATAAAATAACGTTGATCAATTGTTGTTTCTCATCGAAATTCGTTTCTTTATTACAAATAGCGGCCCAAAATCGTTGGCTCTTTATTCGCAAACTAGAGTCTTTTTCTTGTAATTGACTCGCCAAACCTTGTTGAATATGTTGCCAATCTTGCTCAGATAACAGTGTTAAATTGTCCTGTGCTCTATTAATAAACTCGTTTATTTCTTTTACTAAAACAATAGCGTCAACGTGCGGTGACTGTATATAGAAAGCGATACCAGGATAACGATTAATAGGAATGAAGCCAACTCCTACCAGATAACCAAATTGTTTTTCAGTCCGCATTTCTTGAAAAAATAGGGGTGACAATATTTGGCTGGCGATCATAGTTATCGCTATTGTTGTTAAATCTTTTCCTACGAACGGGTAATACACCACGGCAGCATGATCATGTTCTGGTAAATGCAAAGGAAGGTGAATGTCACCTTGGTCTTCAATATCAAGAACAGGTACATTAACGGCATACTTATCTGAATAATGATGACTAAATGCTGCTTTTAATTGTTCACTAAATTTCAATGCATGTTCAGGTAACCAGTTGCCATGCATTAACGCCTCAATAGTTATCTCATCAAACAAGTGTTTTCTAAAGGCGACAAACTCTTCGAAAGAAGTATTTTCTAGCGCGTTAGCGAGTGAACTACTTGTTGGGTTTTTAGGTTGCATTGTTGAGCTAAGAATCGAAAATAATTGCGAAATAGATTTACTGGTTTGCGCGTTATGCCAGTGGTTAATTAATTGTTTTTTAAATAACTCAAACTTTTCTTCAATGAAATTCTCAGTGACTAGACTTATCAATAACTGTTCGAGTAACTTGTCTTGTTTAGTACTAACCCCTGATAGTTGTAGAGTAATACCACCTTGGTGCGAAAATAAATGGTAATGAATTCCAGCTAATTCAGCATCATAATGCTGTTCAATAACAGCATCGCTATACAAATCAACAAATAACCGTGTCATTGCAATATGTTTGCTGTCTTTTATCGTTAGGGGGGCATCAATACCTATGTAAATATAGCCCTTGGGGACAATAAAAGTACTGTCTTGTTTAAACCATACAGATAAACCATCAATTTTTTCAATTAATTTGGGGGTTTTATTACCCTGCTTAGCAACAGGTTGACACGGATATATTTTGGGCTCTTCGACAATATAAGGATTACTTAGCGGCAAAGAAAAATTAGCGGTTAATGCTTCATTTTCCCAAGTGTTAATTTGCAGTTGAGTTATTTTTTCAATACTGAAAGGGACTTGGTACCAAAAACTATTTTTATCAAATTCATTTTGCGCACTAATATGAATAATGCGCATATTGCTTGCTGATAAATAGCCCAACAAGACATTGATTTCTTGTTGTTGCATACCATCCATTATGTAGTCACCGTAAATATAATCTTCGGGTCCGTAATGCTGCATGTTAATAACTAACTGACAAACAGAATCTAATGGTTTTAGTTTTTCTTGGTAATTAAACGCTAAATTAGCGATTGCCTGCTTTTCTTGATAATAAAACTCATCAACAGGTTTGCTCTTCATTAAATTTAGGTAAGAAAAAATACTGCTAATGATTTCGTTAATATGCTGCTCACCTAATTCAGTAAGCGAAATACTTAAATTGAAATCTTTAAAGTTTGAACCATTTACTCCTGAACCAGCGGTTAAGCTAAGTGCCCAACGCTGTTTTTTAAGATAAGACAATATACTGCCTTTACCCTCATGACCCAGTAAATAGGTCAAAATAGATTCTGGTTTGTTACGGTAGTAGGGATCAATGCTGGGCATTGCAAAACTAACAATAAGTTGCCTGTCATTCTTCACCGGTTTTACATTAATTTTTATTTGTTGGTGTTCAGGTAAATAAAGCGGTATATCTATTATTTTGGGGCTTGAGGTTGCGGCTTTTATATCGGTAAATTTATTCTTTGCTAATTGTGATAACTCATCAAGTGACTGTGGGCCCTCTAATACAAGTGTCATTATGTTGGCACGATAATGCTGTTGAAAAAAATCACGTATTTCGGTTGTCAGATCGCTTTCTTTTCTGTCGGCTAGTGTATCAATTGAACCAACCGAGAATTTTGAAAAAGGATGGGCTTGATTAATAGTCTCTTTGTGAACATCGTATAGACGACGAATATCGTCTTTAAGTTTAAGTTTAAATTCAGCATCAACATTCTGGCGTTCTTTTTCAACAAACTCTTGTGAGAGTAACGGACTGATAAAGAATTGGCTAAAACGATCTAAAGCGAAAGTAAAATGTTGATGTTGGATATCAAAGAAAAAACAGGTGTGCTCAGTTGCTGTCCATGCATTATTACTGCCGCCATGTTGACTAATATATTTTTGATATTCACTGCCGTCTGGATAAGATTTAGTGCCTAAAAATAGCATGTGTTCTAGAAAATGGGCTAAACCTTCACGGTTGCTGGGGTCACTAAAGTGGCCAATATTTACTGCCAATGCTGCAGCTGATTTATTGGTTTGTTCGTTGTGAACTAATAGAACACGCAAGCCATTAGCTAATGTTAAGGTTTTATATTGCTTGTTGTCATTTGGGCTTTGTTTCAATATCGGCTCCGGCAAACACTGCAGCAACCTCATTTGTGACGAACACTGGAAAGGTAAGCGTTTGTTTCTAAGATTATTTTAATTATCTAGTTAAATTACCTGAAGCACCAACTAGAGTCTATTGTATTCTTAATTTATCTATTAATTATCTATACTATAGACCGAAATAAGCGCTAAAATGCCATCGATTTGAAAAAATGATGTTATTTGGAAAATTTATGCGAATATTTGTAATGCGACATGGTCAAGCTCAAGCAATGGCTCCTTCTGATAAAGGTCGTGAATTAACTGCCGTTGGTCAACGTGAAGCTGAAGTGATGGCAAAGAAATTGGTCCATCAAAAAGAGCACTTTGATGCTATTTTTGTTAGCCCTTATGTTCGCGCTCAACAAACCGCAAAAATTGTAAAAAACATCTTAGCAACAACAACAACTCTAACCACGCTTGAATTTATAACGCCAGAAGACTCAGCTCAACAAATGCATAATTATATTGATGTCACTTTCATCGATAATGCCCAGGCAAATGTACTTATTGTTTCACATATGCCTTTGGTCTGTTATTTAGTGGAAGAGTTTACCTGTGGTCAACATGCGCCGTTATTTGAAACCGCCTCTATTGCGGTTATTGATTATGATATAAGTACCGCGCAAGGGCGGTTAGTTTCGCATACGACACCCAACAGTCTTTAGTGCTCTGGTTAGATAATATCAGCGAAGCGATCATTAAGTTCAACTAGAACCAATAATGCGCCATTACCGCCCCACTCAAGTGGTGCTTGATGAAAAGCCATTACGTCAGGGTGCTGTACTAGCCAATGTGGGACTTTATTCTTTAGTACCTGTGAACCTAAGCCATGTACAATACAGACACACTTCGCATGTTCTTTTTTACAAGCAAACATTAGCGCGGCAATTTCTAACTTGGCTGTTTTCTGATCTAAACCATGTAAATCTAAAATTAAATCGGGTGCGTACTGACCGCGTCTTAAATTTTTAGCCTCAAAGCTGTCAACATCTTCACGCACATATTTCATCGGCCCTTGCTGATTCAGATTTGGTTCAAACTCATCAGAAAAGTAGAACTCAGCATGTTGTTTTTTCTTTGCATCTGCTTTGTTTTTTCCAAGATGTAAAGATTGATTTTGGCTTTGCTTTTTTATAGGCGCAATTTTATCTTGCACAATTGGCTTTACTTTACCAATAGCCTGCATAAATAAATCTTTCTCATCGGGTGTCAATGCGTCTTTAAATTTCATCTTGGAAACTACATTCTTACTTTAAGAGGGAAAACAATTTAAATTCTAAAAACATCTGTGGGCAATAACAAGCAAAAGGTTATAATACCGAGTAAATTAACTCAATGATCAATGTTAATGCTCTAAATATCCAAAAACAGCGTTGCTTTTAATCCCAATAGCCAGCTATTAGTCAATCAATCGTCTTGTTCTTGAAAATTTATCTTCATTTAAATTTGCACCATGAATTAATTTAATTGTTATAGTACCCCCTTATAAAACTTGTTAAATAAAGAGAGTAAATGTGAACGAAGTTGATTTTTCACCGATTAAGGATGAACTGTTTACCATAGGTGATTATCTACGGTTTGCCACCAGTGAATTTAATCAAGCCGAGCTTTTTTTTGGTCACGGTACTAATAATGCGTGGCATGAAGCTATAACTTTAGTGATGTTCGCTTTAAACTTGCCAGTAGAGTTAAATGAACAAGTGTTTAATTGTCGTTTAACATCAACTGAAAAATCAGCGGTATTGGCCTTAATTGAACGACGTATCGTCGAACAACTGCCGGCTGCATATTTAACCAATTATGCCCAATTTGTTGGCTTACCCTTTTATGTCGATGAGCGGGTTTTAGTGCCACGCTCCCCTATTGGTGAATTAATAGAGCAACACTTTTCGCCAAATTTTTCACCCGAAAATCCACCTAAACGTATTCTTGATTTATGTACGGGAAGCGGCTGTATTGCCATTGCTTGTGCGGTAGCGTTCCCTGAATCCGAGGTTGACGCGCTCGACTTATCAATTGATGCATTAAATGTTGCACAAATTAATATTGAAAATCATGGTTTAACAGAACAAGTTATTCCAATTCAATCTGACGTTTTTTCTGGGGTTGAGGGGCTAAGTTATGATTTAATCGTAACCAACCCACCTTATGTTGATCAAGAAGACGTTGACGCATTACCGCAAGAATACTTGCATGAACCTGAAATGGGCTTAGGTTCGGGTGTCGATGGCTTAGATATTGTTCGTGAAATTCTTGCTCAAGCGGCGAGTCATTTAAATGAGAACGGTGTCTTAATTTGTGAAGTAGGTAACTCTCAAATTCATGTTGAGCATGTTTATCCACAGGTGCCTTTTACGTGGTTAACCTTTAAAAATGGTGGGCATGGTGTGTTTATGTTGACTAAAGAACAGTTAACAAGCCATCAGAACAGTTTAACGCAAGCATTTGAACAAAAGTAATTTAGCTTATTTACCGTAATCGTGTATTCAAATAATAGAGAGAAGATATATTCATGTCAGGCAATACCTTTGGAAAATTATTTACCGTAACATCATTTGGTGAAAGCCATGGTTTAGGCTTAGGTGCAATTATTGATGGTTGTCCGCCAGGACTCGCCTTATCAGAAGCTGACTTACAAGATGATCTTGACCGTCGTCGTCCTGGCACTTCTCGTTATACTACGGCACGTCGTGAAGCCGATCAGGTTAAAATAATGTCGGGTGTTTTTGAAGGAAAAACCACAGGAACGCCTATTGGGCTGTTAATTGAAAATACCGATCAACGTTCAAAAGATTATGGAAATATCGCGCAGAGCTTTCGTCCAGGTCATGCCGATTATACCTATTGGCAAAAATATGGTATTCGTGACTATCGTGGCGGCGGAAGATCGTCAGCACGTGAAACCGCTATGCGAGTTGCCGCAGGCGCCGTAGCTAAAAAGTACTTAAAAGAAAAATTTAATGTTGAAATTCAGGGGTGTGTTACCCAAATAGGTGATGTTTGCGCAACTAATATTGATTGGGATATTGTAGAAAACAATCCATTTTTCTTTCCTGACGAAACGAAACTTGAAGCCTTAGACGAATTATTGCGTGGTATTATTCGTGAAAAGGATTCTATTGGCGCTAAAATTATGGTGCGAGCCACTAACGTTCCTGTTGGTTTAGGTGAACCTATCTTTGATCGAATGGACGCAGATATCGCTCATGCGCTTATGGGCATAAATGCTGTTAAAGGTGTTGAGATTGGTGATGGTTTTGCTGTCGTCAATCAAAGAGGCTCTGAGCACCGCGATGAGTTAACGCCTGAGGGTTTTGCAAGTAACCACAGTGGAGGCATTTTAGGCGGAATTTCATCGGGACAAAGTATTGTTGCAAATATTGCGATGAAACCAACTTCAAGTATTGGTGTTAGTGGTAAAACCATTGATTTAGATGGTAAAGCGACTGACTTAGTGACTAAAGGTCGCCACGACCCTTGTGTGGGTATTCGTGCGGTTCCTATTGCTGAAGCTATGTTAGCACTAACCTTGATGGATCATTTTTTACGTCATCGTGGACAAAATGCTGATGTCGTTTGTGTAACACCTGATATAGAAGCTTAAGTCGTCTTTATTATTAAATACCAAAAGTGATGACATCAGTTAAGTTCGTCAGACTGTCTTCGAGTTACTTTTGGTATTTTGCTATCTTAGGCTTGATCATTCCTTTTCTACCTGTTTTTCTTGATGCCAAAAGCTTCAGCTCAATTGAAATAGGTGAAATTTTGGCTATTATTACAGCCACTAAAATCATCGGTCCAACCTTTTGGGCTTTTGCTGCCGATAAATCAGGTAAACAATTAACCATTATTCGCAGCGGTGCCTTGTTGGCATTATTGAGTTTTTCATTACTTTTTTGGCTAAATGGTTATTGGCCTGTTGTTTTTTGTTTAGCGATTTTTAGCTTGTTCTGGACCGCTGTTTTACCTCAGCTTGAAGTGCTTACTCTTAATTCCATTAGACGTAGTGCTAAAATTTATGCGCGTATACGCTTATGGGGCAGTATCGGTTTTATTTTCTTGGCTGTGATAGCCGGGGATTTAATTGAACGGTATTCCGCAGATGCTTTTACTTATTTAGGTGTCATTGTACTGGCGGGACTATTTCTTTCAAGCATGAAACTCCACCCTGCAAAAAAGACTAAAAATCCTGTGCAGCAAATCGAAAAAATCAGCGATAAAATATTCAGTCGCTCATTTATATTCTTTTTTCTTGCTGGCCTGATGTTACAAATGAGTTTTGGTCCTTATTATGGTTTTTTTGCGCTTTACCTTCGTGAGCTCGCTTATCCGGGATTTGCGGTTGGTATCTTCATTACCATCTCGGTATTGGCTGAAATTCTTATTTTTATCTATGCGAGTATATTCTTTCGATACTTCAGACTAAAAACCTTGCTGGCCATCAGTATATTACTCACCTCGTTACGTTGGTTTATGACGGGTAGTTTTGCCGATGTCATTTGGGTACTTGTTTTAGTACAGTGCATACATGCGCTGAGTTTTGGTTTGTACCATAGTGTTTCTATCCAATTTATCCATCAACATTTTAATCACGACCAACAAAATCGTGGCCAAGCTATTTATATCGGTGGTGTTTATGGTCTAGGTGGCGCGATTGGCGCTTATATTGCTGGTATCGTTTGGCAAGGAGGGCAAGGCAGTGAACTTGCCTATAACCTAGCGGCATCTGCAGCATTTATTGGCTTTGTGTTAGTGTTATTCATGCAAGATAGGCAACAAGTTAATGTCAGTGGCTAAGACTTATCCGCGTTCTCATCCTTTTATATCTTTTTATACTCAATATATTTTTCAGCCTAGTGTTTAATCACTAGGCTGACATTCATCTTTCTAATTAATTAGCATTTATAAGAATAGGTTCTCCTAAACCTAATGCTTTTAGACGTGGTAGTTGCGATTTTGCATCACCTACCACTAAGTAAATCATTTGTTGATGGTGTAAATGTTGATTGGCTAAAGACTTGACGTTAGCCAAAGTTAAGCTTTCAACTGATTTTGCTCGTGCTAATACATAGTTTATCGGCAAGTTGTACTGGCTAATATTTTCTAACATGGTCAGTTTAGCGTTATATGTTTCGAATTTTCTCGCATTACTCTTTAAATAATAGCTTTGAGTAGTTGCTAAATCTTGGTCAGTAAAATCAGTTTGATAATTTTCTACCAGTGATTTTATTAATGCTGTAGCCTCTAATGTGACATTGGTGCGCACACCACTGCTAATGATAAACTCGCCACTTGATTTACTGCCGCTAAAACTTGAACGCACGCCGTAGGTATAACCTTTTCCTTCACGTAATTCTTGGGTGAGTTTTGAAGCGAAACTACCGCCGCCTAGAATATAATTCATCACTTGAGCACTATAGAAATCTTTATGCATAGCATTTAAGGCTGGGAAGCCAATTCTCAACTGCGATTGCTTAGCATCGGGCACATCATAAAAATATAGGGTTGATGTTGTGGGTAGCGCTGCTGGTAACATCTTAGGCAAAACAGCTTTAGTATTAAGCCAATTATTTTCTAATTTTTTAAAAGCCGTTAATACGCTTGTTTCATCGATATCGCCAACAATATGAATATCCGTTAAATTTGGCGACAGTTTTGTTTGATAAAATATTTTTAAATCAGCTAAAGTGATTTCCTCAACAGACAATAATGTCCCTAATAAGTTATTCGATAAAATATGAGTTTTACCATAAAGTAATTTATTCATTTGGTTATTAGCCAATTGGTTGGGGTTGGTTTGCTGTTGTATTATTTGACTAATAATATCTTGCTTGGTGAGAGTAAACTCTTTTTCATCCCAACGAGGTGCTAAGAGCATCTCTGTGATCAAGTCGACAGTTGCTTGATAGTTTCTTGCTAAAGTACTGGCTGATAGCTTTATTGATTCTTGAGTTGCATAAATACTAATGGTAGCGCCAAGTTTATTAATCGCTTCTTCTAGTTGTTGAGGGCTTTTATACTTGGTCCCTTTATTCATCATTTCAGCGACTAAGTTGGCGACACCGACTTTTTGTATATCATCAAATAATAAGCCACCAGCAACCGTTATCTCAAGCTGTACTAAAGGGACTTCGCTATTTTTTATCCCGTAAAAATGTAGCCCATTGCTTAACTGATTTTGCCAAACGGTAGGTACCGATAGCGTTGGGGCTTCACCATATTTAGGTTCACTCGCTCGATCGAAACTTGAAGGCGTATTTACATAACGTGATTGCTGGCCAGCATCAAAACTTTGCTCTGCATTAGCGACAATTTTTTCTTCAATAATTTGTGCTTTTATAGATTTTTCTAATGCTAAGTCTTTTTGGCCTTTTGGTACAAAACTGGTGGCAACAAAACTTTTGTCTTTAATATATTGATGATAAACACGTAAAACATCTGCTTTGTTGACGGCTAAAATATTTTTAGCTTCTTGGTTAATAAAACCAGGATCCTGAGTAAAAATATTATATTGTGCTAATTTAAAGCCCTTACCTAATACACTTGAAAGCCCACGATAGAAGGCTGTTTCTTGACCTGCCTTAATCGTAGCAAGATCTTCATCACTAAAACCTTTTTTTTCAAACTCGCTAAGTGCTTGACTAATTGCTTGGTCAATCTGGTTTAAGTCAGTGTTCTCAAAGCCTCGTACCTTTACCATTAATTGGCCAGCCAACTCTGATTGGTAGTGATACATGGTTACTCGAGAGGTTAAGGTTAATTCATCAATTAGCTTTTTATTGAGTAAGGCTTTCTTACCATCACTGAGCAATTCAACTAAAACATTTAATGCGTAACTGTCTGAGTGATATTGTGGGACTGTCGGCCAAGTTAGGCTGAGTTCTGGTAACTTAGCAAAATTATCTTCATGATAAATTCTCTTGGTTGTTGTTAGATTTGCAGCTTGCTTGGCGAGGGGCGTTATTTCATTACCCGCCTTAATCTCATCAAAATATTTATGTACCCAAGCTTTTGCTTGTGCTTCATCAAAGTCACCGGCAATAACCAAGGTAACATTATTGGGTACATACCAGCTTTTAAAGAAATCTTTAACATCTTGAAGTGTTGAGTTTTGTAAATCAGATAATGAACCAATCACTTGCCAGTTGTAAGGGTGACTCTCTGGATAAAGATTTTTATCAATAACATACTGTGTATGACCATAAGGCCGGTTGTCATAACTTTGTCTTTTTTCATTTTTAACCACTTGTTTTTCTTTGGCGAGTACTTCTTCGGTCACCGTATTGATAAAAAAACCTAGTTTGTCAGCTTCAGCCCAGATCATTTTTTCTAAAGCGTCATTGGGGACAGTTTGATAATAATTTGTTCTATCGCGGCTAGTCGAGCCGTTTGCACCTGAGCCGCCAATACGGGCACTCATTTTGTCTAATCCACCTTTACCCAGGTTTTCAGACTCGAGAAAGAGCAAATGTTCAAATAAATGAGCAAAGCCTGTTCGTCCTTGTGTTTCACGAGCGGATCCAACATGTGCCGTTAATGCAACAGCAACAACTGGGTCTGAACGGTCTATATGAAATACAACTTCTAAACCGTTAGCTAAGACGAACTTGCTATATTCAATATTTATAGCGCTATCAACCACATTAGTCTGATCAGATTGTTGGCTGATTGTTACTGAGTTAATTGATTTTTCTGCTGTATTAAAGCCAGTGTTCGCAAGAACGGTTAATAATGAAAAGCTTAGCGCTGCCCACTTCATGAGTGAAACCTTATTTTAATGATTAATAATATTGCTGATATTGTGCCTTTTATTTATCCAAACACCAATAAAAGTAACGATATAAAGTAAATTTAATGTTAATAAATATTGCCAAGGTATAAAAAAAGCGCCGTAAGCGCTTCTTTCAAATCTGTTTATGTAAACTGTGACTATTTATTTAACGCTTCACCTAAGTGAGGGCGGATATCTTTTAGAATAGTTTTTAATAAACGAGGACAAGCAGCAACAATATTACCTGAAACAGTATGGTTGTGATCGCCAACGAAATCAGTGACTAAACCACCGGCTTCAATAATTAATAATTCACCAGCAGCAGATTCCCAAGGTTTTAAACCAATTTGGAAATATCCATCAACACGTCCGGCAGCGACATAAGCTAAATCTAAAGCTGGAGAGCCCGAGCTGCGAAGATCTGATGATTTAGTAAATAATGTTTTAAACATTTCTAAGTAAGCGTTGCTGTGTTGCTTGTGCTTAAATGGGAAACCTGTGGCAACAATTGCACCAGAGAGTTCTTTATGTTGTTTTACGCGAATACGAAAGCCATTAAGTTGTGCGCCTTTACCACGACTAGCAGTAAAAAGTTCACCGCGAGAAGGATCAAAGATGATGGCTTGATCTAATTTGCCTTTGACTTTCAAAGCAATAGACACTGAAAAATGTGGAATGCCTTTAATAAAGTTCGTTGTACCGTTTATTGGATCAATAACCCACTGGAAGTCGTCATCTTTTCCTTTAATCACACCACATTCTTCACCAATAATTGTATGGTTAGGGTATGATTTTTTTAATGTTTCAATAATGGCTTCTTCAGCGCTTAGGTCAGCACTAGTGACAAAATCATTTGTCCCTTTTGCTTGAACTTCAACTTTATCTAACTGTTCGATGGCACGAACAATAACTTTACCTGCGTTACGCGCAGCGCGAATACCAATATTAAGCATAGGATGCATATAGAGACTACCTTTTACATATTTGTAAATAGAATTAAACAGTATAACAACTTTTATAAAGAACGAGGCTTGCCGCCGAGCGGATTTTCAAGCGCGAAAATTATAGCAAAGTTATCAGTAATTAGCGACATTGTTTTTTATATAAAATATCAAAGAAAAAATTTCATAGATGTTTAATAACTAACACATAATTTTTCGCACTAACCATTTTCAATAAATTTGATGATTTTTTCTCAGCACAAGGTTAATGTTCTATGATAATATTATTGTTAATTTTAGCCATCTAGATAGTTAATACCAGTAGGTATAATTTATTTTATAAATTAACTATAAATTGAGTAATTTAAGATAATGTCAGAGCAATCATCACTTTTAAGTAATGTTCGGATTGTATTAGTTAATACTTCCGATTGTCGTAATATTGGTTCAGCCGCACGCGCTATGAAAACAATGGGGTTAAGTGAACTTATATTAGTTGATCCTATTGAAATGCCAAATGGTCAAGCACAAGCTTTAGCAGCAGGGGCTACTGATGTATTAAAAAATGCCAAGGTAGTTGCTACTTTAGCGGAAGCTATTAGTGATTGTGGTTTAGTTGTTGGCACCAGCGCACGTTCTCGTACTTTACCTTGGCCAATGTTGGAGCCAAGAGGCTGTGGAGAAAAACTTGTCGAAGAAGCCTATAACTTTCCAGTTGCTTTAGTTTTTGGTCGTGAAAGCAGTGGTTTAACTAACGACGAATTACAACTTTGTCATTTTCATGTGCAGATCCCAGCCAATCCTGATTACAGTTCATTGAACTTAGCGATGGCGGTTCAAACCTTAAGTTATGAAGTGCGGACCAGTTTTTTAATTGATCAACAAAAAGCATTTCAAACAAAAGGCGAAAATTTAAGTAAAAATTTACCCAAAAAGACGCTTGATGAAGACGAGTATCCGATCATGGACGAAACTGAGCGCTTTTATCAACATTTTGAAGATGCTTTAAAAGAAACCGGCTTTATAACACCGAGTCATCCAGGCCTAGTGATGACTAAGTTACGCCGCTTATTTAATCGTGCCCGTCCCGATGTTAAAGAAGTCAAAATGATGCGTGGAATCTTAGCTTCAGTGCAAAGAGCCGCTAAAGCTAATGATAAAGAAGCAAACAAAGAATAATAAAAGTAAGCAATCGTACCCGTTTCGATGCAAAGTGCCTTCTAAATTCTGCATTTTGACCGATAACGGGTATATATTGGTACTTGCCTTAACCAATATATAGAAGGATAGAAATATGTTCAGCCGTATCAGAGAAGATATTAAAAGTGTCTTTGATAGAGATCCCGCCGCTCGAAATACGCTAGAAGTTCTCACCAATTATCCTGGTATGCATGCCATTTGGATCCATCGCTTGAGCCATAAGTTGTGGAAAAATAACTGGTATTTACTTGCGCGTAGCTTATCAACATTTTCACGTTGGTTAACCGGTGTTGAAATTCATCCAGGAGCAACACTTGGACGTCGCTTTTTTATTGACCATGGCATGGGGATTGTTATTGGTGAAACCGCTGAGATTGGCAACGATGTTACCTTGTATCACGGTGTTACTCTAGGAGGTACAAGCTGGAATGCCGGTAAACGTCATCCAACATTAGAAGACAACGTGGTTATCGGTGCAGGAGCTCAGGTCCTTGGCCCCATTACTATCGGTAAAGGCGGTAAAGTTGGCTCAAACTCTGTGGTGGTGAAAGATGTGCCTGCTAATGCAACAGCTGTTGGTATTCCGGCACGTATTGTTAATGAAAAAAGCCAGTCAGAAAAAGAACAACGTGACCAAGTGGCTAAAAAGTTTGGGTTCGACGCCTATGCGGTATCTGCGGATAATCCTGATCCTGTCGCTAAAGCTATTGGGCGAGTCCTTGATCATATGCACTTAATGGATAAAAAAGTCGCTGACTTATGTAAAGAAGTCAATCATCTTGGTGGTGAAGTGTGTCAAGAGGATCTACCGGAACTTCGAGTTGGCGAATTTATTGACGATGAAATAGCGGCAGCTAAACGTCGAGAAAAACGTGTGGAGTCATTTGATCCCGAAATTTAATAGAAAATAATTGATGAGTTACCCTTAGTTTGATCCCTATCAAACTAAGGTATTGGCCATTAATTGCTTATTTTTACAACAGGTGTAGAATACTTGAGTAAAACAGTCGGGTATTTAGTTGACTATTTTATAAGGTTATGTAGAATTGCTAACGATTCGATAGGGGCACACAATGAAACTGACTTCAAAAGGGCGTTACGCCGTAACTGCTATGTTAGATGTAGCAATACATGCAGTAACTGGACCCGTACCTTTAGCCGATATTTCAGAGCGACAGGGGATCTCGTTGTCATATTTAGAACAACTATTCTCTCGGTTAAGAAAATATGGCTTGGTAAATAGTATTAGAGGTCCTGGCGGAGGTTATCGCTTAGGGATGTGTTCTGCAAAAATTTCGATTGCTGATGTTATCAATGCTGTTGATGAATCTATTAAAGCGACGAGATGTGACGGTAAAGGTAATTGCCAAAACGGTGACGAATGCTTAACCCATACGTTGTGGGAAGGTTTAAGTGACCGAATCGAAGATTTTTTAAAAAACATAACGTTGGCCGAACTTGTCGAGCAACGCAATGTGAAATTAGTGTCTAGACGACAAGACAAAGCGCATGCGCGAGCAAACAAAGTTATGCCGTCATTAGAAACATTAATTAAAACCAAGAATATTATGCACGACATGCACTAAATGCGTGTTGTCAAACTGGAGAACGTTAGCGAATGAAGCTTCCTATTTATTTTGATTACTCAGCTACAACACCTGTAGACAAACGTGTTGCAGAAAAAATGATGCAGTATATGACTACTGACGGTTTTTACGGTAACCCTGCATCTCGTTCACACAAATTTGGCTGGCAAGCTGAAGAAGCGGTTGATATTGCACGAAATCAAGTCGCAGAGCTTCTTAATGCCGATCCTCGTGAGATTGTTTTTACCTCAGGAGCTACCGAGTCAAATAACTTAGCCATTAAAGGCGCTGCCAACTTTTATCGTAAAAAAGGTAAGCATGTTATCACCTGTAAAACAGAACATAAGGCTGTTTTAGATACTTGTCGCGAACTAGAGCGTCAAGGCTTTGAGGTGACTTATTTAGATCCTGAGAGCAATGGCTTGATTGACCTTGATAAATTAGCAGCTGCTATGCGTGATGACACTGTATTAGTGAGCATTATGCATGTTAATAATGAAATTGGTGTTATTCAAGACGTTGCTGCAATCGGCGAAATGTGTCGCGCACGTAAAATTGTTTTCCATGTTGATGGTGCACAAAGTGTTGGCAAAATTGAAGTAGACATGGAAAAGTTGAAAATTGATTTAATGTCAATTTCAGCACACAAATTCTATGGTCCAAAAGGTATGGGCGCTATGTATGTGCGTCGTAAGCCTCGTATTCGTCTTGAAGCTCAAATGCATGGCGGCGGACACGAACGCGGTATGCGTAGTGGAACATTACCAACGCATCAAATCGTTGGTTTAGGTGAAGCTTGTCGCATTGCCAAAGAAGAAATTACTCAAGACATCGCTCACGTAACTGAAATGCGCGATCGTTTATGGGCTGGCTTGAACACAATGGAACAAGTTTTTGTTAACGGAGATTTTGATAATCGCTATCCGGGTAACTTAAACGTAAGTTTTAATTTTGTTGAAGGTGAGTCTTTGATTATGGCGCTTAAAGATTTAGCGGTTTCTTCTGGCTCTGCATGTACTTCAGCTAGTTTAGAGCCTTCGTATGTTCTACGTGCTTTAGGTTTAAATGACGAAATGGCACATAGTTCAATTCGTTTTAGCTTTGGCCGTTTTACCACGACTGAAGAAGTAGACTACGCGATTACACTTATTCAAAAATCAATTGGGCATTTACGTGATATGTCACCACTTTGGGAAATGTTCCAAGACGGTATTGATCTAGACTCAATTGAATGGGCTGCTCACTAAGCATCCCCACTAAAAATTTTACTGATGAGCGGGCATTTTGTTTCGTTCATCGTTATTAGGAGAGAAATCATGGCTTATTCAGAAAAAGTAATTGATCACTATGAAAACCCACGTAATGTTGGCTCAATGGATAAAAATGATCCACAAGTAGCAACAGGAATGGTTGGCGCACCGGCATGTGGTGACGTAATGAAGTTACAACTAAAAATCAACGCTGACGGTATTATTGAAGACGCTAAGTTTAAAACTTATGGTTGTGGTTCTGCGATTGCCTCAAGTTCATTAGTGACTGAATGGGTAAAAGGTAAGTCAATTGACGAAGCAGGGAAAATTAAAAATACTGCTATTGCCGAAGAGCTTGCTTTACCGCCTGTAAAAATTCATTGCTCTATTTTAGCTGAAGATGCTATTAAAGCAGCGATTGAAGATTACCGCAGTAAAACTGCTTAAACATCGGAGTTATTTATGAGTGTTACAATGACGAAAGACGCAGCAGACCGTGTTCAGTCATTTATTACCAATCGAGGCAAAGGTCTCGGTTTACGTCTTGGTATTAAAACAACGGGATGTTCTGGTTTAGCTTATGTGATGGAATTTGTTGATGAGTTAAATGAAGATGATACGTTGTTTTCAATCTCTGATGTGAATATCATTATCGATGGAAAAAGTTTAGTTTACCTTGATGGTATTGAAGTTGATTTTGTTAAGGAAGGTCTAAACGAAGGTTTTAAATTCACAAACCCGAATGCCAAAGGCGAGTGTGGTTGTGGTGAAAGCTTTAACGTTTAATACCAAGTCTCTAAGCCTTTTAAATATTGCTGAGTAGCAAGTAACTTAGTCGCAGTGGTATATATTTTGTGAACGACTTAATGTTAAGTCGTTCGCTGGAGTTTTTGTGAATTATTTTCAGATTTTCGGTTTTACAGAGCAATATGAACTCGATGTTCATAAATTAGCTGATATTTACCAAACACTACAAAAAAAAGTACATCCAGACAAGTTCGCTCATGCTTCTAGTCAAGAGCAATTAGTCGCGGTTAAAAGATCAACCTTAATTAATGATGCCTATCAAACACTAAAACACCCCTTGAAACGTGCACAATATCTATTAACATTGCGAGAAAGTGATCAGCCAAATGAACAAGCTTCATTTAGTGATAACAGTTTTTTAATGCGCCAAATGGAATTACATGAAATGCTTGACGATGTTAAGCATGCTGACGACCATGAAGCTGCCATTCTAAATTATGCTGCAGTATTAAATACCGGCTTTGAAGAACTCGCTTTAGAGATGCATACCTTGCTTGATGAAAACTCCATCCAGTCAAACTTATTGGCAGGTGATAAATTACGAAAGTTAAAGTTTTATCAAAAGTTACGCGTCGATCTCGATAAATTAGAAGATCAACTTTTCAATGACGACTGATCGTTAGTTCATATGAATTTTAGTTTAATAAAATAACAGCAAATCGATGTTTTTTTATTTACAATGAAATATCATACCGCCCGTTAATCGTAATCGAATATAAAAGAGTCTAAAAATGGCGTTATTACAAATAGCTGAACCTGGCCAAAGCACGGTTCCTCATGAACATCGCCTCGCCGCAGGTATTGATTTAGGTACAACTAACTCTCTTATCGCCAGCGTTAAAAGTGGTTTATCTGAAACCTTAGTTGATGGCAAAGGTCGAGATATATTACCCTCAGTGGTGAGTTACCAAGCGAATGAAGTATTAGTAGGCCATGCCGCTAAAGCACATTCGGTGAGTGATCCAGAAAATACTATTGTTTCAGCTAAGCGCCTTATTGGTCGTTCATTAGCTGATATCCGTAAAAAATACCCTTCACTGCCATATTCTTTTTCAGGTGATGAAAGTCATCCAAGCATCACTACATGTACTGGTGAAGTAAACCCAGTGCAAGTATCGGCAGAGATATTAAAAAGTTTAAAACAACGTGCAGAACATGCATTAGGTGGTGAGTTGACCGGTGTTGTTATCACCGTGCCTGCTTACTTTGATGATGCCCAGCGTCACAGCACCAAAGATGCGGCAAAACTTGCTGATCTAAAAGTTTTACGTTTACTTAATGAGCCTACAGCCGCTGCGGTCGCTTATGGTTTAGACAGTGGCAAAGAAGGTATTATTGCTGTTTATGATTTAGGCGGTGGTACCTTTGATATTTCAGTATTACGTCTCAATAAAGGTGTCTTTGAAGTATTAGCGACCGGTGGTGATTCAGCGCTAGGTGGTGATGACTTTGACAATCTTCTTGTTGACCACATTATCGAACAGACGGGTTTGCAACGACCATTGTCAGCAACCATAGAGCGTCAATTGTTACAGCAAGCCTGTTACGTGAAAGAACAACTGACAGAAAATGAAGTTATTAGTTTCTCATTAACGCTAGAAAATGGTGATGAAAAACATGGCGAAGTTAATCGTGTGATGTTTGAGTCTTTAATCAATACTCTAGTAACTAAAACATTACGTTCTTGTCGACGCGCATTAAAAGATGCCGATATTAGCGTTGATGAAGTCATTGAAGTGGTGATGGTTGGTGGTTCAACGCGTGTTCCTATGGTTCGCCAACAGGTTGAAAAATATTTTAATCGCTTACCGTTAACGTCTATTGATCCCGATAAAGTGGTTGCCATTGGCGCTGCGATTCAAGCCGATATTTTGGCGGGTAATAAGCCCGACAGCGATATTTTGTTACTTGATGTTATTCCTCTATCACTCGGCCTAGAAACGATGGGCGGATTGGTTGAAAAAGTTATTCCTAGAAATACGACAATTCCCGTTGCTAAAGCACAAGAGTTTACGACCTTTAAAGATGGGCAAACGGCAATGGCTGTTCACGTGTTGCAAGGTGAGCGTGAGCTTGTTGAAGATTGTCGTTCGTTAGCTCGATTTGAATTGCGTGGTATTCCAGCGATGACTGCCGGTGCTGCTCACATTCGTGTTACGTTTAAAGTTGACGCTGACGGTTTATTAGAAGTGTCAGCCATGGAAAAGTCAACAGGTATTGAAACAGGTATCACGGTGAAGCCTTCATTTGGTTTAGAAGAGCAAGAAATTACTCAAATGCTCAGAGATTCAATGAGCAATGCTCAGCAAGATATACAAGCGCGTATGTTGAAAGAACAACAAGTTGAAGCCTCACGAGTTATTGAATCAGTACAATCGGCACTGATTAATGACAGCGCATTACTAAATCATGACGAAATCACCACAATAAATAACGCAATAACCGCTTTAGCGAAGATTGCCCAAAGCACGGTTGCCGATGATATTGAAGCAGCTATTGAAATATTAAATGAAAGTACCGCTATTTTTGCTGAACGTCGTATGGATTCTTCGATAAAAACAGCACTAGCAGGACATTCAGTAGACGAAGTTTAAAAACTTTTAGGAGCTAAGAAAATGGCGAAAATTATATTCCTTCCTAACGAAGACTTATGCCCAGATGGTGCAGTGGTTGAGGCAGAAAAGGGCGAAAGTGTACTTAACGTTGCACTGCGTAATGATATTGGCGTTGAGCATGCTTGTGAAAAAGTATGTGCTTGTACCACTTGTCATATGATCATACGTGAAGGTTTTGATTCAATTGCAGAAAGTGATGAACTTGAAGATGACATGCTAGATAGAGCTTGGGGATTAGAGCCTGAATCTCGTTTAGGCTGTCAAGCGCTGGTTGGCGATGAAGACTTAGTTGTTGAAATCCCAAAATATACGGTCAATATGGTTTCAGAAAACCACTAGTCATTTTTTGTCAATTTGATAGATAGGGCAGTAACATGTTAATGTTACTGCCCTTTTTTGTTGTAGCACCGCTAGAACTATTTTTTTAGAGGAGGGCTTTAGTCAACCTTTCCGTACGGCTAAATCAACTGTATTACTTAGATAAATAGACAGGACATTAAAAATTTGCTCTACTCACCATGAATATTTATGTGTTGTAATCGCTTAATAATAGTGAATATATTTTAAAAATAACTTTAGGCATAATGAATTTGTCCGAACTATCTAAATCAGAAACGATAAAAAGCTTAACCATCACTAATCAGTTTGCGACTGATATATTGTTATTAAATACCCCAAGTGAAATTTGGCAATATTTAGCTCAAAATATTGTCGAAAAATTAGGTTTTGAAGATGCCGTTATTTACACCTTAGATTCAGGGGGGATGACGCTAAGTCGAATGTCGGGCTTTGACAAAAAAAAATCCTTCAATGATGGTGAAATCACGACTAGTTCCATAAGGGATACTTCGTCTAATTCTATCATCATACCTTTTAATGAAGGTGTTATAGGGAAAGTTGCTGCGACCAAACAACCGATATTGGTAAAAGACACTCGTGAGTTTGAAAGCTATATTGTTGAGGATGAAACGACCTTATCTGAGTTAGCTGTTCCTATTTTATTTAAGCAGCAATTATTAGGTGTTATTGATTCTGAACATGCCAGTGTTAATTTTTACACTGAGTTTCATCTGAAAACACTCACTGCGTTAGCAACAATTACCGCAATGAAAATTTCTCAAATTATTAAAGTCGATGGCCTAGAAGAGGTAATAGAAAATTTAGAGTATGCTAATAAAATTCAAGATGCACTGTTTGAAATAGCAGAAATTATCTTTAAAACTAAAAATATTGATGAGTTTTATCAATATTTGCACCAGTGTATTGGCAGACTGACCTTGGCGAAAAATTTTTTTGTTGCGCTATTGAAAGATGATGGGCAAACAATAGATTTTCCTTATGCTATTGATGAGTTTGATGATAGAGCAACGTTTACTAGTATTAACATCGATCCTAATTTTTTAAGTATTACCGGTTATGCGTTAGCTAAAGACCAGCCTTCTTTATTATATGAAGCAGATATCCAAAAGATGCTTGATGAAAAATCCATTTATATTCGTGGTAACATCCCCAAAGCTTGGTTAGGAGTGCCTTTTGGTAGTGGGATTAATAAAGGCATAGTTGTCGTACAAAGTTATAGTACTGAATTCTTATTTCAAGAAAAAGACAAACAATTGTTAATGTTTGTGGCTAAGCATATCAATAATGCCATCGAAAGAATGGAAGCTAAACAAAAGTTACAATTTTTAGCCTTACATGATCCTTTAACCAATTTACCGAACCGTTCGCTATTCAAAGATAGAACCCAACATGCATTTTTACATTGCCAGAATAATCGCCAAGACAATATAGCGATATTATTTATTGATGTAGACAGGTTTAAGCAAATTAATGATACCTATGGTCATCACGTTGGCGACAAATTACTGATTGGTATCGCGCAAGCAATAATGACTAGGTTGAGAAATACGGATACGTTAGCTCGCTTAGGTGGCGATGAATTTGCCATACTACTTGATGGAAAAATTGATTATGAGACTATCTGTCGTATAACTGAAAGTATCCTTGTCGCTACGGCTTCTGCCTTCAATATCGACGGTTTGAATATCTTTAGCAGTGTTAGTATCGGTATAGCGACTTATAACAATTCGAGTGAAAGCGCAGAACAATTATTGATTGATGCCGATCATGCTATGTATCAAGCTAAGTTGAAAGGGCGTAATCAGTATGTTTTCTTCGAAGCGCTCGAAGAACAAAATAAATCAACCAATGTCAAAGTTGAGTATGATTTTGATAATGCGGTTAAAAATTCAGAGTTTATTGGTAATTACCAACCCTTGATTGATTTTGACAGTGGCAAGGTTATTGGTGCTGAAATACTCGTACGTTGGCAGCATCCTAAATTAGGGCTTTTGTATCCCGATTTTTTTATTCCAATTTTAGAAAAATCAGGTCAGATAGTACAGCTTGATCTTTATATGCTCAAGCTTGCGGTCAGTAAATTAAATCTATGGGCTGATTGGTTACCAAAACAATTTAAGTTGAGTGTTAACGTTTCAACATCAGGTTTTTCATCTAAAGAGTTTATTGGCTATTTACAAGACCAGCACCTAAAATCTGCAGATATTACTGATCGATTATGTGTAGAAATCACTGAAGAAAGCCTCATTCTAAACGTTGACGCGGTCAAAAACCATTTAGACATTTTGAAAAGTATTAATATCCCAGTCGCCTTAGATGATTTTGGAACCGGCTTTTCATCGCTAAGTTATTTACACCAATTTTCTTTAGACTTTTTAAAAATAGATAAAAGCTTTGTTGATGACTTAAATGCAGTCAATAGTAAGGTCTTGATACTGGAAGCTGTGGTTAATTTAGCTAAATCGTTAAAGATTAAAACTACCGCAGAGGGCATTGAAACTGCGGAACAATATCAAAAGCTTAAAGAAATTGGTTGCGATTTAGGGCAAGGATATCATATTGCTAAGCCATTACTTGAGAGCGACTTTAAACGCTTCTTCTTAAACAGAGTAAGCTAAGGTTTATGTGCTAATCATCATCCACTAGTTAAACGATGTTAAGCCATAAAAGAAAGTTTGTTGTTAAATTAAAATACCCTAATTTTAAACCTCTTTGCAATTATAAATAATTTATAAAAAGATTAAACTGCCGAGTTCTTTCAATAGATACCGTTAAATAGGAAATAATATGAGTGATTTACCCTCGGCGGCTGATAAAGCAGCGGCTAAAGAAAAAAAACATATTGAACGCCAAAAGAAAATTAAAGCC
This sequence comes from Colwellia sp. BRX9-1, assembly GCF_014077195.1. Taxonomy (NCBI): domain Bacteria; kingdom Pseudomonadati; phylum Pseudomonadota; class Gammaproteobacteria; order Alteromonadales; family Colwelliaceae; genus Colwellia; species Colwellia sp. BRX9-1. Next base: position 75,013 of record NZ_JACGVM010000007.1, read on the forward strand.
AACGTTGATCAACGAATTGCTCAAGCAACAGAAGAACGCGGTGTTTTTGTAGTAATAACGGGTAATGGCAAAGGTAAAAGTACCTCTGGTTTTGGTACGGTATTGCGTGCTATTGGTCACGGCCAAAAAGCTGGCGTGGTGCAGTTTATTAAAGGCACTCAATGGGAATGTGGCGAGATGAATATTCTTAAGCAATTTGCTGTTAAGCACCATGTTATGGGAACCGGCTTTACCTGGGAAACACAAAGTACCGAAACTGATGTAGCAGCAGCAAAAGTCGCTTGGCAAAAAAGTAAAGAAATGTTGAGTGATGAAACGCTTGATATTGTTTTACTTGATGAAATGACCTACATGGTGACTTATGGCTATATTGAACTAGACGAAGTTATAGAGGCATTGAATAATAGACCTAAAATGCAGCATGTACTTATAACCGGACGCGCTTGCCATCGCCGTTTAATCGAGTTGGCTGATACCGTATCTGAAGTTCAACCAATTAAGCACGCTTTTAAAGCTGGCGTTAAAGCACAAAAAGGACTTGACTGGTAAAGTAGGTAATCTACTAAAAGCACGGGTCTTGTTATATTATCGACTCAATTAGAAGCTATATGGAAACAATGAATCACGCTTTAGCGACTTAATCTGTTCACGAAACCCCTGTAGTATTATTAACAGTAAACTAAATAGTAATATGCTAATGAACATCGAAATTAACATCAAAAACACCACAAAGCACTATGGCTGGGTCAGTATCTTTTTACACTGGTTCGTTGCGTTAACCGTTATTGGACTCTTTGCTTTAGGCTACTGGATGGTTGATCTCGATTATTACAATCCTTGGAATAAACAAGGGCCTGATCTTCATAAAAGTATTGGTATACTTTTGTTCTTTGTAATGATTTTTCGTTTGATTTGGCGCAGCGCTCAGATAAAACCCAAAGCGCTTAAAACACATAGCGATACAGAAAAAAAACTTGGACATTTTATGCATTTATTTTTGTATACAGCACTGTTTATTTTAATGATCTGTGGTTATTTAATTTCTACGGCTGATGGACGTGCAATCGAAGTTTTTCAGTTGATATCAATAATGAGTTTTGGTGAGCTGTTTACTAATCAAGAAGATCTTGCCGGTGCGGTGCATAAATATCTTGCTTACCTATTGATGTGTTCTGTTGTTTTACATGCATTAGCAGCGCTAAAGCATCATTTTATCGATAAAGATAACACCTTAACAAGAATGCTTGGTTATCAGCGTTTAAACAATAAATAGACTTTATTCATACGATTAAATAAAAAAGGACTCACATGAAAAAATTATTACTTGCCTCAATATTGCCAACGCTACTTATGACATCTGCTTTCACTCCAACAGTTAATGCAGCAGACTACATCGTAGATTACAAAGGCGCGCATGCCTCCGTTAACTTCAAAATTAAGCATTTGGGTTACAGTTGGTTAACGGGACGTTTTGATAAATTTAGTGGCAGTTTTAGTTATGATGCAGCTGATTTATCTACGGCTAAAATTGAAATGTTGGTGGATACCTCTAGCTTAAATACTAACCATGGCGAACGTGATAAGCATGTTCGTAGTGATGACTTTCTTGATGTGGATAAGTTTGGTAGTGCAAAATTCGTTAGCACTAGCATTACTGATAATGGTCAAAATAAATTAGCAATTAACGGCACTTTAACCTTACACGGTGTTAGTAAAGCCATTATTATTGACGCGATAAAAATTGGTGAGGGTAAAGATCCTTGGGGTGGTTACCGTGTTGGCTTTAGTGGAACAACAAAAATTGGTTTAGCTGATTTTGGTATTCCAGACACGTTAGGACCTGCTTCATCACATGTTGAATTAGAGCTCCATATTGAAGGTATAAAGAAGTAATAAGTGATTGTCTGGCTTACCAAACTGGTTAATGTCGATTCATATCGTCCCAGTCTCTACTGATAAACTAAAGCCAGCACTGATGCTGGCTTTTTTATAACAATATCTTCATTTTAGAGGCGGAACTGTGAGAAATAGTCGTCGCCTAACGGTGTTATCTCATTAAGTCTGGTTTAGCTCTATAGGTAAACATTATATAAATTTAGCTAAAATCACGTTTAGCTGTTAGAATTCGCGCGAATTTTTTAATGGCTGATTATTCGGCACTCACATTCAATTAAGGTGCTTTTATGTCTAAATTTTTTTATCGCGGTACTCCTGATGTTATGGGCACTCACGGCAGTGCCGGTTATAAGCCTAATCGCGGCGTTAAGCTCGGTAGTGCAGCAAAACCATTAATGCTCGTTGTTGCATCAAAAGAAAGGCAGCAAGAAGTTATTGCTATTGTTACCGAGCACAATTTTATTGCTAACATTGAAATTAATGCTGATGTAAAAGAGAATATTGTTGAGCTAGAAGCGGCATTAAATGTCCCTAAAACACAGCGTTTTGATAAAACACCGAACAGAAACGATCCTTGTTCTTGTGGAAGTACTAAAAAATATAAAAAATGCTGTGGATAAATAAGTCATAGTTTTAATAAAAAAGGCTGAGAAATTATTTCTCGGCCTTTTTTATTAAAGCAATTATGGTAAAAAGAGTAAAATTGACAGATACTTACCCCTCAGTTGTTGTTAATAGGAGAGGATCATTAAGTGAAAAAAATCAGCTTAACGCAAGATGAAAATTTATCATTTAAAGTTAGCCAGCAATTATCACCACAAGAATCACAACGTTTTGATCTTTATTTTTCTATTCCCGAAGAAATGGGCATTAATGCTATTACCCTCAGTGAAGATAATTACTTTCACAGCAGTATTCGAAGCCATAGTGCTTACTTTTCTCGCCAAGTGCATTTACCTTTAGTTCGTAGCCGATTTATAAGTCAAAAAAAGGGTGATCAGGGCGACTATCGCAGTAACTTAAATTTATTTTCTTATCAATTTAGGGTCGCACTCGAAACAGATATCAAGCAAGCCCTACAAGAAAAAGATATCGAAATTTTTTATCAATATGCACTTGAATTGGTTGATCAAACACAAAGCTTGTTAAAAAAACTGCGCCGCTATACCCCTTTAGATCAAAAACTAAGTTCTTACTTTGAAAATGTAGATAATTACCTAAGCTGGTATACCGAGCAGTCATTTCTTAATTTGCTTGCCAATGGACCAAAAAGCTCAGAGCATTCAGAAACCCGAGAGGTGTTGTTTGCCTTGTGTCGCCAAGAAAATAATTACCGAACAGAGCGCCAGTATAATTCAAAAATTACGCTAGCAGACCCAAATCGTATCACTAACAAAATGCGCTTGTTGCAGCGATTAAGTGAATTTGGTGTGGTCTTTAAAAGAACCACTCATGACCTAGACAATAATCTAAGACGCTTAGTTCGTGGTAGTATTACCGCTGTCGTTATGGCGTTCGTGATGTCAATTGTGCTCAACGCTCGCTCAGCATTTAACGAAGTAACTTTAGTACTGATCACTTTTTTAGGGGTGATTTATGGTGTCCGTGAAATATTTAAGGATGATCTCACACGCTATCTTTGGCGAAAAATTCAGCGAGGACGCCCTAAGTGGCAGCATGTATTTACCGATAGTATGTCTAAAAATAAAATGTCTATGCAAACCCTATGGCTTGATTATATTAAGAACAAAGACTTACCTGATATTGTTAATAAACATTTTCAACAACGCCGTCAACAAAACAAGCAAGCGGCACAACTCTTACATTTTCGCTGTAATTCAAAAGTTATTGCTAAAGAGTTTATCCCTGGCTTTAAAGAGATTCAGCACCAGATGTTTTTTAATTTAACGCCTTTTGTACGTTTTTTGAAAAAAGGAGAAGGGCGTTTATATGCACTTGATGGAAGTAAGATATCTAATCAAGGTGTTGAACGACGTTATCAGATAAATTTAGCGGTTGTGCAAGAGCAAAAAATACCGGGTAATAAAACAAAACAATACATTCAGCGTTTTAAAATAACAATGAATCGTTCGAAAATTATTAATATTGAAGGGATGAAATCAGAACAAAATTTTGAAGGTAACCCACAATAGCATAAGTTGGCCAGCTCATTTGCAAATATGTTATTTGTCATTGAACTGGCCGTAATAAAGTTACCGGTTAGTCAATCGCTAAACTATCGAATTATCGGCCTTATAAACATCAAAATTAATCGTCTCTATTTTAACGGTTCTAAGCATACCGCCAATACCAACAAAGGCGATAACTTGAAAGTAGATACTGTTAATAATAATCTCCATATAACCTAGTTCATAAACATCAACTGCTGTGTTTGCCATTAAAAATAAGCTTAAGAAAATACTCACAGAGCCCATTGATTGTAAAGCAAATTGAGTTTGGCTACTTCTGTCCTTCACTGCTTGGTGGGGATCTAAACGTTTGCCGGTAAGGTGCCAAATGGCTAAACCAATAAAGAGTGCATGTACCAAACTCAGTGTCACTATTTTAATAATTAAGTCGCTGGTAATCGCAAAATTATGAATATATAAATCAAATAAAATATAAGAAAATAATAACACCACAGCTGAAATAACCAATAAAGGTGAAACATAATTGAACAAGTGACGTGGTGTCAAATCTGCGGTGCGGTTGGTACGCTTATTGGCTTTTCTCATCAGTTTAAATTGTCTACACCCAGAGACTTCTAATAACATATAGGGGATAAACTGCACCATACCAAACATTAAGGGCAATCCTTCTGCAAATTTCTGCTTATCACTATAATCTTTTGACATCAAAACATAGAACCCCAGTAATATCAGACCAATAACCAGTATTATTTGATTTAGGAATCGATAACGAACCTTAGCTACATTTAGTTGATCAGTTGACTCAGGGTAAAGTTTTGGATAACTCTCCGGCGGAAAGTTTGTTAAAACCCCATCAATTTTTTTAATTATTTGCTTAGGGTAATAGTATGAAATGAGTATAATTTGGCTTAAAAATAATGTGTAAAATAAAATGTTAATAGACATCTTCTGCTCCTTAATTGTTTTTACTGTTCATTGCACTACTAAAAGCAATACGTATTTCTGAGTCGGTTACCCCTGCCGTTTTACAGGCAGAAATAGCATTATCTAACTGTGCTAAAACATCAGCATTTAAATCCATTTTACTATTTACGATTGCATCAGGGTGAACAAAGGTCCCTCGATAACCTTTGCTTTGAATGACTAAGTCTCGTTCTAATAATTTGTAAGCTTTAGCAACAGTTTTACTGTTGAGCTCTAAATCATTAGCCAATTGTCTAATCGAAGGAAGTGGGTCTCCCGGTCTAACCTTGTCGCTAATAACCGCTGATTTTATTTGTTCAACGAGTTGTGTAAATAACGGCATCGGATCTTCTATATTAATGGTAATTTCCATATTTCTTTCTATGCCCTGGTTGTTCCGTGTGTGGTAATGGTACAACTATAACCTGGATCAAGGCAAGTAAAAATAGTTTGTTTTTTGAACTATTGAGGTATTAATAAAAGTGGTTGTGATTTATTTTAATAAAATCAAATTCTTGCGTGGATGTGTTGGTACAGAGGTCGCATACAATAAAGCCTGAATATTTCGATGATATCAGTGATATCGAGATATTCAGGCTTTAGGTTATTTGCAAGGGGGATTACTTAACTTCTTCTCCTGCGGCTTGTTTATCAGCATGGTAGCTTGAACGCACTAAAGGCCCACAGGCTGCATGGTTAAAGCCCATCTTAATCGCTTCAGCTTGATACATATCGAAAACATCAGGGTGAACGTAGCGTTCTACCGGTAAATGATGTTTACTCGGTTGTAAATACTGACCAATGGTAAGCATAGTCACGCCATGGCTTCTGAGGTCGCGCATAACTTGTAAAATTTCTTCGTCTGTTTCACCTAGGCCAACCATTAAACCTGACTTTGTCGGTACTGCAGGATTGGCTTCACCAAATTTTTTCAGTAAATCTAACGACCATTGGTAGTTAGCGCCCGGACGTGCTTTGGTATAAAGACGCGGTGCGGTTTCTAAATTATGATTAAAGACATGTGGAGGATTAGCATTTAAAATTTCTAAGGCACGGTCCATGCGACCACGAAAATCAGGGACTAAAATCTCAACTTTAGTATTTGGTGCATGTATGGCTATTTCACTAATACAATCAGCAAACTGTTGAGCGCCACCATCACGTAAATCATCACGGTCAACCGAAGTGATCACCACGTATTTCAGTTTCATATCTTTAAGTGTTAGTGCTAACTTTTTAGCCTCATCAACTTTAGGGGCTAAAGGACGACCGTGGCCAACATCACAAAAAGGGCAACGGCGTGTACAGATATCACCTAAGATCATAAAAGTGGCGGTACCGTGGTTAAAACACTCGGATAAGTTTGGGCAAGAAGCCTCTTCACAGACTGAATGTAAGTCATGTTTACGTAGCGCTGCTTTTATACTGTCAATCCGTTCTGTCGTACGAGGTAGTTTAATACGTAACCATTTAGGCTTTCTAAGCATGGTTTCACGCTCTGAGGGCACAATTTGAATAGGGATATGCGCCATTTTTTCTGCATCACGCATTTTTGTGCCAGGGATAACTCGAGTTGTTTTAGTGGTCATTCATTTCGTCCCAACCAGTTTTATAACTGATATTATTGGTATTTAATAATTTAGCGAGGTGTTTTACTAAGGATTCACCTGCTTGAGCAGTATCTGTTAATTGACTGATATCGGCTGTCTGCACCATTTCTAGTCCTTGATAACCACAAGGATTTATCCGAAGAAAGGGCGATAAGTCCATATTTACATTCAGTGCCAAACCGTGAAAAGAGCAACCTTTACGCACTCGTAAACCTAACGATGCAATTTTCTTTTCGCCAACATAAACCCCTGGTGCGTCAGGTCTAGCTTTGGCTATAATGTTAAAATCAGCTAATGCGGCAATTAAGCCATTTTCAAGTAGCGTTACTAAATCACGCACGCCCATTTTTCGGCGACGTAAATTGATCATAAAATAGATAACTTGTTGACCAGGGCCGTGATAAGTCACTTGTCCGCCACGATCTACTTTTACTACTTCTATATCACCTGGCATTAGCAAGTGTTCTTCTTTACCTGCTTGCCCTTGTGTGAAAACGGCTGGATGCTCGACTAACCAAAGTTCATCTTGAGTGTCTTCGTTACGATCATCGGTAAATTTTTGCATCCCTTGCCAAACCTTGGTGTAGTCCATAGTGGCAAGTTGTCGAATGATTAACGAATTTTTCAAGTTTATACTTCACTTAATTCTATTGATGCCGATTATATCCAAATAATAATAGGAATACACCGGACAAATACTAAGGTTATTATCGTTACGCTAAAGCGTAATTTTTTTAAAGAACGTAGCGGACGATATCAATAGCCGTTAATTCTGTATATATTGTTTCTATATGCTCTTTACTGGTAACCGTCACCGCAATTGAAAGCGAATGGTAAGTCCCTTTCGAACTGGCTTTAATTTTAGGAGAGTAATCACCGGGTGCATGCTTTTGTAGTTCATTAATCACTAAATCAGGTAATTCGTCGCAAGCAACGCCCATAACTTTAAAGTTAAGTACGGTCGGAAATTCTAATAATTCATCAAACTTGGTTTTCATTTTCTCTCTCTAAATAGTACTTGGTCAATAGTCAATCTGGGGGTATTTTATCATTAATCAAATAAAATGTGATCATTGTATTTACCGCTTTTATTATTAATCACAATTTTGTCTTAATAATAAAAAACTCGGCATGAGCCGAGTTTAAAATTACAAGGTTTTTTATTTGCTAACTAGTTCACAAATTGTAGTTTCACATAGTCGACTAACTTGCTAAACATGCCGCCTTCATTAACTTCTTGCAAAGTTACTAACGGGTATTCTGCGATGTCTTCTCCGTCTAAGCGTAAAAATAGTTTACCAACAACGGTTCCCTTAGCTAACGGCGCTTTTAATTGTTGGTCAAGTTCAATACTGGCGGCTAAATTTTTACGTTGACCACGCGGGACTGTGATAGGTGTATCGAGTAAAATACCCAAGTCGACTTCTTTTACATCGCCCATCCAAACACGATTGGTAGCAAACTTATCACCCGCTTTATAAGGGGTATAGGTTTCGAAGAAACGAAAGCCATAATTAAGTAACTTTTTACTCTCAACTTTTCTTGCTCGTTCGCTTTCCGTCCCCATAACGACACTAACTAAGCGCATTCCGCCTTTGGTAGCGGATGAAACTAAACTGTAACCTGCCTGAGCGGTATGACCGGTTTTTAAACCGTCAACATTCATGCTTTTATCCCATAATAAATTATTACGGTTGTATTGTTTAATATTGTTATAGCTAAAAACTTTTTGGCTATAAATTTTATATTCTTCTGGTACATCTCGAATAAGTGCCATTGCCAGTGTTGCCATATCACGGGGTGTTGTCTTGTGTTCTTGGCTGTCTAGACCGTGGCTGTTTTCAAAATAACTAGAACTCATTCCTAGTGCTGCCGCATGACCATTCATTAACTGAGCAAAGGCACCTTCGCTACCTGCAATATGTTCAGCCATAGCAACACAAGCATCATTACCTGAAGCGACAATAATCCCTTGATTTAATAACTCTACAGAAACTTCGGTACCAACTTCAATAAACATAAGCGATGAACCAGGGAAGTTCTTTGCCCAAGCTTTTTCACTGACTTTGACTAAGTCAGTGTTGTTGATATTACCACTTGCTAATTCTTTACCTATGATATAACTGGTCATCATCTTTGTTAAGCTGGCTGGCGCTAACAAAGCATCGGCATTACTCTCTGCAAGAACTTTACCGGTATTGAAGTCAATAAGGATATGACCTTTTGCTTTAACTTCTGGTGGTGATGGAATAATGGTTAACGCTTGGGAAAAAGATGAAAAAGTTAAAGAAATTGCGCCTAAAAGGCAGAGAAGTTTTGTTGAGGTTTTAGCCGTTTTTTTAGCTAATGGGTAAGTCATAATATTCCTACGAAACTGAATGATAAAAGAAGAATTTTTCAGCAGTATACCATCTTTGTTACTGATTGCTATGGTGCTATCGTGGCAAATTGTTACGAATGATTACTTCAGACTGAATGCTTTTGGATAACCTGATTTTTTTAAACTGGTCAATAGGGTGTTTAACGCCTCTTCATCGTTGATTGGGCCGATTTGTACACGAAAAAGGCCATCGTTCATTGGGATTATGGTATTTATTTGATATAAATTCTCTAGGGCTTGGGCTGTTTTATTGGCAAGTACTTCATTCTTAGTGGCGAAAACTTGAATATATTTACGTTGTTCGCTATCTGTAGGTAAGTTATTTTCAGTCATTTTTTGTTTTATCTCAGTAACAGCAAAATCAGTAATGGCAGTGATCGTGACATTAGCCACGCCTGTTTTCATCATACCTAGTTTATAAGCCGCGCTGTAAGATAAATCAATAATACGGTTTTGATGAAATGGTCCGCGGTCATTTACTCTAACAATTACTGATTGACTATTGGCGTTGTTAGTTACTTTTAAGTAAGTGGGTAGGGGTAAATTTTTATGAGCCGCACTCATAGCGTACATATTATAAATTTCACCATTTGAGGTTAAATGACCATGGAATTTTTCGCCATACCAAGAAGCAATACCCGTTTGGCTAAAATTTTCAGCACTTTTTAATACTGAATAAGTTTTACCACGCACCTGATATTGGCTTTTATTCCCCCCTCTACTATGGGGCTCTGCTCTTGGCGTAATATTAATAAGCTCACTTGCCGTAGGCGCTCGGCTGGGCATACTATCTTTGTGTTGTTGATAGCGTCCGGTATTGACACTGCAGGCAGAAATCGAGACTAAAAGCGTCATCATTAATAGTTGTATTTTCACTGGCAGATTCTTTTTATGTTGTTAATCAATTTAAGCAATAAAACGCTTATGGGTGCTAATCGCCATCAGCATGCCAAAACCTGCAAGTAATGTCACCATTGATGTTCCGCCGTAACTGACTAAGGGCAAAGGAACGCCAACAACAGGCAATAAGCCTGACACCATACCTATGTTCACAAAGACATAAACGAAAAAGGTTAAAGTTATACTACCGGCTAATAGTTTTGTGAAGGCATGGTCGGCATGGACAGCAATCCATAAGCCTCGCATCACTATCATTAAATAGACACTGAGCAGTACTGCGACACCTACAAAGCCAAATTCTTCACTAAACACCGCAAAAATAAAGTCGGTATGGCGTTCAGGTAAAAATTCCAGTTGTGACTGTGTACCTTGTAACCAACCTTTGCCATGCAAACCACCTGAACCAATGGCTATTTTTGATTGAATAATATGATATCCAGAGCCAAGTGGGTCTTGCTCTGGGTCAAGAAAAGTTAATACACGCTGCTTCTGATAGGGCTTCATCAAAAACATCCAAAGAACGGGTGCAAATGCCGATGCTAAGCCAATACAAGCGATAATTAGCTTCCAGCTTGCTCCGGCAAGAAAAATCACAAAAATACCTGAACTGGCGATTAACAGTGACGTACCTAAATCAGGTTGCTTAGCAATTAATAAGGTTGGCAATAACACTAAAATAAATGCAATGGTGATGGTAGATATTTTAGCGGGTAAGTCATATTGGCTAACGTACCAAGCGATCATAATGGGGACAATCAGTTTCATTATTTCAGAAGGCTGAAATTTCATAAAACCCAAGTCTAACCAACGCTGTGCGCCTTTACCTATATGACCGAATAAGAGTACGGCGATTAAGAGCAGCAAACCTAAAATAAATACGGGTACCGCCCATTTTTGATAGGAAAGGGGCGGGATTTGAGCAACGGCGAACATCACCAATAATGCTATACCTAAGCGGGTTATTTGACGGTAAACAATGGCTGCTTCTTGACCACCTGCACTATAAACAACAAATAGCCCTAAGGTCATTAATGCTAAAATACCCAACAAAAGAGGCAAGTCAATATGAATTCTTTGCCAGAAACTTCGCTGTTTTTGTTGGTCATGACCAATATTACGCACTAGTTACGTCCTGTGTTTTTGTCAACACCATAAACATTATTGTGTTGTGGATGCTTACTTTTATCGGTACTAATAATGACTCTATCACCAAAATATTGATCCATAACTTGGCGTGCTACCGGCGCAGCATTAAAACCACCACCACCTTCCAAAACATTTTCAACGACAACCGCAACCACTATTTCTGGATTCTCATAAGGAGCAAAAGCCACAAACATAGCATTGTTTCGCTGCTTTTCTTTAGTGGCTTCTGCATCATATTTCTCATCTTGTTTTTTTGCAATAAGTTGTGCTGTACCCGACTTTCCTGCGGCGTCATAGCGAGCACCTTTAAATGCAGGATATTTCTTTTGTGCCGTGTTATGCATAGCATCAAGCACTAAACTCCAGTGCTTACTGTCTTTTAAAACAATAGGGGGTTTATCATCATATTCTGCCATTTTAGTGACCATTTTATTGATAATATTAACATTACCCTCAGTCTCAGCGGTGGTGATTTCCTCATTGATTTTAACTTCTTCCGCGACTAACTCTGCAGTAGCACGTAAAAAATGTGGGATTTTTATGTCGCCTTTATTCGTTAAAATAGAAAAAGCTTGAGCTAGCTGTAACGGTGTTACTGTCCAGTAGCCTTGACCAATACCAACAGCGATTGTATCGCCGGTATACCAAGGTTTATTGTATCGACTACGCTTGGTTTCTCTACCAGGCAAAATAGCGCGTTTATCTTCCCAGATATCAACACCCGTAAGATCGCCAAAACCAAATTTTTCCATCATGTCGGTAATCGTATCAATATCTAATTGATACGCTAAATTATAAAAGAAAACATTACATGAGTGTTCAATGGCTTGATTAAGATCTACCCAGCCATGGCCGGGGGCCCACCAATCGCGGTATTTACGTTCAAGACCTTTTAGCTGAAACCAGCCAGGGTCGTAGAAGCGTGATTCATTGGTAATTACACCTGCTTCTAATCCTGTTAATCCGAGCAAAGGTTTGACTGTCGAGGCGGGTGGGTAACCTTGTACACTTCGATTAAGTAATGGTCTGTCGTTTTTAGGATTAAGTAATTTACGATAGTTTTTACTACTAATGCCATGAACAAATAAGTTTCCATCATAACTTGGGTTTGAATACATGGCCAATATTTCACCACTTCGTGGATCAATTGCTACTACAGCGCCACGCTTGCCTGCTAAGGCACGTTTAGCAATCATTTGTAATTCAATATCAATACTCAGGGTTAAGTTTTTTCCTGATATTGGGGGCGCATAATCAAGCGTTCTTATAATGCGACCTTGATTATTTATTTCAACTTCTTGATGACCAATAGTGCCATGAAGTATATTTTCATAATATTTTTCTAAACCAAGCTTACCTATATTACGCGTTGCTGCATAATCTTCATCTAAATTTTCTTCGGCCAAACGAATTGAATCTTTAAGGTTAATGCGGGCAACATAACCCAAAGAGTGGGTCGTTAAATCACCAAATGGGTAATATCTTTTAAGACGAGCATCAATAAAAAAACCAGGGAATTTGTGTTGGTTGACAGAAAATAATGCAACTTGTTGTGCGCTTAACCGCGAGTGCAGTTCTACTGGTTTAAAGCGTCGTTTGCTTTTTAGTGCTTCAAAAAGTTTTTGCTGCTTTTCTTCACTGATATCAAGCAACTCACTGACTTCTACAATGTGTTTCTTCAAATCAACCGTTTGCTCAGCAATAACCTCAAGCGAATATACGGGTTTGTTATCAGCAAGTAGAATGCCATTACGATCGTAAATTAGTCCGCGATTAGGTGCAACTGGAAGGAGTTTTATTCGATTGGAATTAGAGCGAGTTTGATATTTTTCATAAGAATTAATTTCTAACTCGTAGATATTGCTAATTAAGGTTAACAATAAAGCGAGTATGCCGATAAAGGCAATAAATGTTCTGCGCGCAAATAAATTAGCTTCTGCCGAATGGTTTCGAATAGCAACACGTTTGTTCGATGCCATTATTACTCTCGGTGATACGGGTGATTATTGTTAATGCTCCAAGCTCGATACAGACTTTCAGCAACAACAATACGCACCATTGGATGTGGCAAGGTTAATGGCGATAAAGACCATTTTTGTTCTGAAGCTTTAATACAAGCGGGGGCTAAACCTTCGGGGCCACCAATAAGTAAAGCAACATCGCGGCTGTCTAATTGCCAACGCTTAAGTTGTTGGGCAAGCTGTGGTGTTGTCCACGGTTTACCTTCCACTTCAAGCGTAACAATACGGTTACCTTTTGGAATTGCGTTTAGTAATAATTCGCCTTCTTTTTCTAGAATGCGAGCTATATCGGCGTTTTTACCACGCTTACCTGGCGGGATTTCTACTAAATGAAACGACATGTCGCGCGGAAATCGACGACAATATTCGTTAAAGCCTTGAGTAACCCATGCTGGCATTTTATTGCCAACAGCATATAAGGTAAGTCGCATAATAGTTTAGTTAACCTTCACTATTAGCTTAGTTCCACAATTCTTCTAACTGGTAACGGTCACGAATTTCGTCTGTCATTACGTGAACAATTAAATTGCCTAAATCAACTAACGCCCATTCGCCAACATCATTACCTTCAATACCTAACGGCTCAATACCTTTAGCGCGGCATTCGATGGCAACTGATTGTGCAATAGATTTAACATGGCGATTCGAGTTACCTGAACAGACAACCATATAATCAGCAAAGCCTGATTTTTTTCCGATGTCTAAAGTCGTGATGTCACGACCTTTCATTTCTTCGATTTTTTCAATAACAAATGCGTTTAACGCTTCAACTTGCAAGGGAATTACTCTTAGTGTAAATAATAATGCGCTATAATATCATCATTTTTTCTGCAGGTTAACTAGCAAATTATTTTTGATAGAGTTTTTTTTCAATAATGTAATGATGTACGCATTCTGTTAAGTGATTATTGTGTTTATTATTGCTTAAAAGTTGTTGGCGTATTTCACTTGAAGAAATATTAAGCGACTGGTTTTGATGGAAAATAATGCCGCCGGCATCTTGTTGCTTTATTTCTGCTAGGTCATCTATTTGATGGTTTTTTAATAGTTCTTGGGTGGCGGTATTAATTTGATTTAATTGATAGCCAGGTCGAATATTGACGACAATATGGCATAGTGACAAAATAGTTTGCCATTGATGCCATAGGGTAAAGTTAAGGAACGAGTCCATACCTATGATAAAGAAAACCCGACTGTTGGGTTGTTCTTGTTTTATTTCACGTAGACTTGTTACGGTATAAGAAGCGCTATGTCGTTTTAGTTCGCGATTATCAAGCTTAAATAATGGCTGCTGTTGGCAAACAAGGTTCACCATAGCTGTTCGGTGCATAGCGCTGGCTGTTGTGGTGTTTTTATGAGGTGGCAAATGCGCAGGTAAAAAGAAGAGTTGTTCAACATTAAGCCATGCTGCTGTTTCTTTAGCTGTTTCAATATGACCATTATGAATAGGGTCAAACGTTCCCCCCATTATGGCAATATTTTTCTTAATTTCGCTTACTCGTTTAGCCGAATTCATAATCTAAATTGAATTTTTTGGTGGTTTGTCCGTGATAGAGACTTATACAAACATCTGCCAATAATATAAAAGGGTTAAAGTCACTACTGGTTTTACTGATCAAATCAGTTTGTGCTAAACGCGCTTGAGCTTGATAAATATTGTCACGACTAATATGGTTAAGGGCATACTGATACAGAGGTTTCTTTTTATCCCAAATCCGGTATTTTTTATAAATACTATCGATACTCTCACCTTGTTCAATTTGCTCTAGCATAGTTGATAATTGCGTTATCTCTTTGTGAATAAACCAAATAAGCTGACCGATTGCAGCCCCTTCGTGTTGCAGTTGATCTAACATGCCAATGCACTTTGGCAGGTCACCACTAAGTAAGGTATCAACCACCTGAAAAGGATTGAATTTTGCTTGTTTAATCAGTAATTTTTCTGCGTCTTCAGCAATAATTAGTTGTGTACCAAACAGCAATGAAAATTTTTGTAACTCTTGCTCTAAAGCCGGTAAGTTACCTTCAAAAAGCTCTATCATCAATGGGGTAACATCGTGATGAATATTTAATTTATGCTGTTTGATTTGTTGATTTAACCACTGTTGTAATTGACGACCTTCAATATCATAAAGGGGGACAAAACAACCTAACTGTTCTAATGATTTAAACCATTTTCGTTTTTGACCCGCACTGTCAATTTTAGGACCATGAAAGATTAGCTGTACATCAGGATGAAAGTTTTCACTGAGTTTAAGTAGTATTTTACTGCCGGCGTCAGCTATTTTTCCGGTGACTAGTTCTATTTCAATGATGCGCTGTGCTGAAAATAAGCTCATCGCTTGATACTCTTCAACCAAAAGGTTCCAGTCAAATTTATCGTCAGCACTAAAACGGATAACTTCACTAAATCCCTGTTGCTGACAGTGCTGTTTTATTGTGGTTAAGCTGTTGTTCTTTTGCCAAGGCTCATCACCAAAAACTAACCAAACAGGCTTAAAGCCCTGATTGAGGGTATTAGATAGCTGGTTATGATAGATCCGCATTAGATTTTAATCGTAGAGAGGTCGCGTAAGATTTTATTAGCCGCTTCTTTGCGCATTTCGCTTAACATTAATTCCAGTTCCCGACTTTTAGCAAGCGCAATATTGGGATCATCTTGATAATCGCGATTAAGTTCAAAAACAAAAGAGCGAACATCCTTTTGTGAAAGTACTAGCTGATATCTAACGGTATAAATCAATTCGTATTCTGCCACTTGCCCATTTGGAAATACGGATAAGGTGCGACGGTTTAGGCTGTCTTTTGAAAGTTTAAGTTGCGGGACATTCTCTGTAGCTTGGCTCAGCAACTTTATTTTATTTATCGTTAAGTGCTGCTTAACTTGGCGAGTAAGCTCCCCAAATTTATCAGCGGAACTTAAGTGCAAAGTTTGCAGTTGCGGCGATAATAAATAATCACCGCGTAAAGCAAAGCCACAGCTTGATAAAAACAAGGTGAATAACACCAAAGTAGCCGCGGCTACCCGTGTTTGGTGTTTTGTCGTTTTTTTGTGCATATGGCTCATTTTTATTACCTTTGTAGGACTTTTTCGCGATTAGTTAGCAACAATGTTTAAAAGTTTACCCGGTATATAGATAACTTTACGAATTGTCTTATCATCAATAAAGCGGACCACTGTTTCATCACTTAAACCTAAGGCTTCAACTTCTTCTTTGTTGGCGTTGGCTGAAACGGTAATTTTTGCACGTACCTTACCGTTAACTTGCACGATAATTAACTTCTGGTCTTCAACCAAAGCACTCTCATCAACGATAGGCCAAGATGCTTCTTCAATCGAAGCATTATCGTTATTAGCGCCGCCTAATGTTTTCCAAATTTCATGACACATATGTGGTGTAATTGGTGTCAACATTATAATGACCGCGCGAACGGCTTCTTGCATAACCGCTCTGTCTTCAACACTGACTAAACTTGCTTTCGATAAATGGTTCATTAATTCCATAATTGAAGCTATAGCTGTATTAAAGGTGTTTCTTCGGCCAATATCATCACTGACTTTTGCTATAGTTTTGTGTAACTCGCGGCGTAATGTTTTCTGCGCTGCATTCAAGGTTAATGTGCTCAATAAAGCCACTTCGCCATGTTCTTTTACTTGTTCGCTAAAATCAAAGGCGAGTTTCCAAACACGCTTTAAGAAACGGTGTGCACCTTCAACACCTGAATCAGACCATTCAAGGGTTTGCTCTGGTGGTGAAGTAAACATAATAAATAAACGTACAGTATCTGCGCCATATTTGCCGATAACTTCTTGTGGGTCGATGCCGTTATTTTTTGACTTTGACATTTTACTCATACCAGCAGAAATAACTGGTTTGCCATCAAGCTTGCTAACAGCCGAAGTAACTTGTCCTTTTTCATCACGCTCAACGTCTACATCTGTTGGTGAAATCCAATCTTGACCACCATTATCTGCCTCGCGGTAATATGTATCTGCTAGAACCATGCCCTGACATAATAACTTTTTAAACGGTTCATCACAGTTTACTAAACCTGCGTCACGCAATAACTTGTGGAAAAAACGTGCGTAAAGTAAATGCAAAATAGCATGCTCAATCCCGCCGATGTATTGATCAACCGGTAGCCAATAATTTGCTTTGGCGGGGTCAATCATTTGTGTATCATCGTTCGGTGAACAGTAACGTGCGTAATACCAAGAGGATTCCATAAACGTATCAAAGGTATCAGTTTCACGGAATGCTTCTTCACCGTTATAAGTGGTTTTTGCCCACTCAGGATTGTCTTTAATCGGTGATGTAACGCCATTCATGATGACATCTTCAGGCAATTCAACGGGTAACTGGTCAAGAGGTACCGCGACAGATTCACCATTTGCTAGGTGCATCATAGGAATGGGAGTACCCCAATAACGCTGACGAGAAACACCCCAGTCACGCAATCGGTAGTTAACTTTTACAGAGCCTTTATTTTCACTGATTAATTTTTCTGATATCGCTTTAAAGGCCGCTTCAAAGTCTAAACCGTCGTATTCGCCTGAATTAATTAATAATCCCTTTTCAGTAATTGCTGCCTTACTGAAATCGTCGTCTTTGCTACCAGCAATAACTTGGGTAATCTCCAAGCCGTATTTAGTGGCAAATTCGAAGTCACGTTGGTCGTGGCCAGGAACAGACATTACCGCACCTGAACCGTAATCCATTAAGACAAAGTTTGCTGCCCAAACTGGAACGATGTTACCGGTTAGTGGGTGAATCGCTTTAAGACCGGTATCGGCACCTTTTTTCTCCATCGTTGCCATATCGGCTTCGGTAGATTTATTGGTTTTGCATTCAGTGATAAAGTCGTTCAATGCAGGGTTGTTTTTTGCTGCAGCTAAAGCCAGTGGATGCTGCGCAGCAAGTGCTACGTAAGTAACTCCCATGAGTGTATCTGGACGTGTGGTGTAGATGTCAAAGCTTTCATCTGAATCTGCAACTTGGAAGGTCATTTCAATACCTTCGCTGCGGCCAATCCAATTACGTTGCATAGTCTTAACTTGTTCAGGCCATTCAGTAAGTTGGTCTAAATCTGTAAGTAACTCTTCAGCGTAATCAGTAATTTTAATAAACCACTGTGGAATTTCTTTACGTTCAACCGGTGCGCCTGAACGCCAACCACGTCCGTCAATAACCTGCTCGTTTGCCAATACTGTTTGATCAACGGGATCCCAGTTGACCGTAGCATTTTTCTTATAAACTAAACCTTTTTCGTAAAGTTGCGTAAAGAACCATTGTTCCCATTTGTAATAGTCTTTTTTACAAGTCGCTAATTCACGGCTCCAGTCGTAAGCAAAACCCAGTGATTGTAATTGGTTACGCATGTAATCAATATTTTCATAGGTCCATTTAGCCGGCGCTGTTTTGTTTTTAATTGCCGCATTTTCTGCAGGCAAACCAAATGCGTCCCAACCCATAGGTTGCATAACATTTTTGCCTTGCAGGCGTTGATAGCGAGAGATAACATCGCCTAAACTATAATTACGCACATGCCCCATATGTAAACGTCCACTTGGATAAGGGAACATAGCAAGACAGTAATATTTTTCTTGGCCGGGCTTTTCTTCGGCTTTAAAGGTATTGTTATCAGTCCAAAATTTTTGAACTTGCGCTTCGATAGCTTGGGGATTGTAAATGGATTCCATTAAAGATTTCTCAAACACTTTAGAATGTGGTGTTCATTAGCCAATCAATAGTAAATTGACCGCGATCATGAACGCATAAAAATAATGGCGATAGAATACCTTATATACCTGTCTCACATCAAGATACTGTTTTGAGCATATTGAAGTAAAGTAAGGATATGTTATAGTTTTTAGAAGTTTATTTGATTTGTTTTTCTATAAAGCTATGACTAGCTATACTTAATCTATAAGTCGTCGAGGAATGTGTTATGAAATCAAAAAATAGTGTTTTTCAAGAGCTTTATCAAGCTTTAGTTACATGGGCTGAAGATGTTAACCAGCATGAGATAACTGATATCGTTAACAAAGTAGAGCAAAGTAAGCTTTACTTGCAAGCGGCAGAAAAATTACCCGAAGAGAAAGTTAAGCAGTTTGTTGATAATTTACGTTTTGATATCAACGAATTTATTATTCAAAATGAAGCACAAGCCAAACATTCCCTCTATTTAGGCTTACTCAATGAGTCTTTCTGGAAAAATATGCAAGCGATCACTGATAAGTCACAAGTGGAGTGGTCAGAGCTTGATGAAGATATTAAGCATCGTGGTCTATATAAAACGGGCGACTTTATTGGTTTTGGTTTGTTAGAGTGCCAGCATTGCCAAGAAAAAATAACATACAGTCATGCGGCGGATGTTGCTGATTGTTTTAATTGCGGCGGTAGTTCTTTTATAAGGTTACCCTTTGCTCCTTAAAACGAAGCTGGGACGCCACTAAAATTTACTAATTATTTAAAATGAGGGTACACTGGCAGTATTAAATTTATTAATTATTATACGCTTGTTTTTTAAGCGTTATCAGTGAGATATTGCATGCCTTCATCCGTTAAGTTAACTTCTTCAATTACTCGGTTACCTGTTGAAAAATTAACTGCTCAATTATCTGCTGAGCAGTTTTCTAATGCTGAAGTCACTCCTGATGTAGAGCAAATTATTATCGGTCATGCTCGCGCTAAAGAGGCGCTTGAATTTGGTTTGTCTATGGAAGCTCCCGGTTTTAATGTTTTTGCTATGGGAGAGCATGGTACGGGTAGACAAACCTTAATTAAGCAAATGTTAGCGACAACCGCTGGCAATCAAGAAACGCCTTATGAATGGTGTTATATCAATAATTTTGATGATGTTCATGCACCGCACAACCTCTATTTAAGTCCCGGAGATGGTAAACAATTATTGGCACGTATCAATACTTTTATTGATGAATTATTAGACTTATTTCCTGAGATTTTTGATAACCCAAGTTATCAACGACAAAAGTCGGCGGTTGATCGCGCATTTAATAAAAAATATGATCAAGCCATCGCTGAAGTCGAAGAAAGTGCTTTAAAAGATAATGTTTTATTGTTTGAAGAAAATGGAGAGATTGGTTTTTCTCCGCTGGTTGAGGGAAAACCTTTAAATGATAAAGAATTTGCCGGTTTAGATGAAGGCAAACGTGCTGACTTTTATCTGTTGTTAGATAAATTAGAAAATTTCCTCTCTGAAAAATTGATCGAATTACCACAATGGAAACGCATCTCATCTGATAAATTACGTAAATTAAAAAATGAGACAGCAGAACAAGCTATTAGGCCATTTCTAGAAGAATTAGAGCATGAGTTTGCCAGTAATATTGGCGTGTTAAAATACTTGTCAAAAGTAAAAACCCATGTAGTTGATACTGTTTTAGAAATTCTTGTTGATGAAAGTGTTGAGAACAGAAACGATAAAGATGCGCGTAAACTTATGGTTGAACAATTTTTACCTAATTTACTTGTTTCTCAAAAACCTGATGCTGGCGCTCCTGTTATTTATGAGCAAAACCCAACCTTTCAAAACTTATTTGGCCATGTTGATTTCGCGAGCTTTCAAGGAAGCACCTATACCAGTTATCGATTAATTAGACCTGGAGCGTTACATAAGGCTAATGGCGGTTATTTAATTTTAGAGGCAGACAAGCTACTCAATCAACCCCTTGTCTGGGCACGTTTAAAATTAGCGCTTAAATCACAAGAAATTACCATTGAAAATCCTTACTCTGAATATAGTCAACCGGGCTCATTTAGCTTACAACCTGAAAAAATTCCATTAAACGTTAAAGTTATATTGCTCGGTGACCCCGAAATTTATTACATGTTGCAAGACTATGATCAAGAGTTCACCGAATTATTTAGGGTCTTAGCAGACTTTGATCAGTATCTTGAAAGTAACGAAGAAAATCTTAATGATTACGCTCATTTGATTCGCCAGCGTGCACATAAATACAACTATCCACATGTCAGTAATGAAGCTGTATTAGAGCTAGTGCGCTATGCATTGAGACGTGCAGAGCATCAACATAAAATTTCGGCTAATATTGTTCAAGTAAACGACTTACTTGATGAAGCTTTTTATTTGTGGAAGAAAACAGACAACAAAGGTCATTTAACTGCCAGCCATGTTGCTTTAGCGCTTGCAGCTAAACAGCGAAGAACTGGCCGAATGAGTGAGGCATGGTTAGGTGAAATAAAAGAAAAACAAGTATTGATTGACACCCAAGGGCACCATATCGGTAAAGTAAATGGTTTAACTGTCTTAGAAATAGGGGACAGTGTTTTTGGAACGCCTGCGCGCATCACAGCAACCGTTTATGCGGGAAGTGAAGGCGTCACCGATATAGAAAGAGAAGTAGACTTAGGTAAGTCTATTCACTCCAAAGGTGTGCTGTTATTAACCGGGTATTTAGGACATAAATACGGGCAAGGTTTTCCAGTGTCAATTTCTGCCAACCTTGCAATAGAACAGTCTTACGGACATATTGATGGTGACAGTGCGTCTATGGCGGAACTTTGTGC
This sequence comes from Colwellia sp. BRX9-1, assembly GCF_014077195.1. Taxonomy (NCBI): domain Bacteria; kingdom Pseudomonadati; phylum Pseudomonadota; class Gammaproteobacteria; order Alteromonadales; family Colwelliaceae; genus Colwellia; species Colwellia sp. BRX9-1. The sequence goes on from NZ_JACGVM010000007.1 coordinate 96,631, forward strand.
GCTTATTTCTGCTATTTCTTTACTGCCAATTAAACAAGGCTTTGCCATTACTGGTTCGATTAATCAGCACGGAGGTGTGCAATCAATTGGTGGCGTTAATGAAAAAATTGAAGGTTTTTATCGTTTATGTAAAGACGAAGGCTTAACGGGAAAGCAAGGGGTTATTATTCCGCGCACCAATGTTAATAATCTGATGTTAGCGGACGATGTTATTGAAGCGGTTAAAAACAACCAATTTGCCATTCACGCTGTTGAAGACATTGATCAAGCATTAGAGTTGCTGATGAATGAACCCGCTGGAGAAATTAGTCGAACGGGGCGCTACCCAAGAAAATCTATTCATGGTTTAGTTTTAAATAAACTTTCACTTTTTTCTGATTTGTTAACGGGTGCTGACGAGTAATTAAAATATTATCTACGTTTAACTGATTTTAATATAGGTCAGGCATATATAAGCGTCTGGCCTTTTTTATATCAATGTCTACATAAAATGACCGATATAGCTCAGGCCACAGAGGATTACTTGTCAGTATTTGTAATTTAACCATAGCCGTTTCTTTTTCACGGTCAATCTCATTACCCCTGTTATTTATCTTTATTGGTATTAAATACATTTTTCTGATTGTTTTTTGAACAAAATGATTTATATACCTTGAATAATAAATAAATGTCAGTATAATGCGCGCCTCGATAACAGTGATTCTGACTTGAATATTTTCTTTCACACTGGTTATACGAAATGAGTGGGGTTTTCCGCCCAATAGACTTCTTAGCTAATATTCTTTATTAGCCCTATGTTCTTTAGTGAACGTGCCTTAAGTCTTCCTGGTGGTTTCCTCGTATATAACGCGGAATGTTTTGGTTACTTTTAACCTATTCCGCCACAAGAGAAGACAAAATTTATGACTACTTCTAACGATGCTCCTGTGAGCTTTGACTCTTTAGGCTTGCCTGAAACTTTATTATCTGCTGTAAAATCTATCGGTTTCGAAAACTCAACTGATATTCAAGCAAAAACTATTCCGCCATTATTAGCGGGTAAAGATGTTTTAGGTGAAGCACAAACAGGTACAGGTAAAACTGCTGCCTTTGGTTTACCTGCATTGGCTAAAATTGATGTTTCATTGAAAAAGCCACAGTTAATGGTGTTAGCACCAACACGTGAATTAGCGATGCAAGTTGCTGAAGCAATTGAAAGCTTCGGTAAAAATATGAAAGGTTTATTGGTTGCTACTTTATACGGTGGTCAATCATACCAGCCACAATTTCAACAATTAGAGCGTGGCGCTCAAGTTGTTGTTGGCACACCTGGTCGTTTAATGGATCACTTACGTCGTAAGAGTCTAAAACTAGGTAACTTATCTTTTTGTGTACTTGATGAAGCTGATGAAATGCTTAACATGGGTTTCCTTGAAGACATTCAGTGGATACTTGACCATTTACCAGAAACGACGCAAATGGCTTTGTTCTCTGCAACTATGCCACCAGCAATTCGTAAAATTGCTAACCGTTTCTTAAAAGATCCAGAACATATTAAAATTGCTGCTGTTAAACAGTCAAAAGCAAATATTTCTCAATTTGCTTGGAAAGTTAGTGGCATTCGTAAAATTACCGCTTTAGAGCGTATAGCTGAAATCGTTGATTACGATGCGATGATAGTTTTCGTACGTACTCGTAGCGACACGGTAGAAGTTGCAGAACAATTAGAGCGAGCTGGTTACCCAGCATTAGCTTTAAACGGCGACATGAACCAAGCACAGCGTGAACGTTGTATCGAACAAATGAAATCAGGTAAGTCATCTATATTAGTGGCAACTGATGTTGTTGCTCGTGGTTTAGATATTCCACGTATTTCATTAGTGGTTAACTATGATTTACCAGGCGACAATGAAGCTTATGTTCACCGTATCGGTCGTACAGGTCGTGCAGGTCGTGAAGGTATGTCAATTGCATTTGTTCGTCCTCGCGAAATGCACTCTCTACGTCATTACGAACGTTTAACTTCAGGTGTTATTAACACTTATGAATTACCAAATATTGAAGAAATTGGTAAAAAACGTATCGAACGTACACGTGTTGAAATGGCACAAATTGTTGCAGATAAAGATTTAGTAAACATGCGTGAAATTGTTGAAGCAATGGCCAATGAATCAGAGCTTTCTATGACTGATTTAGCTGCAGCTTTATTGTTCCAAAAACAATTAAACCAGCCATTACAACCAAAAGAAGATCCTAAGCCTCGTCGTGAAACGCGTGAGCGTAGTGACCGTGATTCTAGAAGTGAGCGTGGTGGTCGTAACGAAAGTCGTGGCGGCAGAAATGAACGTGGCGCTGAGCGTGGTGGCGAACGTGCTCCTCGTAAAGTTAAAGTTAACCGTACCGACGTTGATTGGCAGACATACCGTTTAGAAGTAGGTAAAGAGCATGGTGCACGTCCTGGTGATATCGTTGGCGCAATCGCTAACGAAATTTCGTTAGATAGTAGCTACATTGGTGCAATTAACTTACATGATAAACATACTTATGTTCAGTTACCAAAAGGCATGCCAGAGAAATCATTTGAGCAATTAAAGCGTGTTAAAATTCGTCGTCAATCATTAGAAATTACGGTTTCAGATGTTAAAACGGTTGAATCAACACCAACAACTGATCGTCCTCGTAAACGTCAAGAGCGTTCTAATCGTCCTAGCTAGTCGATAAATAAATAATAAAAAGGTACGTATATCGTACCTTTTTTTATGCCTGTAATTTACCAAAAAGCATGAATACTTTAGCGTTAATTAGTCATGTAAACATAACTGAACAGCTGTTGGCTAAGCACTATATGGCTTGTCTCGACGTCGAATACATTCCGCACAGATAGCACGTACATTTTCTGTTACGCTGCGATGTTTTATTAGATTTGCTTTGCGCTATCTCTTCATTGAAAACCTAGTAATAATGCACCCATTGATTCTTTAAGAGAGATAAACATGACTGATGTAAAAAATCCACTTAACCTTCGTGGTATAGAATTCACTGAATATGCGACACCCGATTCAGATTTTATGGAAAACGCTTTTTATGGTTTTGGTTTTTCAAAAACGAAAAAGTTTAAAGGTCGTGATATCGATTACTTTAATCAAAATGATATTCATTTTTTATTAAACAATGAAAAAGCAGGCTTTTCAAAAGAATTTGCTAAAAGCCATGGTCCTGCTATTTGCTCTATGGGCTGGCGTGTAGACGATGCTGATTTTGCTTTTGAAGAAGCGATTAAGCGTGGTGCTAAATCTGCGGCTAACGAAGACAACAAATTACCCTATCCAGCTATTTTTGGTATTGGTGACAGTTTAATTTATTTTATTGAGAAATTTGCAGCATCAACGACTAATCCGGGTTCTATCTACGAAGATGACTTTGAAGCGATTGACGCTCCGGTTATTAACGAAGATAAAGGTTTTTTACGTGTTGATCATTTAACGAACAATGTTCATCAAGGTACGATGGAGCATTGGGCTAATTTCTATAAAGATATTTTTGGCTTTACCGATGTGCGCTACTTTGATATTAAAGGTGAGAAAACTGCACTAATTTCATACGCGTTAGCATCGCCTTGTGGCACTTTCTGCTTACCAATTAATGAAGGTAAGGGTAAGAAGAATAACCAAATCGATGAGTACTTAGATGAGTATAACGGTCCTGGTGTTCAGCATTTAGCCTTTATCAGTGATGACTTAGTTGGTTCTTTAGACAAGTTAGATAAAAATATTATTGATACCCTTGATATCGTCCCTGAGTATTATGATGACGTATTTAAACGCATTCCTTGGGTTAAAGAAGATCATAAACGCATTCAAGATCATCAAATTCTTGTCGATAGCCAAAAAGAAAACTCGTATTTATTACAAATTTTCACTAAAAATATTTTTGGTCCAATCTTTATCGAAATGATTCAGCGTGTTGACGACCAAGGTTTTGGAGAAGGCAATTTTACCGCTTTGTTTAAATCTATTGAGCTTAACCAAATGGAAAAAGGTACCGTTTAATTTTTATAAATTAGCGGTATAATGATCAAAGGTCTGCTTATGCAGGCCTTTTTTGTTGCTATTTTGCGTTTGTTTAAGTGGTTTAGTTACTTGATTTTTAACGAATAAACTTAGATGTAATACAAATTAATCAAGATTTGTTTTAAGGTTTTCTTAGCTAGGTTGTAAGGGAAGAGTATTGTTCAATAATACGGTTAATCGTTTGTTTCTCATTATCTTTTGCGGCCAGTAACATACGCTTATAATGGCCAATGGTTTTCGCTAAATATTGTTGATGTGATTTAATCGACAAATCCCACATTTTATCACCGGTAGGTGATATTTTATTTAAAGGGTTATCAATGTCGGCAGATGCACCAAACTGTTTTTTGACATGGATAATTTCATAGCAACGTTTGTTTTCAGTAACGATACATTCATCCAGTAAAATAAAATTATGAGCTATTAGGGTTTGTCTTACAGGGTAGTTGTAATGTACGGGGCAAACAATAAACTCTATTTCGCTTGTTGGGGGAACGAGCGAGTTTTGCTGAAAATTAGTGATGATACTTTCAATAAAACTAATGAGTAGCTCTCCACCAACGCCAGCAATAATAACCAACTGTTTATCTTGTATTACCAACGGTAGCTTTGCGACATCAATACAATGGACCTGCCAAGCTTGGATATAGTCGTCTGCACTAAAGTGCTTTTGTAATAATGATTCAAGATGCGTGGTTAATGAGGGAACAATATCGACAAAATGCACGGTGTCAGCTGTTTGGCGCTTTAATAATGTTAGTCCCAGTAAACCATGATCACAGCAACAATCCCAAATGCTTTGATAGTGAGTACTGACCATACTATCTATTTTTTGCAATCGTTGACTAATGTTTCTCATCTGCGTGCTTAAACCAAATTAAACCAAATCAAACCAATTTTTTTGCTGGCTTTCATCGAGAAAACTCCAAGCAATAAAACGACTGATTTTTTGTCCTTGCGCCATATCTACAACTTTTATTTGTTTGGCTTTCGACTTATTAAGCGTCTGCTTTAGTTGGCTAATGTGGTCTTTTTTTGACACTAAGCAGGTAAACCATAGCACTTGTTTTTGGATAGATTTACTTTCTTTTATCATCTGATTAATAAAGGCAAGCTCGCCACCTTCGCACCATAATTCCGCATTTTGACCGCCAAAATTTAACGGTACACTGGGGCTGGTTGTTAGCGAGGGGTTGAACGTTTTTTTATTTGCCGCTAAATTTTTGACTTTCCGAGCTGACCCTTTTGTTGCCTCAGCCAATGAACGATGAAAAGGTGGGTTACACATGGTTAATTCAAAGCGATCATCTTCTTCAATGATGCCATTAAATATTTGTGATGAATTCGGCTGTAAGCGACAAGTAATCGATTTTTTAAACGACTTGTCAGCAGCGATTATTTGCTTGGCAACTTTAATGGACGTCGGATCTATATCGGTGCAAGTAAACTGCCATTGATATTCACGTTGACCTAAAATAGCATAAATGCAACTTGCCCCAGCGCCTATATCAAGCACTGATACTTTGCTTTCCTTTAAGGTTGAAGTTGCAGGGAGTGATATTGCTAATAAATCAGCAAGATAATGAATATAGTCGACTCTGCCAGGGATAGGTGGACATAAATACCCCGTAGGTATATCCCATTGATTTACTTGATAGTGATATTTCAATAATGCCTGATTAAGTGCTTTTACCGCCTTTGCATTGGCAAAATCAATAGATAAGTTCTGATATTTATTGGTATGAACAAAGGGTTTTAATGTCGGTAACGACTGGCACAGTGCTAAAAAATCATAACCGTTGTTATGGCGGTTGCTTGGATGAAGGTTTTGTTTTAATGGCACGAATTTTCTCTACAAGTAAATATCCCTAACATTTTAACATTTCCTTTATAGCCATGCCACATGATAATAAATGATAAGTTTGTCGTATATAAAGGTTATACGACAAACGTTAATAGCATCATTTTTACTTGAATGGTTTAAAGGTCATAACCTAGGTGCTGGTGTAAGCGGATGACTAATTCTTCTTTCGAATTAACATAGCCTAGTTTTTCAGCAGTTGAACGCAGTGCTTGTTCAGCTAAATTAAGGAATTTACCATAGCCTTGACTCGTTTTATGATCTTCTGTTGCTATGATAACAAATTGTATGGAATCAACTAAGCAATCGCCAGCAAAATGTAAGGTGAAGTTATTATTAGGTTCAAATGGGTTGAAGCTTAATTTTTGTAACTCACCTGCAGCTTTATGCTTTTCTTCCAAACGACTTCTGACGATAGGTATTAAACCATTAGCTAAAATAGCACCTTCGAATAAATGTTGCTTATTAGCCGACTCAATAAAAGCATGGCTGATTAAATCATAGAGTGGTTGATAAGGTTGCTCTTTTGATTTATCAATATTAAGTAGTTCTTTGATGCGGCGGTTAATAGGTAAATCAGCCACTACATAAGTAAGTACATCTCTTTTGTCTGGCAAGCTAATATCATCAGCGGCATAGCGATTTTTTAAAGTACGTAATTTATGGGTTTGTGTACCCGTAACGCCTTTATCTTTAGAGAATAAATCATAAGTAAAATGTTGGTGATCACAGACTCTTACTGTTGATTTATTAATGTGGTTAACGTCAATAAACTCATTTAAAGCGAGCAGAACATTCTTATGAAACTCTGCTGAGGTTTGGCGAACATCGTCACCATTAGCTAAAAATACCAGTGTAATAACTCGCACGCGCTTTTTGCCGTTAATGTAAGTGTTTTGGCTGTAATGGTTGCGCGGACTGTACAAAAAAAGAATTTCTTGGTCAGTTTGTACGGTTAATTTTTCTGGGCTATAACGGATACGAGCAAATTTTCCGTTAGCAATAAATTGTCCACTTTCTATGTCTAATTTATTATTCACGTCAAAGAAACTGTCAGCTAAATGTTGATATAGACGCTGGTAGGGCTGCTCACTAGTTCGATCAATTAATTGATTATTCAGGCTGATTAACTCGTCAGTCAGTGGGAATTTAACTAACAAGTAGTGATTAGTACGCGCAGATGACGGAATGTATACTTTATGCTGATTATTACGAGAACGTGAGATTGGCATTTTATTTCCTTATTAAATAGAGTCATAAATCTTAAAGGCATTATAACAAGAAGCGTCTGTATTCACATGATCTAAAACAAAAATTTGGAGTATGATCACTTTATCCTCACGTTTAAAAATTTTCGAGGGTAAATAAATATCAGCAAGTTAGTGAACTAATAGCCATTTTATTATTAGAGCATACCCCGATGAAAATACTAAAAAGTAAATGTACTATTAAGCTCATTTTTTTTATTAAGTAGCGCATTTTGCAAATGAGCACCTAATGCGCAGGACTTAGTGGGTAAAACATACGGTGTGGCACATTTATATCCACTGAGAAAAATATATTTTGATAGTCGTAATAATCATGTTCAAAAGAGACAGTTAATTAACTAAGGCGTTTTTAAACAAAAGTATTAGATAAATAAAGTTATTTTTAATTGTACTGAAGATTATTATTTAATGTCATTGGTACCAACTGAATAAAATGTAAATACCCGCGTTATTAAACCGATTACATCACTGAAATTTATTAATGAGTTGAAAATTACTCACTTGCCCAGTATGCTACGCGACCCCTTTTAGACTCAGTGGTATAAATAAACAATGATAGGTTTTGATTACGGTACTTCAAATTGTGCTGTCGCAGTAATGGAAAGTGGCCAGCCGAAGATATTATCTTTAGGCGAACATGGTAAGTATATTCCTTCAACACTATACGCACCAAGTCGAGACATTATTTCTCATTGGTTATGTCAACAATTAAGTGAAGAGCAACAGCTCCTGTTCAAACAACAACGGGTTGGTCCGTTACAAAGGGGTCAGAATGTATTACGAGAGCTAAAGCTCGATGGCATCCCTAGTGAATTATCGTTTGGCCAAGCGGCGCTGAATCTATACTTAGAAGATCCTGAAGAAGGTTATTACATTAAGTCACCAAAATCCTTTTTAGGGGCGAGTGGTTTGGTTGATAGCCAAATTAACTTATTCGAAGATATTGTTGCTGCAATGATGAGCAACATAAAAACATTGGCTGAAGAAAACCAGCAAAAAGAAATAACGCAGACTGTTATTGGCAGACCGATTAATTTTCAAGGCTTAAAAGGTGAAGAAAGTAATCGTCAAGCGTTAACGATATTAACTAATGCAGCTAAACGCGTCGGTTATAAGAGTGTAGAATTTCAATATGAGCCAGTTGCCGCTGGTTTTGAATATGAAGCAAGTTTGCAAGAAGAAACGAAAGTTTTGGTTGTTGATATAGGTGGTGGTACTACTGATTGCTCAATGTTATTGATGGGACCACAATTTAAAAGCAGTACTTCAAGAGAGCAACATTTGCTTGCGCACACCGGTGTTCGTATTGGCGGTAATGATTTCGATATTCAATTAGCGCTCAAGGGAATAATGCCAAGCCTAGGGATGAATGATACGTTAAAAACGGGTAAACCTATGCCTGTTAATAGTTTTAATCAAGCTGTGGCCATTAATAATATTAACGAGCAAACTAATTTTTACAGTCAAGCCAATTATCGTTATTTGCAAACGCTGCAACGCGATGCTAAACAGCCTGAGGTATTCTCCCGTTTGTTAAAGGTTCACCAGCAAAAATTAAGTCACCTTATTGTTAATGGTGCAGAGCAAGCAAAAATAGGCTTAACCGAACAAGACTCTCAGCCAATATACCTAGATGAATTAGCTGATAATTTAAAAGTAGAAGTTAATCGTGCCTTGATGTTGAAAGCAAGCTCTTCACAATTGAAGCAAATTGCTCAATTGATGAATGAATGTGTGGTGCAAGCTAATTGCCAACCTGATGTGATTTTTGTTACTGGAGGCTCAGCAAAGTCACCAGTGTTAAACCAATTTTTACGTGAGCAAATGCCAAATACGCCGGTGATTGCTGGCGATCACTTTGGCAGTGTAACCGTTGGCTTAGCGCGCTGGGCTGAAAAAGTATTTCAATAGCATGACTATTTCACTGCAATTATCTTGTAATAGTAGTGTCAACAATGTTAAAAACAATACTGTGGAGTTGTGACTGGTTTTACATTTAAAAAGGAATTGATATGTGTATTAAAACATTAAGTTTTATTTGTTTTATTTATAGTTTTTTCACCTTCAGTGGCTTAGCTAATAATTATCAACCGATAGTTGTTGGCGTTAATGAGAGCATTGCCGGTAAATCACTTGATCAATATGCGAATACTTGGTGGCAATGGACCCAAACAATGAGTGATAGAAGCTCTCCGGTGCGTGATAGTACGGGAGAGTTTTGCGGTGTTAATCAAAAAGGGAATGTTTGGTTTTTAGCCGGTGGTTATGGCACCTCGAAAATAAAGCGGCATTGCATTATTCCTTATGGTAAACATATCTTCTTTCCTATTATTAATATGGCGTATTGGCCAGAACAAAATGTCAGTAAAACCTGTGATGAAGTAAAACAAGAAGCGGCATTAAACAATGGAGAGTTGTATTTTGTTTATGCTGAACTCGATGGCCAATCTATTCCCAATATCCGTAATAATCGAATAAAATCAAAAGAGTGTTTTGATTTACACGCATTACTTGCGAAAACACAAGCAACAGAAAAAGTTTATCCTTCTGCTACTGATGGCTATTGGTTAATGTTGCGCCCCTTAGCTAAAGGTGTTCATACGTTAAAGTTTAATGCCCAGTACCATCATGATAATTCGGTACATGGACATATGATGCAGGATATTGAATATAAGATTGAAGTCATTTAAATGCGTTAAGCCTTTGAAGCGTTATGTTGATTGAATTGAATTGAATTGAAATAGACATTGAACATATTTAAGCAGCATTTTACAATGGTTTATGTTTACTTTCATATTGCTTAATTATGTCCTCTGATACCTTAGGCGCAAGCCTCAATTACAAAGCCAAAGAAAAGGGTTATCGTGACCGTGCCCTCAAATTATTTCCTTGGGTCTGTGGCCGCTGTGCTCGTGAGTTTGTTTATTCAAACCTTATGGAGTTAACTGTGCATCATGTTGATCACGACCATACTAATAATCCAAATGATGGAAGTAATTGGGAACTGTTATGTATTTACTGTCACGATAACGAGCACGCTAAATATACAGATCACGCTAAATATAAAACAGAAGTTATTGCCGGTGATACTAATCAAGATACGGCAACCTATAATCCATTTGCTGACTTGAAATCAATGCTTAAGAAATAATTTATTTATATTTCAATATGGTTACAATTTTTTTTCATTTTATTACAAAATTACCATTGTGTTTTACCGAGATAACCCCGAGTATATTAAGTGAAGACAATTTTCTCTTAGTAAAAGGTAACATTATGAAAATAAATATTTCCGGTCACCATGTTGAAATTACTGAAGGTATCCAGCAGTCAATTGAGGACAAGTTTAAAAAAGTTGCTAAGCATTACCCAAGTCTCACTTCTATTAGCGCAATTATTACCGTCGAGCCTCATCAACAAAAATTAGAAGTTTCTACTCACTATGAAGGTAATGAGATCTCCGTAACGGCATCAGGAAAAGAGTTGTACGCTGCTATTGCAAGTGCCGCTAAAAAGATGGAAGCAGCCCTCGCTCACCGCAAAGGTGTCTTAGCTGCAAAATTACATAAAAAATATGAAGTTGAACAATCAGATGCATTTTTACCTGTGGAATAAATGTAATCGAATTAGTTTATTATCTTAACAAAGGTTGCTATGAGCAGCCTTTTTTATGTTCAGGAAAATGTTGATAACAGCTTTAGGCATCCTAGTCTTTGCTGCAATAGTGCTTGTTGCACGTTATTTTAGCTGCCGACAAATCTAGACCTTCCATTGTGGATGGTAAATAACGATGATGTCTATAACTGGCAGCGTAAACAGGGAGAAACCATTGGCCGGATCAAGTTTATTAACCTTACTCGATGATATTGCAACAGTACTTGATGATGTCGCTATCTTATCAAAAGTCGCAGCAAAGAAAACAGCTGGCGTATTAGGGGATGATTTAGCACTGAATGCTGAGCAGGTCTCAGGAGTTAAAGCTGAACGTGAATTACCGGTAGTTTGGGCTGTTGCTAAAGGGTCGCTGTTAAACAAACTTATCATTGTGCCTACCGCTTTAGTTATTAGTGCTTTTGCGCCGCCCTTAATTACTCTCTTGCTTGTTATTGGCGGGCTGTTTTTATGCTTTGAAGGTTTTGAAAAGGTCTTCCATAAATTCTTCCAACATAATGATAATTCATCTCAAGATCAAAAAGAGGCACATCAAAAAAAGTTGTTAGCTTTAGCCGATGAAAACGTAGATTTAGTCGCCTTTGAAGAGAAAAAAATTAAAGGTGCCATCCGCACTGATTTTATATTATCAGCAGAAATTGTTGTTATTGCTTTAGGCACAGTTCAAGAGGCTGCCTTTGAAGTTCAAGTTGCGGTCGTTTCTGGACTTGCCCTAGCAATAACCTTTGGTGTTTATGGGCTTGTTGCCGCTATCGTTAAACTTGACGACTTAGGCTTATACTTATTAAGAAAGTCTGTTTCGGGGCGCTTTAATGCCATTCAACGAGCTTTAGGGCGCGGTTTACTTATTTTTGCCCCGGCATTAATGAAAACGCTGACAGTGGTTGGTACTATTGCAATGTTCTTGGTAGGCGGTGGTATTTTGGTCCATAGTTTTTCATGGTTGCATAAGCAGGTACATCATCTGGTTGAATTTCTGGCGAACACTTTTGGGGCGATCGCTGAAATTATAGTACCGATATTAACCGAAGGTATCATAGGTATTATTGCCGGAGGCTTAGTGTTATTAGTCGTAACATTAGTAAAGTCACTTAAAAAAGCCCATTAATATGTTTTCTGTGGTTAGTTTAATGTAGCTGATGTTTAAAAATATTCAGCTACATGCTTGATTACTGATTACTGATTACTGATTAAACCTTTCATATGTTCAACGACACTTCGTCCTAAAGCACTTAGAGCATAGCCCCCTTCAAGCATTGATATTATTCGACCTTCGCTGTACTTATCAGCAATGGTCTTAAGTTCATCCGTTACCCAACGGTAATCACACTCAGTCAGGCTAATTTGCGACATTTCATCTTCGATATGAGCGTCAAAACCAGCAGAAATGAAAATAATTTGCGGTTTAAATTTCTCTAAAGCCGGCAACCAATGCTTACTTATCGCCGCTCTAAACTCAGGGCCTTTGCAAGTGGCAGGTAAGGGGGTGTTGATAATAGGTGGCGTATCACTTTCTTGCATTTCAAAAGGATAAAAAGGGTACTGGTAGCTTGAACAAAATAAGTAACCTTGTTCTTTGCCATTAGCGGTGGCTCTTTTAATAATATCTTCGGTGCCATTACCATGATGTACGTCAAAATCTACGATCGCGACACGTTCTAGTTTATATTTTTTCTTTGCGTAAGCGGCTGCGATAGCAATATTATTAAAAAAACAAAACCCCATACCTTTATCATATTCAGCATGATGCCCAGGAGGGCGCGTAGCACAAAAAGCGGCCGTTAAGGTTTTATCCATCACTAAATCAACGGCATTAATCGCTGCACCAGCCGATAATAAGGCAGCTGGTAAGGTATCAGCATTCATGCTGGTATCATCATCAAGGCGAAAAATGGCATCTTGATCGCTTGTTTTTGGAGCATTATCAAAAATATATTGGATATACTTGTCATCGTGAGCAAGTGAAATGAGATCTCGGTCGATAGGTGTAGCATCATATTGGCGGATAACATATTCAAGACCACTGCGGATCAACTGATCTTGAATCGCCCCCAGTCTTTTTGGGCTTTCTGGATGATAATCCCCCATACTGTGCCCATTACATTTATGATGACCAATTACACCTACTGTCATGATTGTTCCTCTATTTCTGCTATTGTTGATGCTGTTAATTGTAATTCTAAATTGAGTTCGTCCATCTCTTCAGAATATTTCCGAAGAAATCCTGCTTTTTCAAAGACCTTTAACATTGGCGCATTATCTCGTCTTACACAGGCAATGAGCTTGTCTAGCTTACGTAGGGTAGCAATTTTTATTATTTCATCTAATAAGGTTTTTGCCATTCCTTTACCACGTTTATGCTCGCTGATAACGAAAGCTACTTCACCACAATTATGACTTTCGATGAAGTAGTAGCGACCAACGGCATGGATAACATCAGCTAAATTAGTGCGCTGAGTAAAGCACAAGGCTAAATCTTTATGTTGGTCGACACTGACTAACTTACAAGCGTTTTCACGGGTCATTTGTGTGGCATGATGGTTATAACGCATGATCAAGGTTTCTTTGGTATGCGAATAGAAAAACTCCTGTAAACGACGTTCGTCAGCGGGAGCTAAGGGGCGTAAATAATAATTAATGTCTTCAAAGGTAAATTTTTTGAGTTCTATTTCGCCTAATTCAGGTACTGAGGTTGGCGAGCTCTCTTGATATTCTGGCACCCAATAATTTTTCCTGACATCTTTTAAAAGTTGCTCGCGAAATTTTGGATGAGCAATACGAATAAGTTCTAATGCCCGTTCACGGATACTTTTCCCTAATAATGAAGCAATACCATATTCAGTAACAACATAAGAGACATGACCGCGAGAAGTGACCACACCACCACCTTCGGTAATATGGGCAACAATACGAGAGGTTTTTCCATCTTTTGTTGTCGAGGGCAGCGCAATAATGGGTTTACCACCTTTACTCAATGACGCGCCACGTACAAAATCGACTTGACCACCAATACCACTATAAAATTGATAACCAATAGAATCTGAAACGACCTGACCAGTCAAATCTACTTCTATAGCGCTATTAATAGAAACCATATTATCATTTTTAGCAATATTTACCGGAGAGTTAACATGCTCTGAAGGATAGAATTCAACATGGGGGTTACCATCAACAAAATCGTAGAGTCGCTGCGTTCCCATACAAAAAGTTAACACGGCTTTTCCTTTGTGGAAGGTCTTTTTACGGTTGTTAATAACACCCGAACGTATTAAGTCGATTACGCCATCAGAGATCATCTCACTATGAATGCCTAAATCTTTATGGTTCGCTAAATAGCGTAAGACCGCTTCAGGAATTTTTCCTATACCTATTTGCAGGGTTGAGCCATCTTCAATGAGCATAGAAACATATTGACCTACTTGCTCTGCCACTCGGTCAATACTCGGTTGTGCTAAAACAGGAAGAGTTTGATCTGCCTCTAACCAAGCATGAATTTGATTAACATGAACAAAACTATGTCCATTCGTTCGTGGCATTTTTGAATTGATTTGTGCAATAACATATTTTGCTGATTTTACTGCCGACGACACTATGTCTACGCTCACGCCAAGTGAACAATAACCATATTCATCTGGCGGACTAACCATAATTAATGCCGCATCAAGTGGTAAAACATTTTCACGAAATAAACGGGGAATATCAGAAATAAAGCTCGGTGTATAGTCAGCTCTGCCTTCTGCGATAGCTTCGCGAATATTTTTACCACCAATAAATAGCGCATTTACTTTGAATAAATCTTTGTGCTCAGGTGTTGCCCACTTATTATCTGAAAGCGTTAATATATGAACCGTTTCAATGTCATGCAATTTTGCACTGTTGGCAATTAAATCGTCGATTAAGGCGTTTGGTACAGCGGCATTAGAGCCAATGAAAATGCGATTACCTGATTTTAAGAATTGTTCCCATTTTACTGTTTTCTTATCTTGGTCGAATAATGACATAGTAAGTGACTCTCATTAATGATGATAAATAAAGTATGCCGCAACAGCTAAAGGCTTTATTGATTAAAATCAAGGCAATTGAGTATAACGTAACGTTATTGTCTATGGTCTTATACCTTAGTCTTAACGTGTGAATATTTTGTTGTTTATACTTAAATAAAAATTAAAGGGTTTTAACATTGAGATAGATACTTTTTGGTTATAAAAGTAATCAATTTATTTATCATCATTGACTGAAAAGAATAAAACCAATCCAGCTGATGACTAAAAGCAACCAAGGTAAGTAAAGTGCCCTTTTAGGTGGTATCTCTTGAGGGCAAGCTTCAGTGCTTTTTTCTTGATTGTTCTTTTCTCTCAGTAATGATTTTTTGGCCTTATCACGTATGCGAGATTTTTTACTCTGCTGCTTCTTATATTCAGCAATACCTTTCTCAATACCTTGGGCAATAAGTTTAGTCTGCTCCTTCGTTTGTTTAGGCTTTTGTATGCTTTTAGCTATTTTTATTGCTTGTTCTTGTACTTCAGGAGAGTGTTTATCTAACATTTTATTTATTATCGTCTAATATTAATATCATAAGGATGAATCTATAAGAACCTCACCTGTTGAGCAAGGCTTATCTTAACTTTTAAAAAGTGATAAACCATGCGTATGCCAGCGAAGGTATTTGTTGAACTTTGAATGAAGATTTTTTAATTGTATGACCTTATTATTTAAAAGAGAATTACTTGTCTTACTTATCTTTATTAATGTCGATAGTTACGCATCTAATGAAAATCAAGTAAAAACCTTCAAACAGGAGTCACCTGGCATTCAGGTTGTATCTGAAATTTATCCACCTTACCAAGTTATCAATGAAAATGGTGAGCTTAGTGGGCTGTCTGCTGATAAAGTAAAATTGCTCTTTCATCATTCCTCTATTGATTATCAGATAAAGATATATCCGTGGGCACGGGCTTATCAACTAGCGTTAACGCAACCCAATATTTTTATATTTTCGCTGTTAAGGACACAAGAGAGGGAGTCTTTATTTCGGTGGGTAGCACCATTATGTTCGATAGAATTTTCATTTTATCGCTTAAAAACTAGGCCTGATATTCAAGTTAATTCATTAGCAGAAGCAAAAAATTATCTTATTGCTGCACAAAAAGGGCAAGCTTCAGCCGAGTATTTATTAAGACTAGGTTTTGAACCTGAAAAAAATCTATCCATTTCATATAATAACGATAATTTTATTCAAATGTTAGCCTTCGACCGTGTTGAGTTGATCGTTCTCTCATCAACATACTTTGCATCGCTCATTGAAAGCAATTCACCCTATGCGGACAAGATAGAACCTATTTTTCCTATTGATTACTTAACGCGTAATTTATATTTAGCGAGTAGCCTTAATACCTCCTCCGATTTGATAAATAGACTTAATATATCCTATGATGAGTTAGCACCAAATTTTGACCATGACTGTAAAGAATAAACCTTGTTATTGCTTGATGGGTTGGTTGAATTACATGGATATTGGTTAAAAATACTAAATCATCATGTTTTATCTGTCTATTTATTACCGTGGATATGTAGGGTGTTGTAATTTAACATTATTATTAATGGTCTGTTTATTGCTTTCATTTTAATAATATTTTAACTGTTTAAAGGAATAATAATATGGCCGTTAACATTGCAGATAGACCTACCGACAAAGTAAGAGAAGAGGTGGTTGACCAATTAGTGATGAACTATAGTCACGGTGAACTTTCACATGAAGCTTTTGAAAGGCGATTAGATCAAGCAATGGCTTTTGAATCTAATGAAGACCTTGTTTCACTTGTTGCTGATTTAGACTTAAAAGTTGACGAAGAATATATCGAGAAGAAAAAAGAAGACTTTCGCTTTAATTATTCTTCAACGCCAACAGATGACAGTGATTTACTTATTAATATCTTTAGCGGAAGTGGCCGCAGTGGTGAATGGCGAGTCGCTAAAGAAATTAAATCAATAAGTGTCTTTGGTGGTTGTGATATTGACTTTAGTGAGGCTATTTTTACTCAGCGTGAAGTTACGGTGAAAGTTTTTTGTTTGTTTGGCGGAATTGATATATTCGTACCTGAAAATGTTAAAGTTGTTTCGAAAGCTTTTTGTATTTTTGGTGGCATTGACAATAAAGCGCCATCAACTGATTATATTGATGCACCAACAATATATGTTGAAGGTTTAGTTTTATTTGGTGCACTAGATATCAAGCTGAAACGTACCTTAAAAGAACGTTTCACCGCTTTTGCTAATGGGTTAAAAGATATATTTTATTAGCCTAGATGATGTTATTTCAACGCTAAATTAACGGCTTTATTCCTCAAGGAAAGTAAATTTAATTTTGGTAGAGAAACGTTTAATAAAGGCACTTGCGATAATCTCCTAATAGATAAATAAAAACGCTGGCACATTACGTGTCAGCGTTTTTTTATTCGCTAATAAAATAGTTAGTCTGTAAAGGTAATTCTTGGTTT
This sequence comes from Colwellia sp. BRX9-1, assembly GCF_014077195.1. NCBI lineage: Bacteria > Pseudomonadati > Pseudomonadota > Gammaproteobacteria > Alteromonadales > Colwelliaceae > Colwellia > Colwellia sp. BRX9-1. The sequence goes on from NZ_JACGVM010000007.1 coordinate 113,978, forward strand.
AGCACCCTTAGTAGAGTCTATTTTTGGTGAGCAAAGTAACAGCCTAGAAGAGGCGATGCCGTGCTCTTTTACCATATAATCTTTAAAAGCCTCAAGGCGCTGCCCAGAAATTTCAGCCAATTGTTTTATATCATCTATGTCGGTAATCTTAGTCCCTAACGGTTTATCAATGTCTTCTGGTGTTGCAATAGCACACAAGGTTAATTGTGTATCGAGCTTATCTGTCATCAGGGCTGAAAATTGAGCCAAAAATTGGCTTTGCTGAGCCGTTAATTGTGTTTCTTTTATTGGAAAGTTTAAATCACTAAAACGAACTTTTAATAAGTAATCACCCGCAGACATAGCAACAGTAACTACATTGGCGTAAGGCACAAAGGTAGTGATCAAATATTCTTTAGCAGCAGACATCGTTGCTTTTTTTACCAGTAAATTAATAAAACCACTCATGCCAAAAGAAGGATCATCAGTGCTACCTTTCAACGGAATATCTAGCTCTACGTTGCCATCACCATCTTTTAACATCCCTAAGGCAATGTTAAAAGGTATCGATGTTTGGCTTTTCACTGTGCCTGTTTCATGATCGTTTGCTGCACCTAGCTCCACACCTCTTAAAAATAACTTGGTCTTGCCAGCAATTTTTTTATCATCAACGGTTACATCTAGATCGACATCAAGCTGACCGCTTTTAAGTTCGTAGTTAAGTGCTTGCGCAATATAAGTCGATAATGAAGGCAAGCTGACCTCTTTGAAGAAACCATTCAATTTATAATAATCTTTTTTACTAAAAGGTTTAGCAACGGCAGATAAGTTGAAATTGGCGTATTTATCACTGTTACCGGTTAAGATAAAATTACTTTCTTGCTGTGGCTTTTGGTTATCAAAAGGGCCAGCGTTAAACGTTGTGATGTTAAATGCTCTTTTGTAATAAGGACTTGTGCTGCGATCAATAAAAGTAATACCGGCGCTATCACCAAATGAAAAAGAATTAAGTGACAATAAAAATAAGCTTTCTTCGCTTTCTACTTCACCCTCAATGGTTTTTGGTGAATTAATTGTTTTGGCTAGCGGCTCGGCAACGGGCGATTGATCTTTTGGTGAAGTGGGTAAGCCAGTAATATTTTTTTCTTCGTCTAAGTTGGTATCAATAGTTAAACCTAATAGGTTAATCGTATCGATGAATAGACCTTGCTGAGAGACAGTTACATCATTAATACTTAGGTTTTTGAATTGGGCTAAAGGGGGAAAATCATCTGTGGTATTTTCAGCAAATAGACTTTGCTCAATAATCAGATTTTTGATATTGGCAGTTATTAATGACTCTGTTGTAGTCACCGCAATATCATCAAGTTTTATTGCTGATACTTTAGCTAATAGTTGCGCGCCTTCACCTTCATAGGCCTTTAAATCTTTAATGTTTAATGAAGCGGTGCCGGTTATTTTAGGCGCTTGTTCATTAACAAGCGCAATAGAAAAGTTTTCTAAAGTTAGCGGAAAAATATTAAGTGCAAGCGTTTTGTTTTTTTGTGTCGCTTTAAAGTCAGTTGTTTTTAACTCAAAGGTTTCAACGTTAATGTCGGTGACAGCAGTCGACATAGAAATTGACTGCTTGCTATTAAGACTGATAGAACCCTGCATTGTTAGTGGTTCTTGCTCGGGGCTATTAGCGGTTAACAGCGGCTGTAATGGGGTGAGTGCTAATTCAGACAAGGTTATTTCAGAGCTTATTTTACGCTGCTCTGAAGTCAAATCGGCATTTAATTTTAAAAACAAAGGGGCCTTATTAATTAAAGCATTAAGTACAAGCTCTGCTTGTTGTGTTTTTGTCGAGGCAAGTACATTTTTTATAACAAGTGAATTAATGATAAATTCTTGTTGGCTTTGTTCAATACCTAGATTAAAAATAGCATTGGAAAGGCTAAAATAGGGTAATGAAACTTGATAATTATTGGCGACCTCATTATTTGAATTTTTTGCTAAATCTGTTGTTTGTGCTGTAGGTGTTTCGATGGATGTTTTAGTCTCGTTTGAATTATTGGCAATAACAAAGCCACCAATAACCGGTGCCTCACCATTTAAATTAACATCTAGATATAAGCCATCAATAGCAAACTCTGAAACATACAAAGTATCAGTTAATAGTTTAAATAAACTCACCGTAACGTTTAAAGACTTTAACGATATAAGGGGCTTATCGATATTTTCTACGCTGACTATTTCTAGTTCTCGTATATTTAAATTCGACCAAAAAGGGTTATAACGTATGGCTGTTTTATCAGCTAGGGTGAGCTGCTGCTCATTTAGGTATTTAGTTAGGTAATGTCGACTAACAAATGGTGAAGAGAGCCAGATAATTAGCAAAAGAGCAATAATAAATAAGCCGACAAACTTAATTACCTTAGCTAAGGTTTTTATCGAAGAAGACATAGTTTTCCTAATTTAGGGAGCTGTTGTTATTAAAATTATTATTCATTAAATGAAGCGGATGTTTAATACTTTTGCATCATGTTCTTGTTACACAAATGATGCTTAACGGCAATAATATTGTAAATGTGAGTAGGTTATTGACTTTTTTATCGACTGTCTAGTCTTATGGTTGGGATCTTACCAGTAATCCAAGTGTTAAGTTATTTTTGTTGCTCAACAGTATCCAACACCGTATGCTGATTGTTAACTGGTCTGACCTTTGTTTTCTTCTATTCACGAACATTTTAATAATCCTATGACAAATCAAGAATCTTTATTTTTATCTCATGGAGATCATCAACTTCATTTAAGGCATATTTGGCAACAAAAGGGCGGTACGCCTATTTTTATGTTACATGGTGCTATTGAAAATGGCCTTATTTTTTATACTAAAAAAGGTAAAGGTCTAGCATGCTACTTAGCAGAGCAGGGCTTTGATGTTTATGTCGCCGATTTACGTGGCCGTGGTGAAAGCACGCCTCGTATTGATAAACATGCTGTACATGGTCAATTTGAAGCGATCACTGAAGATATTCCACATTTTATAAATTACATTTTTCAAGTCACACAACAAAAAATTCATCTCGTTGCACATTCCTGGGGAGGGGTTTTATTGGCGAGTACGTTGGCCAGATTTCCTAAAATAATTGAACGTATTCGTAGTAAAACTTGTTTTGGTACCAAGCGCATGGTGACGGTAAAAAGTTTAGAAAAAATGTTTAAAGTGGATATTGTTTGGAATAATGTCGCCCCTAAATTGGCAAGGAACAAAGGATTTTTAGATGCTAAAAAGCATGGTATTGGCTCTGATAATGAAACCGAACAATCGTTAGCCGATAGCGTCGCTTGGGTTAAAAAAAGTGCTTGGCATGATACGACAGATGGTTTTGATTACTTTCAAGCAGCTAAGTCAATTGATTGGCCCCCAACATGGCACTTTACTGGTAGTAAAGATAAAGTGTTAGGACATGCTAGCGATGTAAATATTTTCATTCAAGAATATAATCCGAAAGCGAAATTTACTTTGTTGTCAAAATCTTCAGGGAATATGCAAAATTACGATCACATTAATATCCTCACTCATCCTAATGCTAGAATTGATCACTATCCACAGTTAGTAAAATGGTTAAAATCTCACTGACTTACCGAACCGTTAGGTCGTTTTTTAAGTGGTTATACAGATAACCTTTTATCCGATACCTTATTAAGTCAATAATGTTATTAATTCAGTGTAGATATTTAGCCTATACTTTAGTACTTAAAAAGTTGCTGCAATCGCCTTTACTGAATGCTGTAAGGGTAAAAGCTATTCCTCTAACCTTCCTACCGACAACATAAAATGATGTGATGCGTAAACATGAAGGTGTTATCAATGAATAACCTTGTGGAAGGTATTTATCTAGGATTAATCCTAGATAAATACTTTGTTTAATAACCCTAGTAAAAGATAAAATCAACATAACGACAAGCACAACTCATCCTTATTAAATGATAGGTCAGGCAGCTCAACTTTGTAAAAACAGCCATTGTTACCATTTATTACTTGGTATTAGAGGATAATGCTATTAAATTTGAACTATGTTAATTATTTGTAATCAATATTAGTTCAATATCTTTGTGTTCACTTAGGTGGGGATAAAGGCTAGCAATAAATCAGACACCAAAGGATTATTATGTCAAAGATAGCAACAATAACGATGGTTTTATTATTAACGACTTTAGCTTCTCCTCTACTTCTAGCAAAAGCTAATAAATTAAATTTTAATAAATCTCAGCAAAGCTCGCAGCACAAAATAACAGGGAAGTTGCTGTATCTAAATGAGAAAGATGGTGATGTTGATCTACTTATTCATGATGATAACCGCTTTAGTTATTATCCCCGTATCAGTGAGAGTGGATTAGTTGAACAAGCACAGATTATTGATATTCCAGAAAACGCACAGTTCTTTAATCAAGCAACATTGGCGAAGCAAGTAGGCGAAGTGATTGTTTACTTAACAACTAATGCGGTGATGTCTTACAATCTAGAAGATAAAACCATCAGTAAATTGATAGACGTTGATACCTTATACAAATACCAAGGAACTTTTGACGTAAACTTTGGTGATTTTGTCCACGATTTTAATCAGGATGGCCTAAGCGATTTTATTACTCATAGTTTAGATACAACTCATATATATTTGCAAAACGCTACGGGAGCATTTACTCAGCAATCCTTTGCTATATCACCTCGTATTGAAAAGTCAGGGCGTGGTCTGTCATTTACCCCACAAAATTTTTACCATGCTGACTTTAATCACGATGACAAAAAAGATATCGCCTTCCAAATTGATGATCAATTGATGGTCTTTGCTCAAACACCTGCTCAGTTATTTGATCATAATCCCATGGTTATTAACTTAAATGCACATTTAGAAAATAAGAATTCTAAGATAAAAAAACAGCAAGGTGAAAAAAGTGCTTCTGTAAAGCTTGAAACCATTGAAGATATAAATGGTGATGGGCTCGTTGATATTGTCACCAAAGAGTCAGTACGAGAAGGCATGATGTCTAGAACTAATCACCTGATGATACGTTATGGGTTCATAGAAAATGGTCTGATGCAGTACAAAAAGGAAGCTGATGGTCATGCGACTTTTGATGGTGAAGGTATGATAAAGTTTAAAGATGTTGATGGTGATGGCTTGAAAGATTATTACACCTTAAGTGTTGAAATGGGCATAGGTACTATGATGTCGGCAATGTCTGGTGCTATAGATATGGATTTACGCTTCTATAAGTTGGAAAAAAACGGTAAGTATGTAAAAAAGCCTGTTTATGAAAATGAAGTTGAAATAGCAATTAATTCTGGCAGTGACGGTGAGGCACTAACCGATGTTAGCGACTTTAATGGTGATGGCATTAATGACTTGATCCTTAAAACTGATGATAAAGAATTTACCATCTACTCGGGGGCTAAAGGCAAACGTTTATTTGCTAAACGTGGCGCTGATTATGAAATTTCCTTACCTAAAAGTGTCCGCACTGAAATTAAAGATTTTAATAATGATGGTAAAGCAGACATCCTCTTTTTATATGGCACCCACTATGATGAAGATGAAGAGAAAGAAGTGGGCGAAAATAAACTGACATTATGGTTATCAGCGAGTTAATTAACACTAAAGTTCGCTATACTATCACGGGTGAATGCCGATGTTCTTTGCTGCAAGCAAATCAAAAGCCTTCCCTCTTTTTTAGCAATGTCATGGTGCTATGAATAACATCATGACAATTTTTAAGGTCACATTATGCGCTTTTTATCCCGTAGATTGGTTCTTCCTAATGATTTAAACTATGCAAACTCACTTTTTGGTGGCCGCGCATTAGCCTGGATTGATGAAGAGGCTGCTATTTTTGCTATTTGTCAATTAGAGACTAACTGTTTAGTGACTAAACATATTGGTGCGATAAATTTTGAATCACCAGCCGTGCAGGGTGATGTAGTTGAGTTTGGATTATCAACCAAAAGTGTGGGGAAAACGTCAATAACAATCACTTGTTTAATGCGTAATAAAATTACTAAAAAGACCATCTGTTTAGCTGATGATATTGTCTTTGTACAAGTCGACCCTGAAACTAAAGCACCTATCCCACATGGAAAAACCTTACTAGCTTTACAAGCTCAAGAAGCCGAATAAATCACGCCAGTTTAGATTCTCATCAAAAATATCCCTGTCATAAAAAATCAACATTTCCTGTTGATTTTTTTAGTTTTTTTATTGATTTTACTCCGCTAAAGAATCATTTTGAAATATTTATTTACATATGTAGATTATTTTATCTAGATATTTTTCTTGTGTGTTAGTGTGTTGGTGGTGTATAACACATGTATTGTTTTTATTTAAACATAAATAACAGAACTTAAGCATAACTACCGTTAGGAAATATTATGACACCTCAGTGGGATAATGAAAAACCGATATACCTACAGTTATACCAGCAAGTTGTTGCTCGTATTCTCGATGGTTATATCAAAGAAGGCGAAGCATTGCCATCAGTCCGAAAAGTGGCTGCAGAATATCAAGTGAATCCAATTACTATTTCTAAGGCGTATCAAATGTTACAGGATGAACAAGTTGTAGAAAAACAGCGTGGAAAAGGTTTATTTGTTAAATCAGGAGCGCAAGAGCTAATGCTTGATCGAGAGCGCGAAACTTTCTTGGTTCAGCAATGGCCAGAAATATTAAAACAAATAACGCGATTAAAACTTTCTGCTGAGCAGTTGCTAACAGGAGATAAGTTATGAATGAATTGATTTCTATAACAGGCTTAAACAAATCTTACGGTAAGAAACATGTTGTGTCTGATGTGAGCTTAAGTATTCATAAAGGACAAATTGTTGGTTTAGTTGGTCCTAATGGTGCGGGTAAAACCACATGTCTTCAATCGATGCTAGGTTTAATTGATTTTGAAGGTGACATTAATGTTCTTGGCCATCATCCAAGAAAAGACCGTGAAAAGATGCTTAACGATGTCGCCTATATTTCAGATGTCGCTATATTGCCCAAATGGTTAAAAGTTACTCAAGCATTAAGCTACATGAATGATGTTCATCCTAATTTCGATATTGAAAAGGCACGTACATTTCTGGCAAAAACTAATATCGATATGAATGATAAAGTGAAGGCTTTGTCTAAAGGAATGGTTACTCAGTTACATTTATCTTTAGTGTTAGCTATAGACGCTAAAGTGCTTGTTTTAGATGAACCAACGTTGGGGTTAGATATTTTAACCCGTAGACAGTTTTATACGCACTTATTAGAGGACTTTTATACGGAAGATAAATGTATTCTTATAACTACGCATCAGATTGAAGAAATTGAGCATATTTTAACAGATGTTGCCTTTATTCAAGAAGGTAAAATTGTTATAGCTGAAAGCACTGAAAATATTCGTGAACGTTTTACATTGTTAACCGTAACTCAGGACAATATCGAGCAAGCAAAGCAATTTAAACCGCTCTTTTCAAATAGTTTAATGGGGTTAACGACCATGCTTTTTGACAATCAAAAAAATGAGGACTTACAAGCGTTGGGTAAAATAAGTGTACCGAGTTTAGCTGACATTTTTGTTGGCGTGATGACCAAGGAGATATGTTCATGAACACGAAAGTATTAACAACCTCAATTAAAAAAGAATTATGGGAATTTAGCAATATTCTAAAATGGGTGCCCATGGTTATCGCTGCTTTGGTCATCGTGATGCCTCTCGCTATTTTTATGCAAAGTAATGAAAGTTTTAGTGACTTATTTCAGTTTTTAACGACATTCCCTGAACAGTTTTTTTCTGCTGAGCATGCGCCGATGATTCCTAAGTTATTCTTTGTAATGGCTCTTTCTTTATTTGCACCCTTTTTAGTGGTGGCGTTAATCATTCAGCTTTATTACTTTACTGTCTGTCTATTTGATGAACGCAGAGATTTATCTATTATGTTTTGGCGCTCGTTACCTGTTTCTGATGTCACAGCAATTATTGCCAAATTAATTACCGGAGCCTTGGCAATTCCAGCTATATTTTTAGGCGCCGCAACCGCTACTTTGTGCTTGATTCTTTTGTTAGCGTTTTTAGTTTGCATTATATTGTCGGTTGGTTACGATGCTAGCTTATGGGCATTGTGGGTTGATGCTGATATTTTAAGTGGAGTATCACTTATTTGGTTACACCTTATTCCTCTTGCTATTTGGATGTTACCTTTGTTTGCATGGTTAATGTTAGCGTCTATGTATGCGAAGAAAGCCCCATTTTTATGGGCAATATTACCTGTCGCCGTTGTTTTATTAGTGGAAGGTTTTGTCGTGCACTACTTCCATTTATCGCAATTCTATATAGGTGGCTTATTACTAGAGTATTTCTCACTTTCATCACAATTTGTTGAATCTGTGCAAGGGCAAGAAAATTTTGCCAGAACGGTACCATTGCAAGCACTTATTACTAAATTAAATATAGGAAGTGTATTAGTGGGTATTTCATTACTTTATGGCACATATTGGTTAAGAAAGAATAAAGCTGAGGTGTAACTCAATTACAGAACATTAATCTTTATTATTTAAATCTGCATCACCAACATATTCAATATATTGGTGATGCAGTTTTTTTATGGTTTAAATTAATTAACCAGAATAAAGATGAGTTATTATTTGTTGTTAAATATACTTGAGGCAGTTCTATTCTAAATGTAGCAGAATAAATTATTAATGTGTGAACAGGTAAGGAGTCGGTTATTCTTGCTGAAAACTAGATACGCTATAGTTGATACTATAGCGTGATAAAGATAAATTAAGCGGTAACTATTTTTGCAAAAAAACCTTCAACTTGTAGCTTTAAGCGATTTTTAACCTGCTTATTGAGCCCTAGTGTAAAAAGTATACTTGAAAGCGTGATAACAATAATCACTGTTTTATATAACTTTATACCCGTAAATAAAATTAAAACCATTAATAACAGTGTATAGGTTAACCCCATTACGGCAAGACATAAGCACAAACCTTGCACTTCTTTATTTTGAAATATCTTCATGCTTTATTTCTCTTCTTTGTTCAATATGAATTAGCTTAGCAAAGTTATCTTATTCACTCTATAGCCAAATTAATTACAAATGTTACATGAGGTTTCGAAAGTTAATTTAAAAAAATGTCACGAAATAAAAAGTGATGGTGTCTTGGTAATGAAATAGGAAGTTTCTGTCTTCCTATCGATTACAACAAGGAAAAATGATGAATATAGTACATATAATATTAACCGTACTCGTGATTTCGATAAGCCTGAATACCAAAGCTGAAAGTTGCATTAGTGTTGAGGTGCACGGTGAAGGACAACCGATAATTTTAATTCCAGGACTAATGAGTAACGGCGAGGTTTGGCAGAAAAGTGAAGAATATCTAGCAAAAAATTATCAGGTGCATACGGTGAGTATTGCAGGATTTGCAACGACAGCCCCATGCCCTAGTGCAGATAATATTATACCCGCGGTAAAATCTGAATTATTGAGCTACATACAAAAACATCAATTACAAAAATCAGTATTAATAGGGCATAGCTTAGGGGCTTTTTTATCTTATAGTTTAGCGATAAAAAATGAGGCACTATTTTCTGCCATTATTGCGGTGGACGGCTTACCTTATATTGCGCCAATATTTACAAAAACACCTGCGACTATACCAAAAGATATGCAACGACAAGCTGACTACATTCGAAGTATGTATCAACAAGCAACGGCTCAGCAAATGGCTGATATGACTAAACAAACCATTGCTATTCAAGCCACATCAATAGAAAATCAGCAAGCGGTTATTGCTATGGCAAAAGTGTCTGATCAAAAAACAGTGGCTTCAGCTTTGCATTTTTTATTACTCAATGATTTACGAGAGCCATTAAAGCAAGTGAAAACGCCCTTACTGCTTATTGCTGCGCAAGGTGCATTTACCGATGAAGAATCTCGACGATTTGCTACCGTGTTATATCAACAACAAATAGAAAATGTGCCTAATGCCCATTTAATTACCAACATTGATGCTCGACATTTTATTATGTGGGATGATAATAAATGGTTAATGGCACAAACAGATATATTCTTACAGGGGGTGTTATAAAATGCTATTTACTGATGAGCAACAATTACTTCCTGATATCGCACTAGCAAAATCGGGGGATCAACTCGCCTTTACCCGTTTAATTGAACAACTAACAAATACCGTAGGCGCTATTGCTTTAGCTATTACCAAAGATCTCGATAGCAGTGAAGATGTGAGCCAAAAAGTTTTCATTAAAGTATGGCGAGAAATCAACCAACTTAAAGAGAATATAAGCTTTTTACCTTGGGTTCGACAAATCACCCGTTACACCGCGTTAAATCATATAAGAGACGAAAAGGTTAACCGTAACGTAAAAGGTGATGAAACCGATATTTTACTTGCCACACTTGTTGACCCAAGTCATTCGGGCGATGCAAGTTTACTGCGCGAAGAACAAAATACTTTAATTCAAACGCTATTAGCAGAGCTACCCGACGAGAGTCGAGAAATTGTTTTGTTATATTACAGAGAGCAGCAAAGTAGCCAGTGTGTAGCTCTGCTATTAGGTTTAAACGAAGCGACGGTTAGAAAACGTTTAAGCCGCGTACGAGCATTAATAAAAGAACAAGTCTTAGCACGTTATGGCAAAGTTATTTTATCAACGAGCCCGTTAGGTTTAACGGCGTTAGTTTTATCAGGACTTTCAGTGAGTTCACCTGTTGCTGCAGCTGTTGTCACGAAAAGTATTGTGAGTAGTCAAAGCCATTGGTTAGTAAAAGTACTATTGGCTTTAGGAGGCGCAATGATAGGCGCTTTACTCGGTATGGTGGCAAGTTATATTGGTATGTCCAAAGTCATTGAAAAGATGGTAGATGAAAAACAAAAAGCTCAGCTTAAGGTGTTACGTAATAAAACAGCTTTTCAATTGTTCCTCAGTGGTATTTTTTTCACGTTAAGTTATGAATTCACAGAAGGTTGGGGTATGCCTTGTTTATGTTTTATAACATTATTTTATTTTATTTATCGTTCAACTCAACAAGTGAACACACTCGTGGGGCTTTCGATTGCTACAACAGAATTAAGTGACACTGATTTGATTAAGCAATCAAAAAAAGATAAGTTATGGTGCCAGTTCGGCTTGATAATGGGCTTCTTGGGGGGTGGTTCAGGTTTACTTGTTGGTTTATACAATAGCGGCCGTTTTGCGACTTTTTGGTAATAAAAAATATAGATTTAAATAGGAACACTATGCAATTAAATGAGTTACTTGAAAAGGTAAATGCTACCCCAGAACTGATTGAATTTAATGAAGTGATGGCGGTTATTTCTGCTAATTACCATTATCAGCCATGTGCATTTGAAAATGGTGAATTAACTAATCTGTCAGGCACGAATGAAGGTTCATGTAAAATTTTTGCTTTTGCACAATTACAGGGGCTATCTAAAGAAGCAACATTGGCGTGTTTTGGTCATTATTACCGCGAGGATGTTATGTTGAATTCTGCGGGGACAGATCACGGAAATATTAGAAACTTCATTAAGCAGGGCTGGCAAGGTATTAATTTTTTTGGTGTTGCGCTTTCGTAATTATGCCTCTTCTATTAGGTATTGTTCGTAACCTTTTACGCCAAAATATCGAACAGATTTTTTTAGTTTGATCATTTTGGCGATAAGTGACTCACCAAAATAAACTTTCACGACTTGTTTTTCGCCATTAGTGTCGCTTTGGTATTGATGGAGCGGATTGTTTCTTAAATTATCAAACGCTGTTTTCATAATTAATTTCAATGGCTTAATTTTCTTCTTTTAACGTGCTGGTATATTTACTGACTATAGCACTTATTTTTCCATTATTTATTAAGCTATTAATAGCTTGGTTTATGATCGGCACGATATGCGCTTTAGATTTATGTATACGTAACGGGCGTAGGGAATGTTCATGAACTTGACCTATGACAACGGTTAACTGATGACTTCTACTCAGGTAGTTAACTATGGTTCTATCGACAATGCCGACTGGTAACCTATTGCCTTCAATAAGTTTTAATAATTTCAGTTCACTTTCAACATCATAACGGGTGAAAACGGTATCAAAAGCGTAGCCAAATCCGTTGATCGTTGCAATGGTTTCATCTGCTAACGGACCTATATTTCTTAATTTTCCTTGCGGAAATACATAAACGTCTTCAGTTTTAAATAGCGGTTGGCTATAGATAGAAATGGCCGTTTCGTTTGCTCGCCACGCGCCAATAGGACAACATTCGATATCGACTTTACCGTCGGTAAAGCTAGAACGTACTCGTGCAGAAGAGAGATAAACAAACTCTAATTGATAAGGGGTTAGTTTAAATATCTCTTGAAACACTTCGACATAAATACCGCGATGCTCTTGTTCACCAAATGAATAAGGAGGCTTTCCATCGAAGGAAAGTGCCACCCTTATCGTTTCTGCTTGAGCGCTTAAGCTGATAAACAATAAAATACAAATCCACTTCATGCTATAAAAGACTCGTTGTTTCGGTTTTCTTCTCTCTCAATTATAACAAAAATAATAGCTTGTGCTTAAATTATTACTTCTGATGAATTAATCGCTCGAGCTCTTGTTTGGACAAGTAGTTTTCCATGGTTGAACGCAGTAATTTGTATAATAAAATAGAGCCATCAATTTCTTCTTTACGGTTGGTTAAACTCTCAATATTTAACCCTAATGGTAAATCGTAGGGTAAAACAGCATCGAGTATTTGTTGTAAAGTATTTAAACAGATGCGAATAGATTCATATAGTGGTTTTTCCGCATTAAGAATACGTAGACTAGTCGCTTCAGGAACACTAACACCTAACCATTCAATAAATTCGAGTGTTTTTTTACTGCCACAAGGTGAAAATGTTAAAATTATCCGCTGAGGCTTTAATCCTTGCTGCTGACATTCAATCGCATAGCGCGTCAACATATCTATAGTGGCTTGTGGATTATAGATAGCTTGAGAAATAAAGAAATTGCAGCCCTGTTGATGTTTTTCTATCAACCGAGTATGTTCATTACCTTTATTTGCATGACGTTCTGCAATGGTGATCCCACCGATAAAGAAATCATTTTTATTATCAACTAAGGTTTTATAAGCACTGGCAAGTGGCAATGAAATCGTGTTTTTTTGCGAAGGGCTACCAACAAGAACAACGTCACGAATGCCATATGTGTGCCAAGCTTCATTTGCCCATTGATCAAAATCATCGTTATTTGACTGAATAACACTTTTATAAGTGATCACGGGTCGTTGAGATTGATTCTGCAGTAATGATGAATAATAACGGGGATCTAATGTTGATTTAAAAGGAAAAGGACGCGGTACATTGGTACGCGAATTTTCGTCTTGTATATCATAAACAATCAAACCATCAAAATCGATATCACTGACACGTTCAAGCAGCTTATTAGCAATAATTTCAATTTGCTCTGCGGGTGTATCACTTTTAGGAGGTGTTGTGCCAATAAAATAGACGCCGCGTGTATTATCGTTATAGCGAGCTCTTAATTCTGATCCTATGTTCACTTTATTCTATACCGTAAATTTGATAAAACTGATGTCATGATAATACCTTTTTAGCCACTAAAAATCTTTGTGATATTTATATTTTATTGTTAATAAAAAATAAAAATGGCATTAATCATTTTTATTTTAGTTATTTCTTATCAAAGTTATCATTAATAATTTACAAATAGTTTACAAAAAGAGTTGACGTAATACTTCGTAATGATAGGTTAGCTCTATATTTAATTAGCTGTACAGTGTTGGCAATAGAACTCAACAAGTTATTGCTGTATATAAAAAAACTAAAAAAACTAAAAAGAGAAGATTATGAAATTGTCTGCAAACCCTTTTCAAGCTTGCTTGGATACTATACTTTCACCCCTTGTTGCTTTTGATACGGTTAAAGAAAAAAAAGGCTGGTCATGGTTACCTTTTATTCTGCTGACTAGTTCTACTTTTGTGTTATTTATCTATTACTTTAGTGTTGTTGATTTTACTTGGTTAAAAGAGCAAATGATTAACCAAATTGCGGCGTCAAAACCGATGACCGATGATGAGCTTAAAGCCGTAGCAAGTTTTTATCAAAAGGATACCATGATTTGGACAACCGCTATTGGTGGCTCTTTAGGTTTTGTGGTTATTAACATGCTGACAGCCGTCTATTACCACATAGTGACGAAAGTCAGCGCGGCAAGTGAGTATAAATTTACTCAATGGTTTGCGTTTACTTGGTGGGCAAGTTTTCCTGCTATTATTTCTGTCGTGCTAAGTGCACTTGTTATTGTATTTGCTGGCGATGGTAGGGTGTCAATGCAAGATTTGCAGCCAACAAGTTTTAATAGCTTATTATTTTCTGTTGAGGCAAACAATGCTTGGTTTGGCCTGCTTGAAGCGATTAACTTATTTTCATTTTGGCTGATTGCAGTGACCACTATCGGTCTGCGCTCTTGGTTGAATATTAACACTCAAAAAGCATTTTTTATTGCTGCTGCTCCGCAAATACTTATCTTTATTTCTTGGGCTTTATACATAATGTTTATCGCTTAAAAAGAGCACGATTTTATGAAAAAAATACTGATTATTATTGTGGTTATTATTGGGCTAGTCAGTTTAGCTTACTTTAAAAAAACGGGTCAATCCCAGACGCTTGAAGTTAAGGTTCAGCAAGTGGCTGCTGAAAACATTAAACGTTCAATTTTGGCCTCAGGCACTTTAGTTTATAAAGAGCAGGTTCAGTTACGCTCTGAAGTTATTGGCCAAGTCAGTGAAATGTTAATAGAAGAAGGTGATGAGGTGACTAAGGGGCAAGTATTAATGCGCCTTGAACCTCGCACTTTCCGTGCTGATGTCGAGCAACAAGCGGCTTTTGTTCGTATTCAAAAGATTGCCATCGAGCATCAAAGCAAGAAAATTGAAAACTTAAAATCTCAATGGCAGCGCAAACATGACTTATATCAACGAAAAATTCTTGACCGTGACGCTTATGAACTTATCGACAATCAATACGCATTAGCAAAAATTGATTTACGTTCTCGTCAAGAATCTTTACTGCAAGCGCAAGCTACACTTGATAAAGCACAAGAGCGTTTAGATAAAACCGTTTTTCGTTCTCCTATAAAGGGTATTGCGACGTCAGTTGATATTAAACAAGGCGAAACAGCCATTAGTGGCAGCACAAATATTTCAGGATCAAATTTAATTACTTTAGCTGATCCCTCTTCTATTCTCATTGAAGTAGAGGTCGACGAAGCAGATATTGCAAATATTCTTGTTGGACAGCAAGCCGATATCTTTGCGGTCGCCTTTCCTGATAAAGCGCTTAAGGGGCAAGTTCAGAGCATTGCCACCACAGCTAAGCGCGCACAAGGACGACAAGGTTTAAGCTTCAAAGTTAAAATATTATTGTCTGACTCAAATACTATCGCCGTTCGACCTGGTATGAGTTGTCGCGCCGAAATATATACCCAGAGTAAAAGTAAAACGATAGCGGTACCCAGTGAGTCAGTCATTTTTGCTACACAGGGCAAGAACGTTCAAGTAGACGATGAAAGCGATAACGAAGCGCTTGCAGATAATGTTGACCACGTATTTGTGCTTATTGATGGTAAGGCTGTAAAGCAGAATGTTGAGCTAGGTATCTCAAATGATCGCTTACAAGAAATTACTTCAGGCCTAAAAGTAGGTGATAAAGTGATCATTGGACCCGCAAGAGCACTTGGTAAATTAAAAGATGCTCAGTCGGTGAAAGTGATCGATAAAGAGGCATAAATGATGTCTAACATTTCTCAAGAAAAAAAAGTGATAGCGCCAATTATTTCATTAAGAAATATCGCTCGCCTTTATAAAATGGGTAATCAAGCGTTTTATGCACTCAATAATTTTGATTTGGATATTCAATATAATGACTTTATTGCTATAACCGGACAGTCGGGGTCAGGTAAATCGACCTTGATGAATATTCTTGGCTGCTTAGATTATCCAACAAGTGGTGAATATAAACTTAAAGACAGAGATGTAGCTAAGCTTGATGAAACAACTCTGGCGGGTATTAGAAATTTAGAAATCGGCTTTATTTTTCAAAGTTTTAATTTATTACCCAGATCAAGTGCTTTACAAAATGTCATGCAACCATTGATATATCGAGGCATGCCAATCAAAGAACGCCGTATAAAGGCTAAGCTAGCCTTAACCCGGGTCGGTTTAAAGGACCGCATTGACCATTTACCGAATCAGTTGTCTGGTGGACAACGTCAGCGTGTCGCTATCGCTCGGGCATTAGTCACTGAACCTGCGATATTGTTAGCAGATGAACCTACCGGGAACTTAGATTCAGCAACCACAATGGAAATTATGGCACTGTTTGATGAGCTTCACCAAGATGGCCAAACCCTAATTATTGTAACCCATGAACAGGAAATAGCCGATCGTTGTCAGCGAGTTATACGCTTAACTGATGGCTGCTTAGTTGCTGATTCATTAAACCCAAATATTGAACAGCACTATAAAGAGCAGCAACTGATAAAGGAGAGTGCTAATGTCTAGTGTTTTCTTTAAAATTGTTGAGAGTACTCGTTCAGCGGCACATTCGGTGCGTGCTCACGGTTTTCGAAGTTTTTTAACAACCTTAGGTATTATTATTGGCGTTGCCTCAGTGATTGCTGTTGTCTCTGTCGTACAAGGATTAAGCAGCAGTATTACTTCGCAGTTCGACGATATGGGCACTAATGTTGTCAGTATTAATGCTTTTACGCCGCTAAAAGAACGTCTTCAAGGCAAAGTTGCCAAATTAACTTACCGTGACTTTTTAGAAATACAGTATAAAGTTTCAGGCATTAGCCATATCACTCCAACGGTTGCCGCAACAGGCCCAAATGGCGTAGTTCAGTATAAAGGGGAGTCAACGGCAACACGCGTTGTCGGTACAGGCTCTAGTTATCAATCTCTATATGGCATCTTTCCTGAAACGGGGCGCTTTTTTAATATAAATGATGATAAGTCTCGACGCCGCGTAGCCGTGTTAGGGGACTCGATTATAGACAAACTTGAAATCAAAGGTTCTGCTGTTGGTCAGTATATTATGATTGGCGGTGAGTGGTTTAAAGTGATTGGCGTGCTAGAAAAGCGTGGTAAACTTTTTGGCTTTGATCAAGATGACTTTATACTGTTGCCTTATACAACAACAAGAGCTTTGTTAGGTGGTGCTGAAGAACCCGATATCAGTATTTCGCTGCAAGTGGACGATGCAAATCAACTTGAAAGTATTAAGCAGCATATTCAAAATCTACTGCGTCGAAATCATAATATATCTAAAGAAACAGCGGATGATTTTAAAATTAGTACCGCAGAGCAAATGCTTGAAACCGTCAATAGTATTACCTCAAGTACGACTATGGTGCTCAGTGGTGTTGTTGGTATTTCATTATTGGTAGGCGGTATTGGTATTATGAATATTATGCTGGTTTCAGTGACTGAACGCACCCGCGAAATAGGTATTCAAAAAGCGCTTGGCGCAACGCGAGTTGACATACTGCTACAATTTCTAATTGAAGCGGTGTTCTTGTGTTTATTAGGAGGACTAATTGGCTTAGCTATTGGCTATGGTATTGGCGCATTAGTGAGTAATTTAATCGACTTACCCTCTGCAGAAGTTCCGTTGTGGGCGGTGATGCTGTCGTTTGGTTTTAGTGCAGGCGTTGGGCTGTTATTTGGTATTATACCTGCTGCGAAAGCCGCTAACCTAGACCCTATTGACGCACTACGCTATGAATAACTAACGCGAGTATTAATGGTAAGGACCACTTATCTTCGAGGTTAAGTAAAGTAAGCCAATATTTAATTGATTAAAAAAAGCCCAGTCATTGACTGGGCAAAAAATATAAGGGATAAACACAATCAATCAAAAAAGGTTAACTTTCGTTGCCTGATATTGATTTATTAACCGTAGAGACGGGACGTTTTTGCAGTAAACTTTTACCATTTATCGCAATTTTTCTTGGTTTTAACGCTTCAGGTATTTCTCTCTCTAAATCTATATGCAGCAAACCATGCTCCATAAAAGCACCGATGACTTTGACATGTTCACCGAGTTGAAATTTACGTTCGAAGTTACGCTCAGCAATACCTTGATGTACAAAGTTTCTTGGTGAACCATTATCGTTGACAGGTTTGGTACCGGTAACGATTAAGGTGTTCTCTTTTGATTCAATTTCAAGATCTTCATCGGCAAAGCCAGCAATAGCCATAGTAATACGATATTGGTCTTCGGCAAGTAATTCTACATTGTAAGGGGGGTAAGATGATTGCTTGTCTGTACGAGACGCTTTTTCAATTAAACCCGCTAAGTGTTCAAAGCCAATAAATGAACGGTAAAGTGGGCTGATATCTGTTTGTATACGCATAATTCATATCCTATTAGTTATACCCATAATTGAGATGTAAGGGTATTAGCAATATGGGATCTCTTTTGAATATTTCTGTGCTTACTATAACCAACATAAAGTCGCGATATAGCTAGGCTGAAATTATTATTCTCAGAGATTTAAGGTGCCTTTCAATATTGAACAGGCGGTTAATGTAGTCCCGTTTAGCTTGTGGCGACTACATTAATAAAGATGGGCGCGATGTTTTATTTTTCAAGTTTTAAATTTAAATTAAAATTGATTTTAATTTAAGTCTTTGAAATATTGTGATTTATTATTTGTCGTTATTCTCTTGAACCGTTTCCATATCCAGTGTTTCACTTGGGCTTAATGCTTTTATGGTCGAAAGGGCTAATTCATAATTAGGGTGCTTTGAAATATCAGCAACAATTTCCTTGTAAGCGATCATTCCTGATGAATCAATAATAAATATCGCTCGTGTTAATAAGCCCATATCTTTAATGAGTAAGCCGTAATTACTACCAAAGTTGCGCCACACTGAATCAGATAAGACCGTTATTTTATCGATACTTTCTGCTTCACAAAAACGTTTTTGCGCAAAAGGTAAATCATTGCTAATCGTTAACACAACAATGTCTTGGGGTAATTTAGCCATTTCTTCGTTGAAACGTTTTGTTTGTAAGGCACAGACGCCGGTGTCTAAACTTGGTACCACAGAGATAAGAATGTTTTTTCCTGAGAATGCTTCGAGAGTTACCGGCACAAAGCTGGCATTAACCACTTTAAAATTAGGGGCTTTTTGACCAACATCAACTTGTGTACCTAATAGCGTGATGAATTTGTTATTTGCCTTAACTAAGTCAGTTGTTTGTTGTAAATTATCTTCATCAAGTGGCTTTGCAGATGCCACAAAAATGCTCAGGCTATTTAAAGTTAAAATCAGTGAAAAAGTAAGAAATACGGTTGAAAATTTCATAATGTTAAGCGCGCTTAAAAATTTTGGATAAAGAGATGTTAACTTTGACGATAAAAAATAGCCATTATTTAGTGCTTTATTTCAAATATTATCTATTGTTATTTATAGATAAACAGTAAAATGTTGAAAAATCATCACCACAACTATTATCTGAAAATAGGAATAACGAAAATATGTCAATACCCTTGTTAATTTGTGATGACTCAAATATGGCGCGTAAGCAGGTAGCACGTTCTTTACCTGATGATTGGGATGTCGAGATAAGCTTTGCTACCAACGGCGAAGAAGGCATTCAAGCAATAAAAGCTGGTAAAGGTGATGTACTTTTACTTGATTTAAATATGCCAGTGATGGACGGTTACCAAGTCCTTGAAACTATTATTAAAGAAGACTTAAATACTATGGTGATTGTAATTTCTGGCGATATACAGCCAGAAGCACACCAACGTGTTACGAGCTTAGGTGCTCTAGACTTTATTCAAAAGCCAGTCAATAAAACCAAACTAACAGAAATATTATTGGCTTACGGTATTTTTACCCAAGACAGCGAAGAAGAAAAGCCTTTACCCGTTGAAATCGAAAAACCGCCGGTGATAGCCCCAGCTCCTAAACATAGCGAGTTGGCACCACTGACACAAGCGGCAGAGACAGTTAGTATTGAAAGAGAACAATCAGATGAAGCGTTTTTCTTAGACCCTGAACTACGAGACTGTTACCAAGAAATAGCCAACGTCGCTATGGGACAAGCAGGAGATTTATTAGCGCGTTTACTTGATGTTTTTGTTGTTCTCCCCATTCCTAATGTCAATTTAATTGAAGTTAGTGAACTGAGCATGGCGCTCTCTGATGTAGAAGAACAAGAAAGTACTTCGGGAATTTGCCAAGGATTTATTGGCGCAGGTATTTCTGGTGAAGCACTACTTATTTTAAATGACTCAAGTTTTAAAGATGTTGCTTCATTAATGAATTATAAGTATGAAGTTGATGAAAGTACTGAGCTTGAATTATTAATGGATCTAGCCAATGTACTTATTGGTGCTTGTTTAAATGGTGTTTCTGCCCAATTAGATATGCCTTTTAGCCAAGGCCACCCCGTTGTTTTAGGACAACATAAAAAAATATCTGAGTTGATAGCGACCAACTCTAAAAAATGGAAGCGTACCTTAGCTATCGAAATTAGTTATAGCATTGAAGACTATTCAATCAAATGTGATTTACTCTTACTCTTTACCGAAGAGTCTATGCGTACACTCAATAATAAAATCTCTTACTTACTGGATTAACTATGTCATTAGAAACATCACAAATAAATGAATTACAT
Organism: Colwellia sp. BRX9-1; assembly: GCF_014077195.1. Lineage (NCBI taxonomy): Bacteria > Pseudomonadati > Pseudomonadota > Gammaproteobacteria > Alteromonadales > Colwelliaceae > Colwellia > Colwellia sp. BRX9-1. Next base: position 134,698 of record NZ_JACGVM010000007.1, read on the forward strand.
TGGTTAATGGAAATGTTACACACCATCGATGTAGGATTGGTTGTACTAGATAGAGATTATAAAGTGCAAATATGGAATGGTTTTATGGAGAATCATAGCGGTCTGTTACCCCGTGAAGTGAAAGATAAAGTGCTATTCCCTTTGTTTGATGAAATACCTGAAGCATGGTTTAAGCGCAAAGCTGAATCAGTCTTTTTACTAAAAAATAAAGCCTTTACAATTTGGGAACAACGTCCTTATTTGTTTAAGTTTCAAAATTATCGTCCTATCACAGGGGCGGCTGATTATATGTATCAAAATACTACTTTTATTCCTTTGATGTCAGCGACAGGAATAGTGACTCATTTATGCCTCATTATTTATGATGTGACTGATAATGCTTCTCATAAAAAAGACTTAGTTAAGGCGAATAAAGAATTAGCTATTTTGAGTCAAACTGATGGCCTAACAAAACTGTTTAATCACACGCACTGGGAGCATTGCTTGCAAGCGGAATACAAGCGTTGGATCCGTAGTCAAAACCCTAGTTGCTTAGTGATGATTGATATTGATCATTTTAAAGTGGTTAACGATACCTATGGCCATGTCGTTGGTGACGAAGTTATTCGCCATATCTCAGGACTTATTCGCCATCATGTGCGTGAAACAGATGTTTCGGGGCGCTACGGTGGTGAGGAATTTGTTATATTATTAGCGGACACATCATTAGATAATGGTAAAGTATTTGCTGAACGATTAAGAGAAGAGATTGAAAAATCTGTGGTGAAATATAATGACATTGATGTTAAATATACGGTAAGTATGGGGATTGCTGAAATAGACATTAGTATTGAAAGTTATGAAGCTTGGATTGAGTGTGCTGATGCCGCTATGTACCGAGCAAAAGATAATGGCCGTAATCAAATAGCCTTGCACCCTAAGCAACTAGTTTAGTTCGTTACAAATAAGTCATAAAAAAAGCCCTTATGGGCTTTTTTTATATAAAATATTTACTTTAATGAGCGTAAACTTTTTTTCCATTTACCCAAGTCGCTATGACTTTATTCTTCCAGATATCTTGTTGGTTTTCTGTAAAGTAATTATCTTCTAATAAAATAAAGTCAGCTTTTTTACCTTTTTCTAAGCTACCTAAAGTATTTTCTTGGTGTGCTGCATAAGCCGCGTCAATAGTAAAAGTTCGTAAGGCTTCTAAGCGTGTCATACTTTCTTCACTGAACCAGCCATTTTTCGGTTGGTTCTGATGATCTTGACGGGTGACTGAAGAGTGTAAACCAAAAAATGGATTAGGGGATTCCACTGGGAAATCTGAGCCTGCAGCGATTATAGCCTTGGCATTCATCAATTTACGCCATGCATAAGCACCTAAAATACGTTCTTTACCAATTCGGTCAACAGCCATGTTTTTATCACTAGTTGCGTGTGTAGCTTGCATTGAAGCGATAATGTTGAGCTCAGCGAAGCGAGGAATATCACTTAATTGTAATATTTGCGCATGTTCAACTCTATGACGAAGCGCTTCGGTATTTGTTGCTTTTATTTGGTGTTGATATAAATCTAGAACCACTTTATTAGCATTATCACCAATGGCATGAGTATTCACCTGAAAACCTGCCTTCATCGCAGTATTCATATACAAGGTTAACTTTTCTTTGTCATGTAACATTAAACCTTTATGACCAGCATGGTCTGAATAATCAGCAATTAAAGAGGCGCCACGACTACCCAAAGCACCATCGGCTTGAATTTTCACACTATTAAAATTAAGCATGTTATCACGGCTAGTGAATGGTCCTTGCTTGAGTGTTTCCTGCCAATTTTCAGAGGGTAAATACAACATAGCGTTGACACGCATAGGGAGGGCGTTTTCATTGCTCAATTCTTTGAATAGTTCAAGGTTATCAGTAAAAATACCAGCATCATGAACACTGGTTAAACCAAAAGAGACCAATTTATTAAGCGCTTTTTTTAAGACTAATTTTTGTTCTTGCTTGGTCAAAGGGGCAATGCTTTTAGTAATCAAATCCATGGCATTATCAATAAAAATTCCTGTTGGCTGACCAGAGTCATCACGAATTATATCGCCACCCGTTGGACTTTGTGTCGCTGATGTTATACCAGCAAGCTCCATCGCTTTAGTATTGGCCCAGCCCGCATGTCCATCAACACGTCGTAAGAATACTGGTTTGTTAGGAAAGTGTTTATCTAGCGATTTTGCTGTTGGAAATTGGGTGTTTTCCCATTGAGTTTGGTTCCAGCCTTGTCCTTGTACCCAAGTAATATCTGGGTTTGCCTTTGCATAATTTACGGCTTTCTTTACCGCTGATTCTTCTGAAAGTGAGCCAAGTAAATTTGCTTGCATCAAACTTAAGCCGTAACTTAATATATGACCATGAGCATCAATTAAGCCCGGAAGTAGTGTTTTACCCTGGCCATCGATAACCGTCATCTGACCGGATTTAGGTAATACTTCACCATCGATAAAAAGTTTATCAATTTTATCATCGGTAAATTGAATAGCCGTAAACTGCTTTAATTGTTGGTCAGCTAAAGTATAGCCCTGAACATTGGTGATAATGGTTGTTTGTGCGAAGGCTAAACTGGTAGAGGTCAGTAAAAATAAGGTTAAAGTGGACAGGTGTTTAGTCAATACTTTCATAAATAAATCCTATGTATTATTGTTTTTTATGTTTTTTTATTGAGCATAGGATAAAGGCAGAAAAATAAAATTAATAGTATTAATGGTAATAACCAATGAATAAGTTGCCAATATTGACTATAAAAAGTCTTTCCTTGGACGAGTTCAAGGTCAGCTTTAAGCACAGCGTCAGTAAACTGTGGCAGTGTGGCTTGAATATTTCCTTGGTGATCAACGATAGCGGTTACACCATTGTTGGTGGCACGTAGCAGTGGTCGACCAAATTCCAAAGCGCGCATGCGAGCAATGTCTAAATGTTGATGTGGACCATGTGAATCGCCAAACCAAGAATCATTACTAACCGTGAGTAAAATGTCGGTTTCGTTGGTAAAGTTAGCGGCTAATTGCTCAGGAAAGGCAATTTCAAAACAAATAAGCGGTAATAGATGAACGCCTTTAGCAACAAGGTTGGGTTGAATATAGTCACCTCGGGTGAAAGAAGAATATTGTAAATTAAATATTGGCGCAATTTTTCTTAATATGTCACCAAAAGGCACAAATTCACCTATGGGTAGCAGGTGGTTTTTATAATAGCGGTTACTATGGTTATAACGGTAATGCCCAGTATCGTCGTTACTTTCTTTTTTACCGATGACAATCAGTGAATTGAAATAGGTTTTTGATTGATATTTGTAATCTAAAATACCGGTAATAATAGCACTATCATTGAGTGCGGCAGATCTATCGGCCATGCTGAGAAAGTCTTGTGCAGCGGGTTCTAATGCTGTTACTGCTGACTCCGGCCAAACAATAATGTCAGCATCATAATTTTCTCGGCTGTGATCTAGGTATTTTAATTGGATGGGCCACTCTTTTTCGGGCTGCCATTTCATTGATTGTTCAACATTACCTTGTACTAAAGCAGCGGTTATTGTTTTGCTGGTCGGTGTTACCCAAGCAACATGCGTTAATAAATAAGCGGAGATAGACACAGCAATCAATAAGATTATATGTGTCTTGCGATAGCAGTTATTTACAACATTAATAACCGCAATACTGATTACCAGCAGCAAAGCACTTATTCCTATTTCACCAATCAGTGGTGCAAAACTAGCTAGTGGACCATCGATTTGGCTATAGCCAATTGAAAGCCAGGGAAAACCAGTCAAGACGTTAGCACGCAAATATTCTGAAATAAGCCAGCAGGGTGGCAGTAACCACAGAGAGAATTTTTTCTTTGGCGCAAACTTCGTTGATAAATAACAAGCAAGTGCTGGATAAAGTGCCAAATAACAACACAATAACACCATCAATAACAGTGAGAAAAATAGTGGTAAACCACCAAATTGATCAATACTGACATGCACCCAACTAATACCGCTACCAAACCAACCAAGAGCAAAGATGAAACCTTGTTTAGTGGCTGTCTTTACATCAGTACCATTAATAGAATGGAGAAATAACGGCAGTACAATAATCATCAGCCACCATAGCGAAAAAGGAGCGTAGGCGAGCACTAAGCTGAGCCCAGCAAGGAAGCTGAGCCAGTTACGCTTATTAAATAAGTTATCGTGTAGTCGTTTTAGTAGGCGAGCGCCTAGTGTCTTGATCGCCATTGAGGTTAGTCGACTATCTTTCCATTGATTTTATGGTCTTTTGGAATCGTAATATGTAAGCTTTGGATACGGCGATTATCGCCGGCGGTGACTTTAAATTCAAAATCACCAATCGTCATTATTTCACCTTTTTTAGGCATATGGCCAAATTGATGTAAAACTACGCCACCAATAGTATCGGCATCGTTGCCATCAAACTCAGTATTAAAATATTCATTGAAGTCATCGAGCTCTGTTAATGCCTTAACTTGATAAACATTACCGGCAAGATACTTAATATCTAGTTCAATTTCATCATCTGTTTCATCTTCAATTTCACCAACAATTAATTCAAGAATATCTTCAATGGTGACAACACCAGAAACGCCACCATATTCATCAACAACAATTGCCATATGATAACGCTGAGAACGAAACTCTTGTAATAACGGTTCAACTCTTTTACTTTCTGGAACAATAATCGATGGACGAATTATTTTGGCTATGATGCATTCTTCTTGTTGACCAAAGCCGTAAGCGAGCAGATCTTTAGCGAGTAAAATTCCCTCAATGTGATCAATGTCGTCGTTAATAACAGGAAATCTAGAGTGACCAGACTCTAAGATGATCGGTAAAGAATGTTCAATCGGATCGTTGATATCAAGCGTGACCATTTGCGATCTTGGGATCATAATATCACGCACTCGCATATCAGAAACTTCTAATACACCTTGGATCATTAACTTGGTTTCTGGCTTAATTAAGTCGCGGTCTTCAGCGTCATTTAATACATCAACCAATTCGTCTTTACTTTTGGGCTCTCCGGTAAAGACCTGTACTATTTTATCAAGTATCGATCGATTTGCAGAGCCGTTGCTAGAGTGGGGGTGGTCATCGCTCATAGAGCTTATTTATTTCCTGTAAGGTTAACTTGTTGCTTATTTTCTAATCAATCGAAAGTAAATTCAAGTAGTAAGTGGTTATTTATCTATGAATTCTAAAGGATAAATTTATTCATTTATAATATAAGGATCGGATATATCGAGTGCTTTAAGTAATTTTGTTTCCAGTGCTTCCATTTCTGTGGCTTCAACTTCATCAATATGATCGTAACCTAATAAGTGTAAGCAGCCATGAATCACCATATGAGCCCAGTGATTATGCAGGTCTTTGTGCTGTTCATTGGCTTCTTGGGCGACGATGTCAGCACAAATCACTAAATCACCGAGTAAGTCTAGTTCAATTTCTGCTGGTACCTCAAAAGGAAATGATAAAACATTGGTCGGTTTATCTTTTCCACGATACTGTAAGTTCAGAGACTGGCTTTCTTTAACGTCAACGAGACGAATGGTAAGTTCAAAATCCGTTTTATCATTATTTAAAGCGATATTTACCCAAGATTGAAACTGTTCATTGCTGGGTAAATTTTTGGCATCACAAGCATGTTGAAGATCGAGTAGTGTTGCCACTATTGATTATCCATAGCATCAAGTGCCGCTTTATTTCTTTTTTCATCTTTTAAACGTTTTTCTTTTTGTTCAAAAGCATCATATGCATCAACAATTCTAGCCACAACCGGGTGGCGGACAATATCTTTTGATTCAAAGTAGTTGAAACTAATGCCAGGAATATCGTCAAGTACTTCAATCGCGTGACGTAAGCCTGATTTAGCACCACGTGGTAAATCTACTTGGGTAATATCGCCGGTGATAACAGCACGGGCATTAAAGCCAATACGGGTTAAAAACATTTTCATTTGTTCTACGGTCGTATTTTGACTTTCATCAAGAATTATAAAAGCATCATTTAATGTTCTGCCACGCATATAAGCAAGAGGAGCAATCTCAATGACATTGCGCTCGATAAGCTTTTCAACTTTTTCAAAACCCAGCATTTCAAAGAGTGCGTCGTATAATGGGCGCAGGTAAGGATCCACTTTTTGTGATAAATCACCTGGAAGGAATCCCAATTTTTCACCCGCTTCAACGGCTGGGCGTGTTAACAGAATTCGTCTAACTTCTTGTTTTTCTAAAGCTTCAACAGCACAAGCAACGGCTAAATAGGTTTTACCTGTACCCGCAACACCAACGCCAAAGCTAATGTCATTACTCATAATGTTATGCACATAACTTTGCTGGTTTGGATTACGAGGTTTGACTACACCACGTTTGGTTTTTATAGTCACTAACTTGTCGAAATCAACATCAACTTTAGTGGGCTCTTGCTCAAGCACTTTTGCGTCTAAAATAGCAAGATGGACCATTTTTTCTGTGATTTCTTTTAGTTCATTTTTTACGGTTGCTGTTTCAATATATAAATTCTTAAGCAAGACAATGACGGCTTCACAATTTGCGGGTTCACCCATCACTTTAAATTCATTGCTGCTGTAACTTATTTTAACACCAAGGCGACGTTCAATGGTTTTTAAGTTATCGTCCATTGAACCACATAAATTCGCTAGGCGATTATTATCAAGCGGTGTTAAGTCAAATTGTTTGCTAATACTTGTAGTCAAATTTATATCCGTTTTTATAGGCTAAGGTTTTAATTATTAAGGCGTAAAACTACCAACACCTAACTCGTCGATGTTACTACTTTTGCTAGTATGATGACTGTTCGCTAGGATGTCTTGTGGAGAATACGCAATGCGCAAGCCCATTTCACTTTCTTCGCGCACTAATTCACCGCGCAGCGAGTTAGCATAAACATCAGTAATTTTAATATCAACAAATTGACCAATAACCGTGTGAGGAGCAACAAAATTAACCGTGCGGTTATTTTCTGTTTTACCGCGTAATTCCATCGGATTTTTCTTTGAAGGACCTTCAACAAGAATACGTTGTTCTGTATTCAACATTTGACGTGCAATACGTAATGCTTGATGGGTAATTTGGTCTTGAAGCACTTTTAAACGTTCTTTTTTAGTGATATCAGAAATATCATCAATCATATCTGCTGCCGGTGTACCAGGGCGCGCACTGTAAATAAAACTAAAGCTTAAATCGAAATCTACCGCTTTAATTAAATCCATTGTTGCTTGGAAGTCAGCATCCGACTCACCAGGAAAACCAATAATGAAGTCTGAACTCATGCAAATATCTGGACGTGCTTTCTTTAATTTTCGAATTTGTGATTTATATTCTAATGCAGTATGACCACGTTTCATTTGCGTTAAAATTCTATCTGAGCCACTTTGTACCGGTAAATGTAGGTGACTCACTAATTCAGGAACGTCTTTGTAGACCTCAATGATATCATCGGTAAATTCAATCGGATGTGATGTTGTATAGCGAATACGGTCAATGCCGTCAACCGTAGCAACCAAACGCAATAATTCTGAAAAGCGACAAATTTCATCATCGTGCGTAATACCACGATAGCCATTAACGTTTTGTCCTAATAAATTAACTTCACGTACACCTTGTGCAGCAAGTTGAGCTATTTCATATAATACATCGTCAAGTGGACGACTGACTTCTTCACCACGAGTGTAAGGTACAACACAGAAGGTACAGTATTTACTACAGCCTTCCATAATCGACACAAAAGCGCTAGCGCCATCAGCTTTAGGTTCAGGAAGACGATCAAACTTTTCAATTTCAGGAAAGCTAACATCAACAACAGGATTATGATCACCAGTAACTTGTTGGATCATTTCAGGTAGGCGGTGCAATGTTTGTGGGCCAAAAACCATATCAACATAAGGCGCACGCTGGCGAATAGCATCACCTTCTTGAGAAGCAACACAGCCACCAACACCAATTAATAAACCGGGTTTATTGTCTTTTAGATGTTTCCAACGCCCTAGCTGATGAAAAACCTTTTCTTGTGCCTTTTCGCGTATAGAACAAGTGTTTAATAAGATGACATCAGCATCTTCAGCTTCGTCAGCCAATACAAAACCATGCGTTGAATCTAATAATTCGGCCATTTTCTGCGAGTCATACTCGTTCATTTGGCAACCCCAAGTTTTGATATATAGCTTTTTACTCATTAACTTTCCACTCATTAAATATTTAAAAATTTAGACAAACTAACATGAAATTTATTGCTTCGCAGTTAGTTCAATTTAAGGATGCATATTTTACTCCTTCTTGACGCTTGACGCCAGTACCCGATTCAACTTTAAGTGGCGCGGGTCTATCTGATCTCAATTATTGACCGCAACCATTAATAATATTCGTATAACTGATATAGGTTGGTTAGAATAACTTTGAAAAATCATTAAATAAAAAGTGTAAATTTTATGAGCAATTTTGATTGTGTCGTGGTCGGTGGTGGTATGGTCGGCGCTGCTAGTGCGTTATCTTTGGCAAACTTAGGGTTAACTGTGGCTATTGTCGAACCAAAGCAACCCGTCTGTTTTAATGAAACACAAGCACTAGATTTACGTGTTTCAGCTATATCGCTTGCTTCTGAGCATTTGTTAACACAATTGGGGGCTTGGCCACAATTAAAACAATGGCGAATGTGTCCTTATAAACGATTAGGTGTTTGGGAAAATCAGACAAGTTATACCGAGTTTAACGCCGATGACATTGGGCAATCTCATCTTGGCCATATTATTGAAAATCGCTTAGTTCAGCTTGCCTTATGGCAGCAAATTAAAACTCACAGTAAGGTGACTTTATTTGCACCAGCGAGTTTAGAAAGCTTTACTGAACATCAAAATGAAATCGCAGTAAGCTTGGCAATTAAACCGGCTGAAAAAGAGTGTAGTGAAATAGAAAAAATTACCACTCAAATATTAATTGCGGCTGATGGCGCTCATTCACAGGTAAGAAAACTAGCTCATATAGGTATAACGGGTTGGGATTATCAGCAATCAGCAATGCTTATTAATGTTGAAACTCAACATTTACAACAAGATATTACCTGGCAACAATTTTTTCAGACTGGCCCAATTGCTTTCTTACCGCTGCCAGGAGAAAGTCAATTAGGTGGTTATGCTTCCTTGGTTTGGTATCATCAAAAAAACGAGATAAAAAGGTTGTCAGCTTTATCTAATGAACAACTGCAAAGTGAAATCATTGAAAAATTTCCACAACGAATAGGTCAAATAAAGGTTATTAATAAAGGGGAATTTCCACTGACTCGTCGACATGCTAATACTTATCAAAAAGGTCGAGTATTATTATTAGGTGATGCAGCGCACACCATTAACCCCATGGCAGGGCAGGGAGTAAATCTTGGCTTTAAAGATGTTAAGGCTTTACAAACCGTCATAGCCAGTGCCATTGGTAATAATGAGTGTTGGCACTTGCCTGAGGTTTTATCACGTTACGAATCTAAGCGACGAATAGACAATCTATTGATGATGACAACGATGGATTCACTGTATGCAACGTTTAGCCACCCATCACCAGCTATTAAACTCTTTCGAAACATAGGGCTGACAATGGCAAATAAGATACCTTTTTTGAAAAATAAGGCTTTAGCTTACGCTTGTGGTGTATAAGTTGAAGTGATAATGGATCTTAAAAGAAATTTTTCAATGCAGTAAGAGATTAAGTCTTAAGATAATATTTATTGGGTGTTTAAGGTAAGATTCAAAAAGAATGGCAGGGGTAAGAGGATTTGAACCTCTGAATGACTGGATCAAAACCAGCTGCCTTACCGCTTGGCTATACCCCTGTAATGTTACTTATTTTCTAACAACTATCATGATGATAACTGTTAGTTAGAATGGTACGGGTCAAGAGACTTGAACTCTCACATCTTTCGATACTGGAACCTAAATCCAGCGCGTCTACCAATTCCGCCAAACCCGCATTGCTTCTAATACTACTAAGCATTAATAGCCTTGTAGATATTTCAAATAATTATTATGTCACTCAGTAATGTTTACTATTTTTTTAATAAAAACTAATTACGTTTTAAAAAAGGAATATTAAACAATAAAGTGGCAGGGGTAAGAGGATTTGAACCTCTGAATGACTGGATCAAAACCAGCTGCCTTACCGCTTGGCTATACCCCTGTAGGTATTCTAAATAACAAGTAAATATGACACTTATAATGTTTAATATTAGTTTTAATAAAGACTGATTGAGTTTTAAAAAAGGAATGTTAAACAAGAAAGTGGCAGGGGTAAGAGGATTTGAACCTCTGAATGACTGGATCAAAACCAGCTGCCTTACCGCTTGGCTATACCCCTGCAATGTTACTTACTTTCTAACAAATATCATGATGATAAATGTTAGTTAGAATGGTACGGGTCAAGAGACTTGAACTCTCACATCTTTCGATACTGGAACCTAAATCCAGCGCGTCTACCAATTCCGCCAAACCCGCATTTCTTCTAATACTTCTTTCACTACTAAGAGTTAAATGGTGGCTACACCGGGATTTGAACCTGGGACCCCATCATTATGAGTGATGTGCTCTAACCAGCTGAGCTATGTAGCCTTTCCGTATTGCCTCTCAGCAAGTGGCGCGTATTATGCAAATCTGCTTAGGCTACGTCAACCGTTTTTTTATAATAAATGCTAATTTCTTTCTGTTTGCTTGTTTAGTCTACAAATTGGGCGTTTAATATTCTAGGAAAGCGCAATCTCTTTAAAATAAAAACAAGAACGCTAAGTTCTTGCTTTATTTTAAAGAAGCGTAGATATCAACTTATGATTATTTTACACGTTCTTTTGCTTCTTCTTCTAAATGTTTTGAGTATTTACCAATATCGGCGATATGTTTAGCAACTTCTTTTGAAGGAACTTTACCAATAATAAATTCACCTGTTTCTAAAGCGCTATTAGATGCAGCAAAAACTAATAAATTTTGGCCGTTACATTCGATACTGCCAAAAAGTGCACGAATTTTTAATTTATTTTGTTTCATAAATGAACGTAAGCGGTTCTTATCATTAGCCGCAACGTATTCACAAATACGAAGAGATATATTATCGGCTTTAGTCACAGGGGCAAAAGTTACTGAAGCGGCAATTAAGCTAGCAAGTAGGAGTGTTTTTTTCATGGTCTGCCTTTTTATTGTTTATTAAAGTAATAGGTTATTGGTCTGACGTTGATGATTTTAACTTATATCAGATTGGTATTATGATAATTGTGGTATATTTTAGAAATAAAACAAGATATTTTTAAATTTTTTAAATTAAGTAGTCTATTGTTTTCATTGTTTATTATTTATATCTTTTTCTTTTTCAGTCATTTTTTTTAATTTTAATGACGAGTAATAACTTATTTTTAGAGACAAAAAAGGAGCCGAAGCTCCTTTTACTATTTAATTTATTCGCGTTAAAGCGTAAACATTACACGTTAAATCTGAAGTGAACCACATCACCATCTTTAACACGGTACTCTTTACCTTCTAAACGCCATTTACCGGCCTCTTTAGCCCCTGACTCGCCATTAAATTCGATAAAGTGATCATAGGCAATAACTTCTGCGCGAATAAAGCCTTTTTCAAAATCGGTATGAATAACACCCGCAGCTTGTGGAGCAGTAGCATTTTGCTTTACTGTCCATGCACGTACTTCTTTTACACCTGCCGTAAAATAAGTTTGCAAGTGAAGCAAAGAATAACCAGCATTAATAACACGATTAAGCCCAGGTTCTTCTAGTCCAAGGTCAGCCATAAATTCAACACGGTCTTCATCATCCATTTCAGACAATTCACTTTCAATTTCAGCACAAACAGCAACAACGATAGCACCTTCGGCATCAGCAATTGCTTGAACTTGATCTAGGTAAGGATTATTTTCAAAACCATCATCATTCACATTCGCGATATACATGGTCGGCTTTAGTGTTAAAAAGTTTAAGTAGTCTACCGCTGCTTTTTCTTCTTTAGACAATGTTAAAGAACGTATCATATGTCCTTCTTCAACATGCTTTAATATCTTTTCTAATACCGGCATTTCAAATTTAGCGTCTGCATCGCCACCTTTGGCTTTCTTCGCTAAGCGGAAAATCGCTCGTTCCGCTGTGTCCATATCAGACAAAGCCAGCTCAGTATTGATCACTTCTATGTCATCACTAGGGCTAACCTTATTGGCAACATGAATAATGTTGTCATTATCAAAACAACGCACAACGTGACCAATTGCATCGGTTTCACGAATGTTAGCAAGAAATTTATTTCCTAAACCTTCACCTTTTGAAGCGCCAGCCACTAAACCTGCAATATCAACAAATTCCATAGTAGTTGCTAGAACGCGTTCAGGGTTTACAATTTTGGCTAATGCATCTAAACGAGGGTCGGGCACGGGTACTACACCCGTATTCGGCTCAATAGTACAAAATGGAAAATTAGCTGCTTCAATACCTGCTTTTGTTAATGCATTGAAAAGTGTTGATTTACCTACGTTGGGCAAGCCAACAATACCGCATTTGAATCCCATGATAATACCTTAATTGTTTTGCAAAATTGTTTTAAAAGTTTAGTTATAGCGGTTTGAATGAATGCAAACGATTTTGAGCTTTCTTTAAATCGTCTGTTTGCCAGATGTCGATACATCGGCTTGCTTCATCAATCGCTTGATCTATTTTGTCTTGGTCAATAGCTGGTGCTTTGCCAAGTACATGTCCGGTAACGCGATCTCTATGACCTGGGTGGCCTATACCAATGCGTAACCGATAAAATTCTTTGTTATTAGCCAGACACGAAATAATATCGCGTAAGCCGTTATGTCCACCGTGCCCGCCACCCTTTTTAATTTTACAGACGCCCGGTTCCATGTCTAACTCATCATGAGCAACAAGGATATTATCGACGGGAATACGGAAAAAATTTGCAAGAGGCGCTACAGACTGACCACTTCTATTCATAAACGTTGTTGGAACAAGCAAATGAACAACTTCGTTACCTATTAGGCCTTTGCCGTAAAGTCCGAAATATTTTTTTTCTGGTCTGAGGGAGATGTTGTAGCGAGAAGCAAGTTCTTCGACGAACCAAACTCCGGCATTATGACGAGTTTTTGTATATTCGGGGCCTGGATTACCCAGGCCCACAACTAGTTGAATAGTCATTTAAGCTTATACTTAATGATTATTCAGTAGCTTCAGTTTCTTCAGCTTCATCAGTTTCTTCAGTTACGCCTTTCGGTGCATTTAATGAAACAACAGCTTGATCATGATCTTCGCCTTTTGCTAATTCGTCAGATGTTACGCCTTTAGGCAAAGTAACGTCTGATAAATGCAATGTTTGACCAACTTCTAAATCAGCAACATCAACTTCGATGAATTCTGGAATGTCAGCAGGTAAACAGCTAATCGCAATTTCGTTAATCTGGTGAGTAATGTTGCCACCTTTTTTCTCTGCTTCTTCTTCGTTAAGGAAGTGAATAGGAGCGTTAACGTGAACTGCATGAGATGCATCAATGCGTAAAAAATCTAAATGCATTACAAGTTGCTTGAACGGATGACGTTGCATGTCTTTTAAAAGACACTCAACTGGCTTACCGTCGATGTTTACAGTTAAAACGTGAGAGTAGAATGCTTCTTCTTGTTGTGCACGGTAAACATTTTTGTGCTCTAACGTTAAAGAAATCGGCTCTTGGCCTTCACCGTATAAAATTGCAGGAACTTTGTTTGCGTGACGTAGGCGGCGGCTCGCACCTTTCCCTAGGTCAGTACGAACTTCAGCTTCTAAAGTAAATAAATCAGTCATTTTTTAATACCTAATATTAAAGAGTTAGTTGAGTTGTTTTTTGCGACCAAAAACAACAATGAACCTTTACAACAATAAAAATAATTCAATCATCATAAAAGGCGCGGCATAATAACACCTCAACTTAAACATATCCAACGTTAATATGATTAATAAACTATTAATCATGGCTCCTTATTATGGGTATCATTGGGCTAAATGACCGTTATAGATAATTTTTTATTGAAATTTAGGTGTTAGACCCGTTACCATTCAAAATACACTCTAGCAACCTGCGTCCTGAAATTGAGCGGGTATATGTGCCTCATAACTTCTAATGCCTAATGTCGATAAGAGAATTAACTATGACAATTACATCTTTCTATCCAACTCCTCGTACTTTAATGGGCCCCGGTCCTAGTGATGTTTCACCCCGTGTTTTATCTGCTTTAGGTCGTCCGACCATTGGTCATTTAGATCCAGAGTTTGTGCAGATGATGGACGAAATTAAATCATTACTACAATACGCATTTCAAACCAAGAATGAATTAACGATGGCGGTTTCAGCGCCAGGCTCGGCAGGTATGGAAACTTGTTTTGTTAACTTAGTTGAACCAGGCGAAAAAGTGATTGTTTGTGTAAATGGTGTTTTTGGTTCGCGTATGGTGGAAAATGTTCAACGCATAGGAGCTCAAGCCATCGTTATAAACGATGAGTGGGGAACGCCTGTCGATGTCAATAAAGTAAAACAAGCTTTTAAAGACAATAGTGATGTTAAGTTTTTAGCCTTTGTTCATGCTGAAACATCTACTGGTGTATTGTCTGATGCAAAAGCCTTATGTGCCATAGCTCAAGAAAATTCAGCGCTTTCTATCGTCGATGCCGTGACCTCATTAGGTGGTGTTGAACTAAAGGTTGATGATTGGGGAATCGATGCTATTTATTCGGGTAGTCAAAAATGTTTATCGTGTGTGCCCGGCATATCACCGATTAGCTTTAGTACTAAAGCCGTTGAAAAATTAACAAGTAGAAAGTCTAAAGTGCCCAGTTGGTTTTTAGATTTATCTTTGGTTATGGGCTATTGGGGCGGTACAGGTAAACGTAGTTATCATCATACGGCACCGGTGAATTCTCTCTATGCTTTGCATGAATCTTTAGTGATGTTACAAGATGAAGGTTTAGAAAATGCGTGGCAACGCCATAAAAACCAACACCTGAAATTAAAAACGGGATTAGAAAAACTAGGCATAGCGTTTGTTGTTGAAGAGCAATACCGTTTACCACAATTAAATACGGTATTGATTCCTCAAGGCGTTGATGATGCAGCTGTTCGCCAAACCTTACTTAATGAATATAATTTAGAAATTGGCGCTGGCCTAGGTGGTTTTGCTGGTAAAGCATGGCGCATTGGTTTAATGGGCTATGCGGCAAGAACTGAAAATGTGACTTTATGTTTAGCGGCTTTAGCGGATGTTTTAGAGAAATAGTCAACGTCTGACAAAAGAATTAAGCGAGCGTAGCTCCAGTGTTGTGTTAAATAAAAAAGCCCCGAGTCAAAATATGACTCGGGGCTTTATTATTTATGAAGTTCTTTTATCAGGAATGCTTAACTGTCAAACATTGCTGAAATAGATTCTTCGTTACACACACGGCGAATCGCTTCAGACAACATACCGCTTAAAGTAAGTTGACGAACAATACCAAGCGCTTTAATTTCGTCGGTAAGTGGTATTGAATCTGTTACCACTAACTCATCAATAACAGAATCTCTTAGGTTTTGCGCAGCATTACCAGAAAGAACTGGATGAGTAGCATAAGCAATAACGCGTTTAGCGCCATGTGCTTTTAATGCTTCAGCCGCTTTTGCTAATGTGCCACCAGTATCTATCATGTCGTCGACAATAATACAGTCGCGGTCAGCAACATCACCAATGATGTGCATAACTTGTGCAACATTGGCTTTTGGACGACGCTTATCGATGATAGCAAGATCGGCTTCATTGAGTAATTTAGCTACGGCACGAGCGCGAACAACACCACCAATATCAGGAGAAACTACAATCGGGTTATCTAGATCACGAGAAAGCATATCTTCAAGTAAAATAGGTGTGCCAAATACGTTATCTACCGGTACATCGAAGAAACCCTGAATTTGCTCAGCGTGTAGGTCAACCGTTAATACTCGGTCAACACCAACACTTGATAAAAAGTCAGCGACAACTTTCGCAGTAATTGGTACACGAGCACTACGTACACGTCTATCTTGGCGAGCATAACCAAAATATGGAATAACTGCAGTAATACGACCAGCAGATGCTCGTCGTAATGCGTCAATCATCACAATTAATTCCATTAGGTTATTATTCGTTGGCGCACAAGTTGATTGAATAATAAAAACATCCGCACCGCGTACGTTTTCGTTAATTTCAACACTGATTTCACCGTCGCTAAAACTACCGACTTTGGCATCGCCTAAAGTCATATACAAACGATCAGCTACTTTCTTGGCCAGTTCAGGGGTGGCATTACCCGTAAATATTTTCATGTCAGGCACGGTCAGTTCCTCGGAAACTATTGACATTTTAAGTTACGCTATTAGTAAACCTTGAGTTTACTATCAGCAAATTATTAAATTTTTTCCAGTGGTTCTTGGCATTTTTATGAAAATAAATTCTCAATGGTATTAATATTCTGCATTTTCTACTTGCAATGTTACTAAGTTGTTAATGGCATTGCGTAATGGAGATGTATTGACACCTTTTGCCACAAAAGAAATTATTCCATTAGGAAGTAATGACTGGATGCGACAAGCCTCTTGCTCAGTATCAAAACGAGAAAAAATACACGCTCCGGTACCAGTCATTCGAGACGGGGCGTATTCTACCAACCAAGCCAGTAACTTGGCAACCTCGGGATACTTTTTTATTACTAACGTCTGGCAGTCATTGTGGCATAAGTCTATGTCTAACTTACTAATATCATCATTTAAATTAACTTTTGCCGTATTGCGAGTTAAGTCAGCATCAGTAAAAATACTGGCAGTAGAAATACTGACATCAGGTTTACTGACTAAAAACCAGCTTTCTTGAGGATAAACAGCAGTGAGTTCTTCACCAACACCTTCAGCAAAAGCAGAAAAACCATGAATAAAAATCGGTACGTCAGCACCTAGCGATAGGCCAAGTTTTGCTAGCTCGGTGGTAGACAAGTTGGCCTGCCACAAAGTATTTAATGCCAATAAAATAGTCGCGGCGTTGGATGACCCGCCACCTAATCCACCCCCCATAGGAAGAATTTTTGTTATTTTTATTTGTGCACCTAAATATACGTTATTGAAAGTAGTCGGATTTTTTAATAGGTAGTTTTGTAGTAACCGAGCTGCTTTTACAATTAAGTTATCTTCATGTAATACACCATCAATCGGCGTGAGTAATTCAATACTATTACCCTGAGTCTTTCTTATTTCTATGGTGTCGCTGTGATCTAAAAATTGAAAAATAGTTTCTAACTGATGATAGCCGTCGTTGCGTTGATCAATAATATGGAGGAATAAATTAAGCTTTGCCGGTGCAGGAAAACTATAAAATTGCTGGTTAGTCTTAGTCATTACTTGTCACGTCCCATTGATGAACATTAATTTTAATGGTGATGTTATCTTGTTTTATGGTGAACTTCGTTGCTAATTGATATTGGTCTACTTGTTGATAGCCACTATACTTAATAAACCATTTTTTTTCACCAGAGTAGCTGGTCAATGTTTGGGGTAATTGTGTTGTTTCGTTATAGGTTATTTTATCACTAGCTAAATAAGGTAAGCCTTTTAACCAGAAAGTCATCGCGTGTGTCGGTAATGTAAAACCTGTTAACGAAGCAAGCAGGGAGTTTAAATCAGGGCTTTGGTAGCGCTCACCATCGACATTAATAACATGCATATTATTGACCGACTCTAAAGTAAAAACTTGAATACCGAGCACTGTGGTTAAATTTAGCATCTGGCGATTTTTATCTCCTTGGTAATGCCAATTTAATGTTAAGCTATGACGCTCTTTAGGGCTGATTATGCCCATTTTCCCTTTTATTTTCCAATTCAACATTGCTGTGAGCTTTTTAGTGCGCTCGGTAATGTTTTGATGTTCAGTAATTTGCTGATGGTTATTCGTTAAAGAACTACAACCAGATAGAAATATCAGTAAAAAACTGAAAAAGAGTGGCAGCGATAAGGTAATTTTATTCATATAAACCATTATTATTGAGTTAATCGCCATAATATTGCGTTATCGCGTATTTGATGCTTTTAATTTTCTGCGATTTTTCGTAAAATTAACATCATTATTTATCATAGATCATAGGTTTTTTATAAAACTTGATTAATAATGTCGTTAATAAAAAGATTAATGGAAAAAAAATTGCTATCGATAATTTTTATTTCTTATATTAATCGTCTTAAAAAGGCTGAATCGTTCCGTTATGTCTATAGTTGCTGTTGGAATCAATCACAAAACTGCCCCTGTTGCCGTGAGAGAAAAAATCTCTTTTAATCCCGACAATTTAAGTGTGGCATTAACTGAATTACTTGGAAACGTAGAATGTCGTGAAGCGGCTATTTTATCAACTTGTAATCGTACAGAGCTGTATTTAGTTCAAGAAGGCGATGTAAGGGTTACCCAAGAAAAAGTTGTCCGCTGGTTAGAAAAACATCACAATGTTCCTGCTTCAACTATTACGCCAAGTTTATATTGGCATACTGATCAACAGGCCGTTAACCACATGATGCGGGTTGCTTGTGGCTTAGACTCTTTAGTTTTAGGCGAACCGCAAATCTTAGGTCAAATGAAGCAAGCCTATAGCCAAGCGAAAGCTGCTGGTTCTATGTCTTTAGTCATGGACCGTTTATTTCAACGTACTTTTGGTGTTGCTAAACAAGTTCGCACTGAAACTGAAATTGGCGCGAGTGCGGTTTCGGTTGCTTTTGCATCGGTAAATCTAGCAAAACATATTTTTGCCAGTCTTGAAAATGTAAAAGTACTATTAGTGGGGGCCGGTGAAACGATTGAACTGGTTGCTAAACATTTATACGAGAATAAAGTGGGTAAAATAACTGTTGCTAACCGCACAATTGCCCGTGCAGAAGCAATGGCTGGTGCTATTGGCGCTGACGTTATTACCTTGGCGCAAATCCCTGACAAAATGGCTGACGCCGATATTGTTATTAGTTCAACCGGTAGTACTTTACCCATTATAGGTAAAGGTATGGTTGAACACGCATTAGGAAAGCGTAAGCATCGTCCTATTTTTATGGTTGATTTAGCGGTTCCTCGTGATATCGAAGAACAGGTTGGTGATCTAGAAGATGTTTTTCTATATACGGTTGATGATTTACAAGGCATTATCGCGAAAAATTTAGCTAATCGTCGCAAAGAAGCTGTTCAAGCTGAGGCAATAGTTTCTACTCAATCTGATGTGTTTATGTCATGGCTTCGTGGCTTAAATACCCAAGATACCGTTATAGATTACCGTAAACAGTGTTTAGAACATCGCGATCTGTTACTTGATAAAGCATTGTTACAACTGCAGGGTAATAAGTCACCAGAAGCTATTTTGGCTGAGTTAGCCACTAAGTTGACCAATAAATTTATGCATGCACCCACTAGCGCTATTCAATCGGCGGCCCAAGGTGGCGAATTAGATAAATTGGTATACTTACGCGATATTTATAACATTAAATAACGGTCTCGACCTTACAACACACCCAAACCGTATTTTGATGAACATTTGAGCTTAGCTGGGTATTTACAGCTTTTTTACACCTTTGATTGAAAGTGCTCAACTAACCCTTTAAACTGCACATCACCAATTTTTATCCGCTGTTTCCTAATTATAAGATTTCTTAATGAATAAATCTGTTTATCAAAAACTTGAAATATTAGTCGAGCGCTTTGAAGAAGTTCAAGCCTTGCTTTCTGATCCTGGAACACTTTCAGATCAAGAAAAATTTATTGCCTTATCAAAAGAGTTTTCTCAATTAGAAGCAGTCACTAGTGTGTTTAATGACTACCAAAGCGCAGAAGAAGACTTTGCTTTAGCTGAAGAAATGCTAAAAGATGAAGACCCTGAAATGCGTGAAATGGCGCAAGAAGAATTTAAATCAGCTAAGAAAACCATTGAAGAATTAGCCGATCAATTACAAATTTTACTATTACCTAAAGATCCAAACGACAACAATAACTGTTTTGTTGAATTACGTGCAGGAGCCGGTGGTGATGAAGCGGCAATTTTTGCTGGCGACTTATACCGCATGTATAGCCGTTACTGTGAAAAGAAAGGCTGGCGTATTGAAGTTATGAACACTAATGAAAGTGAACAAGGTGGCTATAAAGAAGTCATTTTCAAAGTGCTTGGAGAAGGCGTCTACGGACAAATGAAGTTCGAGTCTGGTGGTCATCGTGTGCAACGTGTTCCTGAAACTGAATCTCAAGGTCGAGTGCATACTTCTGCTTGTACCGTTGTTGTTATGCCTGAGATACCAGAAGCTGACGCGATTGAAATTAATAAAGCAGATTTAAAAGTTGACACTTTTCGCGCATCAGGTGCGGGTGGACAGCACGTTAACAAAACTGATTCTGCCATTCGTATTACCCATATTCCAACAGGCGTAGTTGTCGAGTGTCAAGAACAACGCTCTCAGCATAAAAACCGTGCGCAGGCGATGTCGGTATTACAAGCTCGCTTACAACAAGCAGAAGATGAAAAACGCCGCAGTGAAGAAGAGTCTTCGCGTCGTAATTTAGTGGCAAGTGGTGATCGTTCAGAACGAATTCGTACTTACAACTATCCGCAAGGGCGTATGACGGACCACCGTATTAACTTGACTTTATATCGTTTGAACGAAGTTCTTGAAGGTAACTTGCATTTGGTCCTAGAGCCTATTATGTTAGAAAATCAAGCCGATTTACTTGCGGCTCTTGCTGAGCAAAACTAGTTATTGGTTTGAGCGAATCCTTAAAACCGTCAATAACATATTGCCAGCAGAGTTTTGCTGAAATAATTAATCAAGGGCAGCAGTTACTCGCTGCCTTTTCTGATAGCGCAAAACTCGATTGTAAAATCCTACTTGCCTTTGTTTTAAATAAAGAAACAAGTTATTTGTTAACTTGGCCTGACAAAAAGTTAGCAGAGCATGAATTCTACGCTTTTTTAGCTTTGTTTGAGCGCCGTTTGCAAGGCGAGCCTATTGCTTATATTACACAAGAACGTGAATTCTGGTCACTGCCTTTTTACGTATCACCAGCAACCTTAATTCCTCGTCCAGATACAGAGTTACTGGTCGAACATATTTTAGCGCGCCATCTAGCAAGTGATTTATCGTGCTTGGATCTCGGTACGGGTACCGGAGCTATTGCTCTGTCGCTTGCTTCAGAACAAAAACAGTGGCAAGTTCACGGCATTGATTTTAGTGACGCTGCGATTAGTTTAGCTAAAAAAAATGCTCAACGGCTACAGTTACCACAGGTAGAGCTTTATCAAAGTGATTGGTTCTCTAATGTAGCTGTAGATAAAAAGTTTAATATTATCGTTAGCAACCCCCCTTATATCGATGAAGCCGATCAGCATTTAATTGCAGGCGATGTCAGGTTTGAACCGCTATCTGCTCTGGTTGCTCGGGATAATGGTTTTGCAGATATCAAACGAATTGCCAAAGACGCACAAGGTTATTTAACCAATAATGGTGCACTCTATTTTGAACATGGCTTTGAACAAGCGGCTGGCGTTAGCGATATATTAAAGCAATTGGGTTATCAGTCGATTGAAACATTTAAAGATTACGGCGGAAATGACCGAGTTACTTGCTGTATTTATGTACAAAAAGAAGAATGAAGATAAATATAAGGTTTTTGCATGAAACATTTACATATGACTCTGGCGGCAATAAGCATTATATTGTTCACCTACCGGTTTGCATTAACCTTGATGAATTCAGCACAATTAGATAAAAAATGGTTGAAAATCAGCCCTCATATCGTTGACACTTTTTTACTACTATTAGGTGTTGGTCTGGCTGTTAAGTTAGCGATAAATCCAATAGAATATTTATGGCTAGGCGAAAAGTTACTTGCCATTATTTTTTATATTTTTACCGGCTATTACACGTTGAAGTTAGCTCGTAACCGAATGATGCAAGTGATAGGTTATTTAGTAGCTATGGGCTGGATTATGTTAGTGGTGCGAATAGCGACAACAAAACAAACGATATTTTTATAATAAATATACCCTGAAATAAGCAATAACTATAAATAGAGTCAGCAATTAAAAATTACAGCATGAATGAATTATTATTTTCCGAGCTCAATGATGACGATAAATCACTTATTGAAGCTTTTGTACTTATTGAAGAAGTTGTTTTTGGTGATAGTGACTTTGAGCCAACAAACCTTAGTCAAATAGTTGAACAATGTTCAGAATTAATTTCTGATACAGAAGAGTATCTTGAAAAAGCTGAGCAATTAATCAACGAACTTTTCATTGGGCAACTTTTTATTGATAATCAACGTGACTTTTGGCCCGTTAGTGCTCATAAGTTACAAAGTGGACTCGATTTTAAGTTAATGGCCCCGGCGCTAAAAAGTATAGTGCTTTGCCATATATTTCGTCTTTGTGGTTTTGAAGCAGATGTGGTGTACGTTCCAAAGAAAAATATGATTCGCGTCGTCTGTGATGATGTTTATGCGATTGTTTTTGATCCCATTACTGGAGAGTCTTTAAATTGGCAGGAGCTTGATTTATGTATGGATGAACTTGATGGCGATCCACAAAGCGACCAAATTGAAGATATTTCAAGGTTAAGCTTAATTGTTAAGCACGTTAGCTCATTGAAAAATGCTTTGATCCGCGAAGGGCAGTTTGCTCAAGCATTAAAGTGTGTTGATATATTAATAGCGTTACGCCCAGAAGATCCGTTTGAGCGTCGCGACCGAGGTTTTTTGTTACATCAACTCGATTGTTTTAAAGTCGCTTACGATGATTACCAATATTTTGTCGACAAATGTCCAAAAGATCCTGCTGCGCAATTATTAAAAATGCAATTGGATAAAATCACTATAGCTGATACGGTATTACATTAATAAGCCTTAGAAATAAGGCTGTAGTTTACAAATAAAACCGATAAATCAAATAAAAATAACAAGGTTAATCAATGGAAGATCAAATTATCAACAATACACCTTTTATCACGAATGACGCCACGGTTATGGGGTTACTCGCACTAATACTTGGATTCGTTTTTTATACTTCAAATAGTGAACACCCCGCATTTAAGAAGTTCTATAAATACGTGCCAGCATTACTTATGTGCTACCTATTACCCTCTTTGCTAAACACTTTTGGCATTGTTAGTGCAGAATTGAGTCAAGTAGACGAAGTCGCCAAGTATTATTTATTGCCAGCTTGTTTGGTTTTACTCACTTTGAGCATCGACATAAAAGCAATTGTTGGTCTTGGTAATAAAGCGATTATTATGTTTTTAACCGGCACGGTTGGTGTGGTTATTGGCGGCCCAATTGCGCTCTTAGTTATTTCTGCTATTTGGCCTGAATTACTTGGTGTAACTGGTCCTGAAGCTGTTTGGCGTGGTATGGCTGCGCTTGCGGGTAGTTGGATTGGTGGCGGCGCAAATATGTTGGCGATGAAAGAAATTTATGGCGCTGATGGCAAAATATTCACCATTATGGTGACTGTTGATATTGTTGTAGCCAACTTGTGGATGGCGGTATTACTTTATTTAGCAGCAAACCATAAGCGTATTGATGCGAAGAGTGGCGCTGACACTTCAGCAATTGATAGATTAATTGATAAAGTAGAGTCTGCTCAACGTGAAAATATCAAGTTGCCGTTACTAAAAGACTTTATGATGATTATAGCGGTAGGTTTTGGCGCTGCTGGTTTAGCACATTTTGCCGCTGACTTTTTAGTCCCTTATTTTCAGACAAACTTTCCTGAATTAGAAAAATTTAGCTTACATTCAAAACTATTCTGGATAATCGTCTTAGTGACTACGATAGGATTGGCATTGTCGTTTACTAAAGTAAGAAAACTTGAAGCCGTAGGAGCTTCGAAAGTTGGTAGTAGCTTATTATATGTATTAGTCGCGACAATAGGTTTGCATATGGATGTTACTCAAATTGTTGAGTCACCGAAATACATAGCCATTGGAGTTATCTGGATGTTAGTCCACGTTGCTTTACTGCTTATTGTTGGCAAAATGATTAAAGCACCGATCTTCTATCTAGCTGTTGGCAGTAAAGCCAATATCGGTGGTGCTGCTTCTGCGCCCGTTATCGCATCAGCATTTCATCCTTCTTTAGCGCCGGTCGGTGTACTACTGGCGGTGTTAGGTTACGCTTTAGGTACTTATATGGCTTGGTTATGTGGCCAGTTATTAAGAATTATTGGTAGCTAATCGTTTGTTAGCTCCAGACTTTATTTTGGAAAAATTATGACAATAACTTCAATTAAATTGACTAAATACGATATTGAAATCGCTAACGATAAACCGTTTGTTTTATTTGGTGGTATGAATGTATTAGAGTCACGTGATTTAGCGATGAGCATTGCAGAGCACTACGTAGAAGTGACACAAAAGCTCAATATTCCTTACGTATTCAAAGCATCTTTTGATAAAGCGAACCGTTCGTCTGTTCATTCATACCGAGGACCGGGTTTAGAGGAAGGTCTGAGAATATTTGAAGAAATAAAGTCGACCTTTAACGTACCTATCATTACCGACGTGCATGAAATACATCAAGCGCAACCTGTAGCCGAGGTGGTTGATAT
Organism: Colwellia sp. BRX9-1; assembly: GCF_014077195.1. Taxonomy (NCBI): domain Bacteria; kingdom Pseudomonadati; phylum Pseudomonadota; class Gammaproteobacteria; order Alteromonadales; family Colwelliaceae; genus Colwellia; species Colwellia sp. BRX9-1. The sequence continues at coordinate 159,356 of NZ_JACGVM010000007.1, forward strand.
TATTCAATTACCCGCATTTTTAGCGCGCCAAACAGACCTAGTGGTTGCTATGGCAAAAACCAATGCAATTATTAATGTTAAAAAGCCACAGTTCTTAGCAGCACATGAAATGCGCCATATTATTAATAAATTCGCCGAAGCAGGCAATGAGCAAGTTATTCTTTGCGAGCGCGGAAGTTGTTATGGTTACAATAATCTTGTTGTTGATATGCTAGCCATGGATGAAATGAAAGATTATGCGCCAGTCATATTCGATGCCACTCATGCTTTACAGCAGCCGGGCGGCCGAGCTGATTCTGCAGGTGGTCGTCGTGCTAAAGCTGCACAATTAGCGCGTAGTGGTATGGCATTAGGTTTAGCAGGTTTATTTATAGAATCACACCCTGATCCTGATAACGCTAAATGTGATGGCCCTTGTGCGTTGCCGCTTGATAAACTTGAGCCTTACTTACAGCAAATGAAATCAATTGACGATTTAGTTAAATCATTTGAACCATTATTGACTGATTAGTAACAATAAAAGCGGCGTTAAAACACAAAAACCTGAGTAGCTACTCAGGTTTTTTTATAGCTGATATAATATCTTGCTTAGTCATCTTAGTCGTATTTTTTTATAGTGGTTATTCGGGGGTGTCCTTAGCACGAGTATGGAACAATACTAAATGGCGCTGAAATCACTTAGGGTGATCCTCATCGGGCTCTTTTGATTGAGTTTTGTAGGTGAGTAAGTAGAGCAGTATAATAATACCGGCGACTGGCGCTAAGCTTATGAGCTGCCACCAAATACTTAGCCCAGCGTCACGCAGACGTCGAGTACATGCAGCGACCCACGGCAGTAAAACTAGTAATGAGGCAATTTGCACTGGCAGCGGACTAGCGAACGCCTCGGCGAGCAATTTGGCGAAGGCGAGTAGCATCGTTATGGCGAGCGCGAGCCACCAAAAATCTGCGCGTGATGTCAATCCACTAAATTCTAGGCCTTTTAATATACCTTCGTGAATTGATGCGAGGGCAGATTCGCTGGGTTTATCGGCGTTTAGCAGTAATCTCTCTGCAGGTACTTCAAATACGGCGGCAAGCGCTCGCAAAGACTCTGTTGATACTTTAGCACCAGATTCAAGTCGCTGGATTGTCCGAAGGTTTAAGGAGCTTAGTGTAGCGAGTTGCTCTTGTGACCAATGCCTTTCAAGGCGCATCTCCCTGAGTTTTACACTATTAATGTCCATTAATTTTCCTTGTACTGATGTGTTAAGATTATTCTCTATGATAATGCCGCATTGTATTATACGTGACGACAAGGCGGTGACATCACCTCGACATCGAGCCGACTTTAAGCTGTCGGTATCAACTTTAGCTATTTTTCTGTCGAAAACCAGCTTCAGTTTAACGTGATACGCTACTAGAAATTAGTATTATTTAACTTGAATATTAGCACCAGCGATCGGCTTACTACCACTATGACATTGCAAATAGTGTATGGTAAACATCCGTTGATAAGGTGATATCTGTACAAATTTGATAGTGCTTATAAGGGCGCTTGCAATATTGTTTTTGCTTAGCAAGGTATTATAAGTATTAATGTTTTAAATACCCAAAACATAAAAAAGGTGCTTTAAAGCACCTTTTTTTTGTTTATTATTCTGTCTTGTAAGTGCTAATCGCCACTTTGGTTTTTTTCTAAGTCTTGAAAATCAATATTCTCAATTTTACTTCCTGCATTTTCATCATAAAAAATATCTTCATCAAACTGATTTTCTGATTTAGCTACAACAATTGAGACCATGCTGTCACCCGTGACATTAACGGCGGTTCGTGTCATATCAAGTAAACGGTCAACACCTATAATTAAACCTATGCCTTCTACAGGTAAACCTACTTGGTCTAGTACCATGGCTAGCATAATTAAACCTACTCCTGGGACACCAGCTGTGCCAATTGAAGCTAAGGTCGCGGTAAGTATTACCATTAAATATTGACTAAATGTTAAATCAACATTAAACACTTGCGCAATAAATACAGTAGCTACGCCTTGCATTATAGCCGTGCCATCCATATTAATGGTTGCACCTAAAGGTACGGTAAACGAAGCGATTGAATTTTTAACACCCATTTTTTTGGTAACAGTTTCAAGTGTTACCGGGATGGTTGCATTACTGCTGGCTGTTGAAAATGCAAAGATAACGGTATCACGCATTTTTTTCAAAAAAGTAATTGGGTTTAAACCCGTCATTACTTTTAAGATAGTAGAATAAGTTACCGTAGCATGTAAAATTAGTGCAAAGAAAACGACTAAGAAGTAAACAATTAGGTTGCCGAATACCTTAAGTGACATATCAGTGAATAAACTCGCTAATAAACAAAACACACCATAAGGAGCAAGGTTCATTAATATAGTTACCAAGCGCATGATAACGGTACTCATGTCTTCAAATAAACTAGCAATACGTTCGCCGGCTTTACCTGAAAGCGCTATAGCAATACCAAATAACAAAGCAAATATAATGACTTGAAGCATATTGCCTTTTGCAAAAGCTTCAAACGGATTACTCGGAAACATTTGAATAAAGACTTGCGCTAAAGAAGGCGCTTCACGACTAGTGAACGTTGTGTCCGAGGCCATGTTGACCCCTTCGCCAGGGCTTATTAATAACGCTAAAAACATTGCAAAGCTAATCGCTATAGCTGTTGTAATTAAATAGAGTGAAATGGCTTTACCGCCAATACGTCCAAGTTTTGTGGTATCTTTTAAGGAACAAGTCCCACAAATCAGCGATACAAAAACCAGTGGTACTACCAACATTTTTAAACTTGAAATGAAAATTTGTCCAATGACTTCAAAAATCCCGTCAACCAAAAATGATCGTAATGAAAGTTCAAAGAAATAGAGTGGGATAACAAAGTCTGATTTGTCTGGCATAAGAAATTGTAAGGATACGCCTACCGCGATACCGGCAAGCATGCCAGTAACAATTCTAGCGGTTAAACTAGCTTTTTTTTTATCAGTCATAAAGAAATGCAACGTTATTTTTTATTATAAATTATGAATAGTAGATTAACAGGTAATTCATTGATAAAAAAGCTATTGATTAAAAAGCAACTATAGCGCTATTTTTAATGAAATTTCTAGAATATAAGTTACTATAAATAGAGATGTAAATAAAAATACTAAGGGATGCTTGTATGGCACTGCTTCAACGTTTGAGTTTTTGGATTTTAATTATCGCACTAAGTGGTTGTGGTGGTAGTGGTGATGGCGGTTTATCTAGAGTGGAAACTCCGGTTGCAGGTGGATCTGTTGCCAGTACTATTTCACTCAATATTTCCGATAGTACGGTGACCGGTGCTGCACCGGTAACGGTTACAGCAACAGTAATGCAAGGCAGTGCTCCTGTTTCAAACAGAGCGGTAACCTTCGCAACAAATTTAGGAGCCCTTTCGCCATCTTCTGGTTCTGCTTTAACAAATGAAGATGGTATCGCTACGATTACCCTCACAGCAGGTAGTGTTCGTGGTGCTGGTGAGATATCCGCTTCTCTTTCTTCTGGTGAGATCTCGTTAGTACCATTAGGCTTTAAAACACAAGGTGATGATATAGGTGTTGTCGGTGATATTAATATCAACGTCACTCTCATAGATGGTGATAGCAATGCCACTGACACGGTTACGTCATCAAAACCGGCAAGAATAATTGCGACAATTGATGGTATTAGTGCTCCTTTGATTGTTACTTTTAGTTCTACTGTAGGTGATATACCTATTCCATCTGCTATCACAAATGCAAATAATCAAGCGATTGTTGATATATATGCGGGTGAAAACTTAGGTGCAGGAACTATTACTGCATCAATTACCAGTGGAGAATCGGGTCAAACAATTTTTGTTGTTGGTTCTTCAACTGTCATTATGGGAGCAGGTAGCCCATTTATAGAAGGTGTTGCTGATGTCAGTTTAACGAATATTTCTGCTGGCGGAACGAGTGTTATTTCAGTATCAATTGTTGATGATCAAGGTAATCTATTTACTGAACCTGTAGATGTTAATTTTTCATCTGGGTGTACGGCACAATCAACCGCTACACTAAGTACACCGATTACTACCTCTAATGGTGCGGCGACAAGTACTTATCTAGCACAGGGGTGTGTAGGTGATGACACGATTAATGTCACTGCTAATGCTGGGGGCATTAATTTATCAGCAACAGCATCTGTTAGCGTTTTAGCTGCTGACATTGGTAGTATCGAGTATGTGTCTGCATCGCCAGAGCATATTGGTATAATAGGCGCTGGTATTGTTGGAGGCTCTGAAAGTTCAACGGTGATGTTCAAAGTAAAAGATACCGATGGTAACCCCTATAATAATCGTCGAGTGAATTTTTCCTTAAATACCAATGTGGGTGGTATAAAATTAAGTCAAAATTTTGCGACCACTAACGATCAAGGTTTAGTACAAACAGTTGTTAATTCAGGCTCTGTTGCAACTACAGTGCGTGTTACAGCATCGACAGAGTCATTAGGTGGCACTTTTGTATTTACTCAATCTAGTCAACTCGTCGTTTCAACGGGTTTACCGGACCAAGATAGCTTTAGCTTGGCCCGGGGGGTCGCAAACCCTGAAGCTTGGGGCATTGATGGTGTAGAAGTACCTGTTGTTGTTCGCATGGCTGATGCATTTAATAATCCAGTACCAGATGGAACCGCTGTTAACTTTACTACTGAAGGTGGTTCTGTAGGTTCCTCATGTACAACAACTAATGGTGCATGCTCTGTTACGTGGACCAGTCAAAACCCTCGTCCAGCGGGACAAGTATTAACCAGTAGTTTTTGTACAGTGGCTGAAAATGATGATCCAACGATCTTTTGTGCTCGTCAACCTTTGTCAAATGGTAATAATTATCTTGGGCAGGAATATGGCGGAAGAGTGACAATATTAGCAACTGCTATTGGCGAAGAGTCATTTCCTGATAAAAATAGTAATGGTCGCTTTGATGAGAGTGAGTACACTTTGTTTCAAGGAAAAGATGTTGGCGATAGACTTTACGACCTAAAAGAAGCCTTTGTTGACCATAATGAAGACAATTTATACAATCCAGTAGAAGTGAGCACTCAAGCTGGTGGCGAGTTAGAAGAGTTTGTTGACTTTAATAGCAATGGAGTTTTCGATATAGAAAACAGTGTATATAATGGTATTTTATGTGGTTTAAATGACATAACAAATCCAGGTACTGAGGTAGCCAATCAATATTGTGCTAATCCAGATGATGAACCTGATCCGACCAAAAAAGCGCAAAAAGTGTCAACCAATGTACGTGGCTCTACCGTTATTATTATGTCGGGTACATCACCGTATATAACCGTTACAGCAACAAACGATGCCGTTGTCGATACGTCACCAAACTATGACCGAAACGATATTTCTCTCTATATTGCTGGCGAAAGTACCGGAACAGTCAGTGTTGTTATCGCTGATTTACATAACCAACCTATGCCGGCTGGTACTATTGTGTCATTTGTAGCTAGTGTTGGATCTGTCGTTGGTACCCCTAGTTATACATGGCCAGGGGATTCTAGTAACGGCGGTAGTCAATTTAGTGTTGCGATTAAAGGTGAAGCGGAACCAACCAGTGGACCATTAGAAATAAAAGTTGAAACCCCTGGTGGTGTAACAACTGTATTTAGTGGTGTTAGTATTATTATTCAATAATAATTAACTTTTCCACCTATAAAAAAAACCGCTTGTTAAGCGGTTTTTTTATTTTTGTTTATCGAAAACAGATAAAACTAAAAATTTATTTAGCCATCTCTGCTATTAAAAAGGCAGAGATCTCTGCGCCAGCCGCTAACGTTTTATCACGACTCTCTTTTCCTAAACCTGTACTGTCGGTAAAAGGAGCAATTTCCATCATGTCGGCACCGGTAATACGGTATTTTGCTGCTAAAGCGCGAAGTATATCCATCGCTTCATTTTGAAATAAACCATCTGGCTCTGGTGTGCCTGTGGCAGCAGCGACAGTTTCATCAAGTGCATCAATATCAAAGCTTACATACAATTCATCAATGTTTTCATCTTTTAATTGCGCTAAAATATTTTCAATGATTTTTTCAACGCCCAGCTCTTTCACTTCATGAGCCCAATGTTGTCTTACACCAAAAGTGTTTTCCCAATGCGACTTAGGACGACCGCTCGAGCGAATACCCACTTGAATCAAATGATGTTTTTCATGTAAATCATCTAAAATATGCGTACACCAAGAGCCAAAGCATAAATCAATGCCAAGGCGTTCAACCAATAAATCAGTGTGAGCATCAAAATGAATAATAGCGGCACGAATACCGCGCTTTTTCTTTGCTTGCAAGTAAGCTTTTGTTAACGGGTAGCTTACTGAGTGATCGCCACCAATGCCGAAAATACCTTTTTGTGGGAACTCAGCATAAAAGTCGTGTAATACATCTTCAGTAATGGTTAATGGGCTAACAGCATAAGGGCTGTTTTCATCTTTATAAAGGGCTTTTCTACAGTTAGAAAGCGTTGCTTCATTTAAATATTTATCATGAAGTAAATGTGGAATAACGCGAACATCTCCCATATCAAATGCTTCAAGCTCAGGGTATTGTTCAAGTAAAGTTGAACGGACAAATAATGGCCCCCAATTTGCTCCACGTAAAATTCCGCCACCGCAATCAGAGGCAACACCTAAAATAACGGCATTTGACGCATCAGGAAGCCCTTTTAATGACTCTTTCCAAATATTATCAATGTCTGTCGATTGACCGAACAAGGCTTGATGCAATTGCTCTTTACGCTCTTTAGCGGTATTGACGGTAAAAACACCGTTACCTGCTGGGCATAAACAGTTGGTTAGTTTTTCCTGTAAGTTAGTCCATGATGTTGTCATATATTTGTACTCTTGTTATTTATCCGAATAATTTACATTGATAGTAAGCATTAAATGAATATTGTTTTACACGGTGATATAGGCTTTTTGACTGGCAACAATTGAATTTAAGATAGAATTAAATTATCGTTGGCAGGAAAGTTTTTATAATAGTCATACCGAAATATTGACGCCATTATAACGAAAATAGCTCAATTAGGCGATGTTATTAAAAATAATAACTTGTCAGCTTGCTTATTTACCGATATATCTAATAGGAATTCTAATTTCAATGATTTATGGTTTTTTTGTGCTAAAAATGAGTTGCTCGGCTAATTTTTAGACAGTTCTGACCGAAATGTAATTATACTGGCAAAAAAAATAGCCAGTGACGTAGGAAAGTATATATATATGGCAAAATCTCTGGTTATTGTCGAATCACCAGCCAAAGCGAAGACAATTAACAAATATCTTGGTAAAGACTTTATTGTGAAATCTAGTGTCGGTCATGTACGTGATCTTCCTCACAGTAGTACTGGTAAAAAAGTTGCCGCGAAATCTCCTGCTGAAGTCAGAAAAATGGCACCTGCAGCAAAAGCTAAATATAAAGCTAAACGAGATAAGCAAGCACTTGTTAACCGCATGGGTATTGATCCTGAAAACGATTGGGAAGCAAATTATCAAATACTCGAAGGCAAAGAAAAAGTTGTTGCTGAATTAATCAAACTTGCCGGTTCAGCCGACACTGTCTATCTCGCAACCGATTTGGATCGCGAGGGAGAGGCGATTGCTTGGCACTTAAAAGAAATTATCGGCGGCGATGACAGCAAATTTAAACGTGTTGTCTTTAATGAAATAACTGAAAACGCTATCCAGCAAGCTTTCTCTACACCCGGTGAATTAAGTATGCCAGGTGTTAATGCTCAACAAGCAAGACGTTTTCTTGACCGTGTTGTTGGCTTTATGGTTAGCCCATTATTGTGGAAAAAAGTTGCCCGTGGTTTATCTGCCGGTCGCGTACAGTCGGTTGCTGTTAAATTAGTTGTTGAAAAAGAACGTGAGATTAAAGCGTTTGACCCGAAAGAATTTTGGGAAATCACCGCTGACACAAAAACCGCTTCTGGTTTAGATTTTCCATTAGATGTTACCCACGAAAATGGTAAAGCATTTAAGCCGACCAACGAAAAAGATGCGAAAACAGCATTAGCAAGCTTAGAAAAATCAGCCTATACCGTAAATAAACGTGATGATAAACCGTCAAAAAGTACCCCCTCTGCTCCTTTTATTACGTCGACACTGCAACAGGCAGCAAGTACTAAATTAGGTTTTGGCGTAAAGCGTACTATGGGTTTAGCTCAGCGTTTATACGAAGCAGGTCATATCACTTATATGCGTACCGATTCAACCAATCTAAGTAAAGATGCGGTTGAAATGTGTCGTGGTTATATTGCTAAAAACTTTGGTGAAAATTATTTACCTGAAAAAGCGAAAATTTACAGCAGTAAGTCGGGTGCACAAGAGGCCCATGAAGCGATTCGTCCATCAAATGTTAAAATAGAATCTGCATTTATGGAAGGCATTGAAGCCGATGCTAAGAAGCTTTACGACCTAATTTGGCGACAGTTTGTTGCTTGTCAAATGACAGCTGCGCGCTATACCGTTAGTACCATTACTGTTGGTGCTTCAGGCTTTGATTTAAAGGCCAAAGGTCGCGTCATGCAATTTGACGGTTGGACAAGAGTCCATCCGCAATTATCAAAAGGTGATGACAAGCATTTACCTGATTTATCTGTTGGTGAAGTATTAACCCTAGAGCAGTTAAATCCAGCGCAACACTTTACTAAACCACCAGCTCGTTTTGGTGAAGCATCACTAGTAAAAGAATTAGAAAAGCGTTCAATTGGTCGCCCATCAACGTATGCGTCAATTATTTCTACTATTCAAGACCGTGGTTACGCTCGCTTAGATAAAAAACGTTTTTACGCCGAGAAAATGGGCGAAATTGTTACTGACAGTTTATCTGAAAGTTTTAAAGACTTAATGAATTATGATTTTACCGCCAACATGGAGCAAGAGCTTGATGAAGTTGCTGAGGGTAAAGCTAATTGGAAAGATGTCCTTAACGGTTTCTATAAAAATTTCACTAAACAGTTAAGCCAAGCTGATATGCCTACTGAAGAAGGTGGCATGCGTAATAATGAACCGGTATTAACAGATATTGATTGTCCGACCTGTGGTCGTAAAATGGGTATTCGTACTGCTTCTACTGGCGTCTTCTTAGGTTGTTCTGGTTACGCTTTACCGCCAAAAGAACGCTGTACGCAAACGATGAACCTTACTTCTGGCGAAGAAGCGGTCAGTGTATTAGTCGAAGACCAAGAAACTGATGCATTACGTGCCATGCGACGCTGTGATAAATGTAGTACTGCGATGGACAGTTATTTAATTGACGAAACGCGTAAGCTACATGTTTGTGGTAATAACCCTGTTTGTGATGGTATTGAAGTTGAGACCGGCGAGTTTAAAATAAAAGGTTACGATGGTCCCATTTTAGAATGTGATCGTTGTGAGGCTGAAATGGAGCTTAAGTCAGGCCGTTTTGGTAAATATTTTGATTGTACCAATGCAGAATGTAAAAACACACGTAAGTTACTAGCAAGTGGTGAAGCGGCTCCTCCAAAAGAAGATCCTGTGCAACTACCTGAATTGCTTTGTGAAAAATCAGAAGCACATTTTGTTTTACGTGATGGCGCAGCGGGTATTTTCTTGGCAGCGAACACTTTTCCGCGCTCAAGAGAAACACGTGCACCTAAAGTTGAAGAGCTACAGCGTTTTAGAGACAGAATATCGAGTAAATTTTATTATTTAGCCGATGCGCCTATTAAGGATCCTGATGGAAACTTAGCCGTTGTGCGCTATAGTCGTAAAACCAAAGAACAGTATGTCATGACTGAACTTGCACCTGAAGCTGATGGCGCAAAACCTAAAGCAACGGGCTGGAATGCAAAGTATGTTGAGGGTAAATGGGTTGAAGAAGCAAAGAAAAAAGTAAAACCCAAAGCCAAGGCTAAAGCAAAGCCAAAAGCTAAAGCTAAGGCAAAACCGAAAGCTGAATAATATATATTTAGCTTAAAATAAAAAAAAGCGCTATGTAGCGCTTTTTTTTATGTTCAGGATGAACAGTATGCATGATGACATGGCCGCTTTTTGACAGCCATGTCATCACAGTATTAATAAATCCATGTATGTCGAGGTGAAATAATGACGTGTTCAGGATGAATAGTATGTCATGATCACATGGCCGCTCTTTGACATCGCGGCATTAATACATCCATGTATCTCGATGTGAAAGAATGACGTGCTCATGATAAAGGGGATTAAAAAATGCCCACATTAGGTAACACAAGCGTAACCAGCAATTAGCTAGTTAGATTGACGATTAAGAGAAATATATTAAATGCTATATCTGGCGATTATTTTTTTAAGTGCTTTTTTATTATTCCAAGTACAACCCCTTATTGCTAAATTGATTTTGCCATACTTTGGCGGTGGTTCAGCTGTCTGGACTGCATGTTTATTGTTTTTTCAAGCTTTTCTATTATTAGGATATTTTTACGCTCACTGTTTAACACAAGTTAAATCTGTCAAAAAACAATTAATTATTCACTCGGTCTTTCTACTTGTCAGTGTGTTATTTCTTCCTATTGGCATTCAAGATTGGGGTGATATATCACAGACAAGTTCGCCACTTCAAAATATCCTACTGTTATTAACCGTATCGATAGGGTTACCTTATTTTATTTTGTCGTCAACGGGCCCGTTAATACAGCGATGGTTAACTTATATCGAAATAGGAAAACTCCCTTATCAATTGTATTCATTATCCAATGTAGGTTCTTTGCTGGCGTTAATCAGTTTTCCTTTTCTATTTGAACCGCTGCTAACCACAACTCAACAATCAAATTATTGGACGTTCGGGTATGGTTGTTATGCGTTACTACTGGTAACGTTATTATTAAAAATGTCAAAATTAAGCTTTACTTCTGTTGAGCAAAGTACTCAGCAAGCGTTGGATAAAAGTGTCGTAACAACCACATTATTGGATAAAGTTTTATGGATAGCGTTAGCCATGGTTGGTGTTATTTTATTAGTGGCGTCCACCAATGCGATGACACAAAATATTCCCCCTGTGCCTTTTTTATGGATAGTGCCGCTGTGTTTATACCTACTGACTTTTATTATTAGTTTTCATAGCTCTAAGTGGTATGTCAGAGAATATTGGTTTGCGCTATTTGTACTCACGGCTTGTTTAGCTTTGTTGATGTACTTTATTGGCTCGCAACTCGACATTATTTCACAAGTAGTTATTTACGCTTGTATATTATTTAGTGCGTGTATGATTTGTCATGGGGAATTAGCACGTTTAAAACCGCAAGTTCAGCAGTTAACTTTGTTTTACTTATTTATGTCATTGGGTGGCTTTTTAGGTAGTGCCTTTGTTGCTTTTATTGCGCAAAATATCTTTGATCAATTTTTAGAGTTTCCTTTAGCCATTATTAGTGTCTTTGTTCTTTTAGCTTTGAGTATTTATTCACAAAGAAATACGGCAATAAAAACACAAACTTGGTTGGTAGCATCTAATCTTATTTTAGCGGTCAGTTTTACCGTGGGATTGTTTTATCTTAATACGCTTTTTGTTAAAACTAATGTGGCAAGTGAACGCAATTTTTATGGAATTTTAAGTGTTAAAGATGTAGAAGTTAATAATAAAGTGCAACGTCGTTTGATTGATGGAACAACATCACACGGTACGCAATCATTAGAGAAAGGCAATGAAAAAACGCCATTAAGTTACTATAGAAAAAATACCGGTGTTGCTCTTACACTTGAGCAACTGACCAAACAAAGAGTACAAGAGGGGAGTGCTCAAAATATAAATGCCGGATTTGTGGGCTTGGGCGCAGGTACCTTAGCTGCTTATGGTAATAAAACTGACCACTATATATTTTATGAATTAAACCCTGCGGTTATTTTTGCCGCTAATAACTATTTTAGTTACTTAAAAGATTCTGCTGCCAACATTGAAGTGGTTTTAGGTGATGGTCGGGTTAGTTTAAAGCAACAATTTGAAGATTCAGGAAGCAAACAGTTTGATGCATTAGTCATTGACGCCTTCTCGGGTGATTCCATCCCACAGCATTTATTAACAAAAGAAGCATTGCTGCTTTATTTTAAGCACCTAAAAAAAGATGGCGTATTAGCGATACACATTTCTAATTCACACCTTAATTTAACACCTTTAGTGCGTGGTTTAGCCGATGTATTAGATAAAGAAATTGTTTATGTGGAAACGCTAGCGGATAAAGAAAATGAACATAATGTTCAGTGGGTGCTAGTAACAAATAATGAGTTTTTTCTTAATGATGCGCGCATTAAAATATACGCGAGTGCTTGGCCAATGCCAAATATTGGCGAAAAGAGTCGTATAATATGGACCGATGATCACAGTGATTTATTATCAGTACTCAAGTAAACATTAAATATCTTGTCGAGTGATATGTCATCGACAAGATAATTAAGCCGTTACTTTACCAGCTTCCTTGATTTTCCATACTCAACCAAGGCTCTTGAGGGGCTAATGCGTCATCTTTTTGCAATAACTCAATAGATATGCCATCTGGAGATTTTACGAAAGCCATATGGCCGTCACGAGGCGGACGATTAATAACAACACCTGATGCCATAAGCGCCGCACAAGTTTTATATATGTCAGCAACCTCAAATGCTAAATGACCAAAGTTTCTGCCAACGATATATTCTTCTTCAGAATCCCAGTTATGGGTCAGTTCTATTTCAGGGCCGCCAACTTCTGTCGCAAGAAAAATCAACGAAAACTTCCCTTTGGGTACATCGACGCGTTTTGTTTCAATGAGCCCTAGCTGATTAATATAAAAATTGAGTGACTTATCTAAATCATGTACGCGAACCATTGTGTGTAAAAATTTCATTTTGTACCTGTTTTGTATTGTTAGCTAATAAAAAGTAATGATTTACAAACAGCAAAAACTTCATCTGTTGTTTAGATAATAATTCATTTACCATTACATTAATTGCCACTATAAACAGAAAGTATTTTATTTACTATGCTAATTAAAATCGAATATCAGTAAATACACCCACTGAAAAATAAAATGACATTATCAATAGTTTATTTTATATTCTTATGTAGTCTGTTAACAATATTACAACAAATTAATGACATGATAAAAATAATACCACTCACATATAGCTTGATTATCTGTAGTCTCCTATGGCCTATTATTAGCCAAGCTACAGAAGTATCAATGGCTTTTAGTAAAGAAATTCCTCCTTATATTTTTGAAGATGATAATAGTGGAATCGAAATAGATATTATTAAAGCCGCCTTAGCTCATAAAGGGCATACGTTAAAGCCAATGTACTTTCCATTAGGACGAATTCCTTATGCTTTCACCAATAATTTAGTTAATGCAGTCATGGGAGATATGGGGGTAAACTTAAAATCACAAGGCGGTTTTTATGCCAAGGCAGCTGTAATCTATGACAATGTATTTATTACTTTAAAGAATAAAAATATTTTACTGGAAAGGCCTAAAGATTTAGATTCGTTGAATGTGGTTTCTTTTCAAGGAGCAGATAAACGCTACCCTAAATGGCTAAAAAAAGTAAAAGAAGACAGTAGGTTTTATGGCGTTAGCGACCAACTAACACAAGTGAAGTTACTGTATTTTGGGCGCTATGATGTGGTGGTAAGCGATCGTTATATCTTTAGATATTTTGTAAAGAAACTTAATTTAATGCATGGTCTAGATAGCCAAGAAATTACCGAGCACAAACTTACTATAGATAAACCAATGGACTATCGTCCCGTATTTAGAGATAAAAAAATTCGAGATGATTTTAATTTAGGGTTAACTAAAATCAAGGAAAGTGGTGAGTTTTTGCGGATATACAACAAGTATATAAATTTATAACTAACGGCTATACACTGATAATAACTGAGAACGAATTAACTGGTTTTCTCTTTAAAACTACATAAATCTTCTATTATACAAGAACCACAACGGGGGGTTCTTGCTATACAAGTATAACGACCATGCAGAATGAACCAGTGATGCAAGTTATAAAAAAACTCTGTTTTTCTTGGTGTGTTTTTAATAATATTTTTTTCGGTTTCTTCAACTGTTTTCCCTTTCGCATAACCGGTACGATTTGCCAGTCTTTGAATATGGGTGTCTACTGCAATAAAGTACTTACCTTCATTATCTTTTAGTTGGCCAAAAGCGGTGTTTAAAACAACATTTGCTGTTTTTCTGCCAACCCCAGGTAAGGCTTCTAATGCCGCCCTTTCTTTGGGAACTTCGCCATTATGTAAATCAACTAACATTTGACATGTTTTTAGCGTGTTTGCCGCTTTAGTATTAAATAAACCAATTGTTTTTATATAAAACTTCAAGCCATCAAGGCCTAAATCAAGTATAGCTTGAGGGGTATTAGCAACAGGATAAAGCTTTGCTGTGGCTTTGTTAACACCAACATCAGTCGATTGTGCTGAAAGCAGCACAGCAATAAGCAACTCAAAAGGTGAAGAAAAATTAAGTTCAGTGGTTGGGTGTGGATTATTGTCTCGTAACCGAGTTAATATTTCTAAACGTTGTACTTTATTCATGGCGTTATTCTTTTATTATTATTTTTCATCAAAATTGACACGAACTCGTTCAATTTCCTTACTTTCTGTTTTAGGCTTAGCGGCTGCTACTCGATCATCAATGGCGTTTTTTAAAGCTATAAATAAGCCCATGACGATAAAAGCACCTGGGGGTAGTATGGCGAGTAAAAATTGACTATCGAGGATGTAAACTTCAATACGTAATATACTTGCCCATTCGCCAAGTAATAAATTAGCGCCATCAAACAGCGTTCCTTGGCCAAGTATTTCTCTTACTGCACCCAACAACATCAATATTAATAAAAAGCCTAAGCCCATCATTAAACCGTCAAAGCTTGCTTGTTTAATTGGGTTTTTAGAGGCATATGCCTCCGCTCTACCAATAATGGCACAGTTAGTAACAATTAAGGGTAAGAATATGCCAAGTGATTGATATAAGCCAAAAGTATAGGCATTCATTAATAATTGCACACAGGTAACAAAAGAAGCAATAATTAAAACAAAAATAGGGATCCTAATTTCTTTAGGTACCCATTTTCGTATTGCCGATACGGTAGTATTTGAACAAATTAGAACAAATAAGGTCGCTAAGCCCAAACCAATAGCATTGGTTAGGGTCGATGTTACGGCTAATAATGGACACAATCCTAAAAGCTGTACTATACCCGGATTGTTCTTCCATAAACCTTGCCAAGCTAATTCTTTATATTCATCGTTAATTTTCATGACTATTAAGCTCCCTTAGCAACATCTTGATTTGAACAATTACTCGCTGCTTCAAATAATTCATCTTGGTGAGCGTTAAAATAATTAACGGATTTACGTACTGCTTTGACCACAGCACGTGGGGTTATTGTCGCGCCGGTGAACTGGTCAAACATGCCGCCATCTTTTCTTACTAACCAACGATTATCATTTTTATCAATGAGCTTTTTACCGGTAAAACTATTGATCCAATCACTTTTTTTCTCTTCAATTTTATCGCCTAGTCCAGGCGTTTCTTGGTGTTTTAATGTTCTAACACCGCTTATGCTACCATCGATATTGATGGCGACAATAAGCTCTATATTGCCACTGTATCCATCTGGTGCAACGGTGGTAATTGCTGCAGCAACAGGGCTATTATCATTTCTTGCACGGTAAACTTTTGGTGGGTTAACTGTGCCTAATGCCTCGTTAGGTAAAATGAAGCAGTCTTTATAGATAACATTGTTGTAGCTATTTTTGGCAATGATACTGTTTAAATTACGCAATAAGTCTTGTTGTTGCTGCAAGATAATTTGATCTTTGGTGAGTGAATGAACCACGCCAACAATTGCCGTGCAAGCAATAGCAAATAAAGCGAGGATCCTGGCATTTTTACTGACTGCACTGGTAAGAGAAAGGACCATTATTCTTTGCCTGCTTTACTTGATGAAATATTATGCCCATAAGTACGGGGGCGTGTGTATTGATCTATTAGTGGAGCAGCCATGTTACAAATTAGCACTGCAAACGCGACGCCATCAGGGTAACCGCCGTATTTTCTAATAATAAAGACTAAAAAGCCTGCTAATGCGCCAAAAACGATTCGGCCTTTAATACTAGTAGCGCCGGAAACTGGGTCCGTTAAAATAAAGAATGCGCCAAACATACATGCACCATTAAACCAATGGAAGAGTGTTGAAGCGTTAGTATCTTGGCTATATAAAAAAGCAATTAATGAACAAACAAATATGCTTGCTAAAAAGCTAACGGGTGTTGCCCAATGAATTGTTTTTTTGCCTATTAAAAATAGACCACCGAGTAAAAACCCAGCACTAACCCATTCCCAACCCACTCCAAAATTTTCACCAATGACGGGGCTTGTCATACTTTCTGCAATGTTTAAGCCCAGTGTTAGGTTTGTTTTTACCGTATCTAGGGGGGTTGCCATGGTATAACCGTCGACATGTGTTCTTAGTTGCTCAACAGAATAGCCATCAATGGTAAAGCTACTAAAGATTACAGAGAGTGTATCAACAAAATTTAACGGTAAGGTCATTAGTTCAAGTGGCGGTAACCACGATGTCATTTGTACCGGAAATGAAATCAATAGCATGACATAAGCGGCCATTGCAGGGTTGAAAGGGTTATGACCTAGACCTCCGTATAGTTGCTTTACGACAATAATGGCAAAAGATACACCTATAACAGTGATCCACCACGGCGCTATGGCGGGTAAACTAATCCCCAGTAATACCGCCGTTAAAATAGCGCTGCCATCAAATAGTTGCGCCTTGATATTTTTCTCCCGTAAAGATAAAACGGTAAATTCTGCTATTAATGCGGTGATCACAGCGAGTGATATATGGATTAAATTACCCCAGCCAAAAAAATACCACTGGGCAAATACACCGGGAATAGTGGCGTAAATGACCATACGCATTATTGATGATGTTTCACTTTGAACATGATTATGTGGTGAGCTTGCTATCCAAAAGGCCATAATATTACGTCAACTCTGATTTTACGGGTTTGTTGGTTTTTTCTTCGCTAGTATTAGCCGTTGATTTTGCTTGTTGCTGGGCAAGTTTACGGGCTTTCGCCTTTGCAATTGCTGCAGCAATTTTAGCTTTTTTATCATCAGCTGGAACGAGCATATCAGCCTGGTTTGCTTGTGCGTCGGTATCGATGACAATGTTATTATCAAGGGTTAAGTCGCTATCATCTGCGCTATTCTTATTTTTTTCAGCTAGCTTACGGGCTTTAGCTTTTGCAACCGCCTTAGCAATTTTAGCTTTTTTATCATCAGCAGGAACGAGCATATCAGCCTGGTTTGCTTGTGCGTCAGCTTCGATGACAATGTTATTATCAAGGGTTAAGTCGCTATCATCTGCGCTATTCTTATTTTTTTCAGCTAGCTTACGGGCTTTCGCCTTTGCAACAGCATTGGCAATTTTAGCTTTTTTATCATCAATTGCCGGTGGAATATCTCCCAGCGCACTTTGTGGTTCTGATTTATAAGTTGCCGTATTTTGTTGAGCTGCTAGCTTTTTCGCTTTCGCTCTTGCAATAGCTGCGCTCACTTGACTTTTTTGTTCATTTTCTACCGATGGTGCTTCTGTCTGTGCAGTGACATTTTCACTACCTTGGGTTTGTTGAGCTTTTTTCGCTTTAACTCGAGCTAAGGCGGCAGCAACCGCTGATTTTTCTGTTTTTGCTTCGCTGGTACCCGAGTTCATCCGCGCTTTACGTGCTTCTGCTGCTGCTTTGTGTTTTTCTTCTCGTGCTATTTTATCTCGGGCTAAACGCTCTTTTCGTGCTTCAAATCTTACCTTTGCATGTTCTGCTTTTAAATCAAGTTGTTTTTGTTGACGAATTTCAGATTTTGCTACTCGGTAATAATGCACCAAGGGGATCTGGCTCGGACAAACATAGGCACAAGCACCACATTCAATACAATCAAATAAGTTTAATTTATCAAGTTGTTGGTGATCTTTTGCTTTAGCGCTCCACTGTAACTCTTGTGGTAACAATTGGCTGGGGCAGACATCACTACACTGGCCACATCTGATACACTCAACCTCTTTTGTGCCGGTTGAATAAGGTGATGATATTTCCTGCTCACTCGGTGCAAGTATACAGTTGGTTGTTTTTACAACGGGAACTTGGTCTGTGGGTAAGCTATAGCCCATCATTGGACCACCCATAATGATATGCTTTTTATCTTTATTGGGGTAACCACATTGTTCGAGCAAGAAGCCTACTGGGGTGCCGAGTAATGACCAGACATTCTGTGGCTTTTGTAAAGCTTGGCCACTGACAGTGACCACTCTCTTAATTAATGGAATATCGTTTATTACCGCATCAGCTATCGCAAAGCAAGTGGCAATGTTTTGCATAACAATACCCATAGAACTTGGGAAAACGCCTGAAGGAACCTCTTGACCTGTTAATATTTGAATTAACTGTTTTTCACCGCCAGTAGGATATTTAGTTGGCACTACACACACTTGAATTCTTTCATTATTAGCGGTTGCTTGCTGAAGTACTTTTATCGCTTCAGGTTTATTATTTTCAATACCAATGAGGATATGTTCAGGTGAAAGAAGACGGTCAAGTATATTAATGCCATCAAGAATTGATGGGCTGTGCTCGCGAATTAATAAATCGTCAGCACTAATATAAGGTTCACATTCAGCGGCATTAATAATAAGGAATTGTATTTTGTCTCTAGTACTTATTTTAACTTGTGTAGGAAAGCCAGCACCGCCCATGCCTGATATACCGGCTGAGGAAATTTTATCAATTATTTCATTATGGCTTAATTTACTTACATCAGTACATATATGACGTTCTTGCCATGTATCTTCTCCGTCTGGCTTAATAAATAAGCATAATTCGCTTAGGCCTGAGGGATGAGCAATAACGGCATTTTTAATGGCAGTAATAGTGCCACTCGTAGGAGCGTGAATAGGAACAGCCATAGGATGCATACTCTGGGTGAGTGCTTGCCCCTTAAGTACTTTATCACCTACTTTTACCCGTAAATCTGCAGCAATACCTATGTGTTGCTGTAATGGCAGTATTAGCTGTTCAGGTATGCTAACCGCTCTGATAGGCTTATCAGTGGTTAAGAACTTCTGTTCTGGTGGATGTATACCGCCATGAAAAGTCCAAAAATTAGCGCGCTTTATACGTTCAATAACTGATCCCACGAATCCTCACCTAATCAAGCTGTACCACAGGTATATTATTAAGATCCCATTGCCAGTTTTGTGGTGTTTTAGCGATAGGTATCATTATTATGCAATCAACCGGACAAGGGTCTATACATAAGTCACAGCCAGTACATTCGTCGGCTATTATAGTGTGCATCTGTTTGGTCGTACCTAAGATTGCATCAACAGGGCAAGCTTGAATACATTTAGTACAACCAATACAGTCTTCTTCAATAATAAAAGCAACTTTAGGAGAATTGTCTGTATCATGGTTTTCGTCAAGAGGTGGTGGTTCAACCCCCATTAAGTCTGCTATTTTTTTGATGGTATCTTCGCCGCCAGGTGCGCATTTGTTAATAGCCTCACCGTTAGCGACTGCTTCTGCATAAGGTTTACAACCGGGGTAACCGCATTGGCCACATTGCGTTTGTGGTAAAATAGCATCAACCTGCTCGGCAAGAGGGTCGCCCTCAACGTGAAATTTTACAGAGGCAAAGCCAAGAATGGCGCCAAAGACTAATGCCATACAGCCAAGTACTAGTATTGCTAATAGGGTGGTCATTACAACTTCACCAATCCAGTGAAACCCATAAAGGCAAGTGACATTAAGCCAGCGGTTATCATAGCGATAGCGGAACCTTTAAAAGGTTTTGGGATATCAGCATTAGCAAGTTTTTCGCGCATCGCTGAAAACATAATAAGTACAAGAGAAAAACCGACAGCCGCGCCAAAGCCATAAACAATCGACTCAAGAAAATTATGTTGCTCATAAATATTTAATAAAGCAACACCTAATACCGCGCAATTAGTGGTAATCAAAGGCAAGAAAATACCCAGTAAACGGTATAAGTTGGCACTGGTTTTATGTACGACCATTTCGGTAAATTGTACAACAACAGCAATGACTAAAATAAACATCATAGTTGTTAGATATTCGAGTCCCAGAGGAGTAAGAATATAGGTATTTACGATGTAGCTGAGTAACGAAGCAATAGTCATTACAAAGGTGGTGGCAAATGACATACCGATTGCAGTTTCAGTACGTGAAGACACCCCCATAAATGGGCATAAACCTAGGAACTTTACGAGAACAAAGTTATTGACTAATACTGTGCTAACTAACAGCAGTAGATAATCTGTCATTTGAAAATTAATTTTATGAGATAATTCACGCTATTATCCGACTTTATTAGCCAGATGACAACCGCTCAATGCCTTAATTTTTATTGCATATGCACTATCTTCTTGCCATGCTTGGCCTTTATTAAGATGGAACGTTTAGCTTTAAGTTATACTCAATTAAATCGCTTCAGGCTTTCCTAAATAAAAACCTTGGCAACCATCGATAAATAATTTTTCTAAAGTAAACTTTTCTTCTTGGCTTTCAACACTTTCAGCTAAAACAGTGATACTGAGACGATGAGCAAGATCGACCATTAATCTGATGAAGTACTGGTTGTTTTTATCATCATCAATATCACGTGTATAAGTACTATCCATTTTAATAAAGTCAGGTTTAAGGTCGCGGAAAAATTTAAAAGAGGTTAAACCCACACCAAAACGCTCAACAGTAATACGAGAACCGACTCTGTGGATCATATCAATAAAACGCTTACTGGTTTTAATGTTTTGTTGGAGGCCGTATTCCGTTATCTCAAAGATCAATTTCGCAGCAATAGTTGCTTCTTTCAATAAACGACGTTCAAGCCAAATTAAAAAATGTTCGTCATGAATACTACGTGAACTGATGTTGATGCCAAAAAATTGGTCATGTAAATTTTTTGTTTTAATTTCACTGATCACTTTTTCGATAATCATTTTGTCAACAGCCATCATTTTATCAAGCTTTTCCGCCATAGCTATAAAAGAAGCGGTGGGTAACATTTCATCAGTTGAATTTAAAAAGCGGGCAAGAATTTCACCATAGACTTTATTGTTACGGCTATTAGGTTTTATCGGTTGGACAAGTAATTTAACCCGTTGGTTTTCTAATACGCTGTCTATTTCTTGACGCCAATTTTGGTTGCCATAATTCGCACTAGAGCTATGTAAAATGTCACTGTCGCTTTGCGAATACCAAGAATTTAGTTGTTGAGTTTGTGCAATACTGATGCCGGTATCAGCGAGTGCCAGTAATTCGCCAAGTGGTTTGTCTTTCTCGAAATAGACTAACCCAGTGTAGCCAACTGAATCTAAATCTGATGATTGTTGGTAAGCGTTAAACTTACTGGATATTTCATTCGCAGCGTTTTCAGCTTCTTTTAATGTTACGTTAGGAAGCAAAGTGGCAAAGTCAGAACTATTAAGTCGATAAACATTTGCACCTCGGTAGGTTGCAGTAACGCTTTTGATAATGTCGGCAACTTTGCAAATATAATTATCACCTTCACTGTAACCGTGTATTTGATTTATCGTTTGCAGTTCAGAGCAGCGTGTTATCGCTAAGACACCAAATTCAACCTGGTTTTCATCATTAGCAAAAAACTGAATAAAGCGATTACGGTTTTCTAATTTTGTAAGAGGTTCTATATAAGCTTGCTTTTCAAGTGCACTGGCATCATTAACATGCGCGGAAAGTAATGCCTCGACTTTTTTTAGTCCATGAGTTAATTCAGGCATGTCGATAATTTCATCACCAGCCTCAAGTTTATTCATCGATATAACTTGAGCAATACCCTGTTTTATTTTGTTGTTAACCACAAAAACAAGCTTTTTAGTGTGTTTAACACTTAACGTACAAGCAATAACAATAATGATAAGGCTGGCTAAAATAGATACCAGCATTATTTTAAAGATCAATGTCGCGGCATCATTACTGTTTATTTGATAACTAACGGTCGTATTAGATGGGTGAGTAAATACGACTATGGGTGGGGAAATATAAGAGACAAGCAGGTTGGTGTTTTCTACTTTATAATTAACTATTTCTTTGTTTTGTTGTTGTAGGGAAAATAATTGAAAATCAGCTAGATTAACTAAGTGTTTAACTTGTTCTAATTGGTTGGTCTTATCTGATGCGTCGATAATAGCTGAAATAGAGTTTTGCATCATTAATTGCTTACTCGAGAGTGAGGTAGCAAAGAAATAACTCACCATAACAACAATAAGAATATTAAAAAACATCCCTAAAATGACGTTGCGCATTAATAATTGAGAATAGCTATACATAATATGTTGATTTACTGAAAAGTTAGGCCTACTTCAATTTATAGCATGCTTGATAAAAAATTACTAACTTACTGTTATTTAGAGCGATATATAATGTAGGCGTTAATGAGTTCTATAACTTAAGGTTTTATTGCTTATCCTATCAATTAGGCTTGCGATTCGGCGGTAGTCGCTATATAATTGACCTAGCTTAAATATAACAATATTTCACTGAAATTAATTTTTTGGCTATTGCTTAAAGCAAAGTTAGAAGATAATTTTATATTGTTGTATCGATTTGACGGCTTATTTTATAAGTCACTAGGTTAAATCAACATCGTGGGTTCAGTGTAATAAGCCCCGCGTATTGGGGCTTTTTCGTATCTGGGACATTTGTTCAGCACGATAAGCTTTAAGAATTGCTGGGCTATAAGCCCTTTTTTTGTATCTGGATGTTGATACATGAAGACAAAGTAAGATTTTATTTGGAGAAAATGATTGGCTAAGTTTGAACATAAATTAACAGACATGTTACGTCCTGCTGTTGAAGAAGTTGGTAAGGAATTATTAGGCATTGAGTATATTAGTGCTGGTAATAACTCAGTATTACGTTTGTTTATCGACCATGAGAATGGCATTGATGTTGATGATTGTGCTGAAGTTAGCCGTCAAGTAGGCGCTATTCTTGACGTTGAAGACCCTATCGGCAGTGAGTTTAATTTAGAAGTTTCGTCACCCGGTTTAGACCGACCGTTATTTGATAAACCACACTATGAAGCAGTGATTGGTGAAATTATTGAAGTAAAATTATCTATACCATTAAACGGTCGCCGCAAATTTAAAGGTCGCTTAGCTGCCGTTGAAAACGATACTTTAGTAGTAACGGTCGACAGTGAAGACTATGAATTAGTGCTTGGTAATATTGTTAAGGGCAATTTGGTTTTTAATCATAATAAAAAAAGCTAAGCAAATAATAACAATAAAATAAAAATACGTAGTTGTTCAACGTCATTACATAAATAGTTGAACTGTTCAGAAACGATTAAAAAGGCTAAGTAGCATGAGTAAGGAAATATTACTGGTTGTAGATGCCGTATCTAACGAAAAAGCATTACCCCGTGAAAGCATTTTTGAAGCAATGGAAACCGCTTTAGAAACAGCAACAAAGAAAAAATATGAAGGTGACATTATTGTTCGTGTCGCTATTGACCGTACTAACGGTGAATTTGATACTTTCCGACGTTGGTTGGTTGTTGCCGATGACGCCGTAGCAGAAAACCCATTTGCAGAAATGAGTTTGTCAGCTGCACAGTACGACAATGAAGAGTTGCAGTTAGGCGATTACATTGAAGATCAAATTGAATCAGTTAAATTTGACCGTGTAACTACGCAAACAGCAAAACAAGTTATTGTTCAAAAAATTCGTGAAGCAGAACGTGCTCTTATTGTTGAAGCTTACCAAGAACAAATTGGCGAGCTAGTGACAGGTGTTGTTAAAAAAGCCAGTCGCGATAGCATCATTATTGATTTAGGTAATAATGCAGAGGCGGTTATCTACCGTGACGATATGTTACCTCGTGAAACATTCCGTCCAGGGGATCGTGTTCGTGGTTTGTTATACGAAATTAAAACAGAAACGCGCGGCGCACAATTATTAGTGACTCGTTCTAAGCCTGAAATGTTAATTGAACTTTTCCGCGTAGAAGTGCCAGAAATTGGCGAAGAGATGCTAGAAATTAAGGGCGCTGCTCGCGATCCAGGTTCACGTGCAAAGATTTCTGTAAAATCTAATGACAAGCGTATTGACCCAGTAGGTGCTTGTGTTGGTATGCGTGGTTCACGTGTGCAAGCCGTTTCAACTGAGCTTGGTGGTGAACGTGTTGATATCGTTTTATATGACGATAACCCAGCACAATATGTTATCAACGCAATGGCTCCAGCTGAAGTTGCATCAATTATTGTTGATGAAGACAAAGGCACCATGGATATTGCTGTTGAAGAAGGCAATTTAGCGATGGCCATTGGTCGTAGTGGTCAAAATATCCGTTTAGCTAGCCAATTAACTGGCTGGGAATTAAACGTGATGACTGTTGCTGACATGAACGAGAAGCATCAAGCCGAAAACGATAAAGTTATTTCATTGTTTACAGATAACTTAGATATCGATGATGATTTTGCTAACTTATTAGCAGAAGAAGGTTTTGCTACGTTAGAAGAAATCGCTTACGTACCAGCAGCTGAAATGTTAGAAATTGACGGTATGGATGAAGATATTGTTGAAGCGCTTCGTGAACGTGCCAAAGCGGCATTAACGACTCGTGCATTAGCAAGTGAAGAATCTCTTGAAAATGCAGAACCAGCAGCTGATTTATTAGCGCTAGACGGTTTAGAACGTCACTTAGCATTTGTATTAGCAAGTCGTGGTGTAATTACCCTTGAAGACTTAGCTGAACAAGGCGTTGACGAAATTGCCGATATTGAAGAATTAGATGAAACCAAAGCGGGCGAGTTAATTATGGCTGCGCGTAATATTTGTTGGTTTAACGAAGAATAATTCCCGGGAGAATATAGTAGATGTCAAACACAACTGTAGCAGAACTTGCTCAAGAAATTGGTACACCGGTGGACCGCTTAGTTAGCCAATTGGCTGACTCTGGCGTGAATAAATCCGCGACCGATTCCGTATCACAAGATGAAAAAGAAGCATTGTTAGACCACTTGAAAAAGCAACATGGTGACGACTCAACAGCCGGACCATTAAAAATGACGCTTAACCGTAAATCTAAATCAACGTTAACGATGGGACATGGCAGTAAAGCTAAGTCAGTTAATGTTGAAGTGCGTAAAAAACGCACTTATGTTAAGCGCAGCGAAGTTGAAGAACAACAGCAAGCAGAAGCTGAAGCTAAAGTAGCAGCAGAAGCTGAAATTGCCGCTCAAGCAGCTGCTGAAGCAAAAGCAATTGCTGATGCTAAAGAAGCAGAAAATGGTAAAGCAGTTGCTGCAGCAAAAGCTGAAGCAGAAGCTGAGCGTAAAGCAGCGGCAAGAGCCGAAGCCGAAGCTAAAGCTAAGC